>JACCXX010000081.1 GCA_013696805.1 Actinomycetota bacterium
CAGCAGCAACACGTTCACGCTATTTGAGGAAGCCTTCGTAGGAGCGCATCATCATCTGCGACTCCATCTGGCGCATGGTGTCGAGCGCCACACCGACGGCGATCAGCACGGAGGTACCGCCGAGTGCACCTGCCGTGGCCTGAGAGAAGCCGCCGTAGCGAATGAAGAGGCTCGGCAGGACGGCGACGATCGCCAGGTAGAGCGCACCGGGAAGCGTTAGACGAGTCAGCACGCGATCCAGGTACTGCGCGGTGGGCGGGCCCGGCCGAATGCCCGGGATGTAGCCCCCGTGCTTGCGGAGGTTGTCGGCCTGGTCGACGGGATTGAACTGAACCGCCGTATAGAAGTACGTGAAGATCACGATCAGGACCCCCTCCATCAGCAGGAAGGTCGCCGAGGTGGCCTGGAAGTGCTCGTTGACGAAGCCCTGCGTCTGCGGGAAGTACTGTCCGACGGTCGGCGGGAAGGCCATCACGGCGGCGGCGAAAATGATCGGGATGACACCGGCCATGTTCACGCGCAGCGGCATATAGGTCGACCCACCCGCGGTCATGCGGCGGCCCACCATCCGTTTCGCGTATTGGATCGGGATCCGGCGCTGCCCCTCCTGGATGAAGACGATGGCGACGATGATCGAGATTGCGATCAGCGGGAAGAACAGGCGCTCCATCACCCCGCCGTTGATCCAGGCGTTGATCCCGAGCGGAAGGCCCGTGAGGATCGAGGCGAAGATGAGCAGCGAGATCCCGTTGCCGACGCCGCGCTTGGTGATCAGCTCGCCCATCCACATGAGCAGGGTCGTCCCGGCGGTCAGGGTCATGATGATCAGCACCATCCGGCCCAGGCTTGCCTCGAGTGCTCCCTGCCGCTCGAAGAGGAACGCATAGCCCGTCGACTGGGCGGCCGCGAGGGCCACCGTCAGGTAGCGCGTGTACTGGTTGATCTTGGCGAAGCCGGCCTCGCCCTCCTTCTGCAGCTGCTCGAGCCGAGGGACGACGACCGTCATCAGCTGGAGGATGATCGAGGCCGTGACGTACGGCATGATCCCGAGCGCGAAGATCGCGAACTGGGAAAGCGCGCCGCCGGAGAAGAGGTTCAGCAGGCTGAGGACAGTGCCGCTCTGGCCGCGAAAATAGTCCTCGATCGCCGAGGCGTTCACGCCCGGCGCGGGGATCCACGAGCCGAGTCGGTAGATGGCGAGGATGGCCGCCGTGAAGAGGACACGGCGGCGCAACTCCGGCACGCGCCAGGCATTGGCGAGCCAGCTGAACATCAGCCCTGCGAATCCTCCGCTTCGGCTTCGGGTTCGACTGACGGTTCCTCGGCGGCGCCCGTCTCCTCGTCTGGAGCGTCGGCCGGCTCAGCGTCCTTCTTGGCGGCTGGGTCCGGCTTCCTTCGAACCTTTTTCGGCTTTGGCTTCGGCTCGCCGCGCAGCCACGTGATCGTGCCGCCGGCCTGCTCGATCTTCTCGCGCGCGCTCGCGGAGAAGAGATGGGCCGAGACCGTCAGCTTCTTGGTCAGGTCACCGTGGCCGAGGATCTTCAGGTCGGTTCGCGTGTTGCGGATCAGCCCGGCTTCCTTGAGGGCCTCCGGAGTGACCTCGCCGTCGAAGCGCTCGAGATCGCGCACGTTGACCGACTGCACCTTCGTCCGGTGCGGCCCGATCGGCATCGCGTCCTTCGAGTACGGGCCGCGCTGCTTGCCGAGCCGCATGTAGATGGGGTTCTGCCCGCCCTCGAAGCCGGGCCGCATCTTGTGCGAGCCCGAGCGGGCCTTCTGCCCCTTGATTCCGCGCCCCGAGTAGCGGCCTTTGCCGGAGCCGGGGCCTCGGCCGACGCGCTTGCGATCGCGGCGGGCCGCTGCGGGCTTGAGCGTACTGAGAGAGAGTTTCTCGGCCACGCTACGCGTCCGATGTTGATTGAGAGGCCATGAAAATAGGTTCAGTCCTTGGAGCTCGTGGCGCCGTCCTCGATCTCGACGAGGTGGCGAACCTTCCTCAGCATACCGGCGAGCTCCGGGCCTTCCGAGTGCTCAGCCGTGCGTCCGATTTTGCCCAGGCCGAGCGCCCGCAAAGTCCCGCGGTGCCTGGCGCTCTGGCCGATCGAGCTACGAACTTGCCGGAGCTTGAGCTTCGCCACTCTCGGCCTCCTCGTTCTCGTCAGGTGGCTCCGGGGCCGTTGTCGCGGCTGGCTCGGCCGGTGTCTCCTCGGGGGCCTCGACGACCTTCTTGGTCGGCAGCACCTGGCTGATCGTCAGCCCGCGCCGCTCGGCGACCTCCTCGGGGCGCCGCAGAGACTGCAGGCCCTGGACCGTCGCCTTGAGCATGTTGATGGGGTTCGTGGTTCCAAGGCTCTTGGCGAGGATGTCTCGAATCCCTCCGAGCTCGAGCACAGCACGCACACCGCCCCCGGCGATGACGCCGGTTCCCTCGCTGGCCGGCCGCAGCATGACGCGCGCGGCTCCGAAGCGGCCGACGATCCCATGCGTGATCGTGGTGCCGTGCTTCGGCACCGTGAAGAGGTTTTTCCTGGCGTCGTCGACGGCCTTCGAGATGGCGAGCGGGACCTCACGGGCCTTGCCGTAGCCCAGGCCAACCCGATCGACCTCGTCGCCGATCACGACGAGCGCGGTGAACGAGAAACGCCGACCGCCCTTGACGACTTTGGAGACGCGGTTGATCTCGACCACGCGCTCCTTGAGCTCGCGGCTCTCTTCGCGTGCCATCACTTGTCTTTCGACTGAGCTCATAGTGTCCTTTCCGGTAGTGCTGCGGAGGCTCTGGGTCGCGAGCACCAAGTCAGAGATCGCACTCGACCGCGGCCAAGGCTGGAAAGCCTTGGCCAGGGCGAGGGTGGGCTCTGGCGCCGCGTGATCGCGGGCCAGAGACCGGCATGAACTGCCGGGAAGGACACTAGAACTTCAGGCCTCCTTCGCGGGCTGCTTCAGCGAGCGCCTTCACGCGCCCGTGGTACAGGTAGCCGCCGCGGTCAAAGACCACGGCCTGCACGTCGGCTTTCTTCGCAGCGTCTGCGATCAACTTGCCAACCTCGGCGGCCTGGGCGGTCTTGTTGCCCTTGAACGACTTCTTGAGCTGGAGGTAGCTCGCCGCGGCGAGCGTCCTGCCATCGAGGTCGTCGACGAGCTGAGCCGCCATGCCGCGGTTCGAACGGAAGACAACGAGCCGCGGCCGCTCGGCCGTGCCGGAAATCTTCTTGCGCACCCGCTTGTGGCGGCGCGCGCGCGATGCGCGCTGAGTGAGAACCGCCATCAGGCCCTCTTACCGACCTTGCGGCGCACGTACTCGCCCTCGTAGCGGATGCCCTTGCCCTTGTAGGGCTCGGGGGGCCGAACGGCGCGCACCTTGGCGGCGACCTCGCCCACCTCCTGCTTGTCGATCCCCTTGACGATGACCTCCGTGGGCACCGGAACGTCGAACGTGATGCCTGCGGGAGGGTCGATGACAACCGAGTGCGAGTAGCCGACGTTCAGCTCGAGTGCTGTGCCCCGGAGTGCAGCGCGATAGCCGACCCCCTGGATCTCGAGCTTCTTCTCGAACCCGCGCGTGACGCCCTCGACCATGTTCGCAACGAGCGAGCGCGTCAAACCGTGGAGCGCACGGTCAGGGCCGCGGTCGGTGGGACGAGTAACGAGGAGTGTGCCGTCGCCCTTGTCGATCTTCATCCGAATCGGAACGGTCTGGGTCAGCTCGCCCAAAGGTCCATTGACGGTGACACGACCGGGGTCCACGGCGACGTTCACCCCATCCGGGATCTCAATTGGTTGTTTTCCGATTCGACTCATGTTTGTTCTTAGTCCGTTGGTGAAAAACCGCCAGGTTCACCAAATAAAGCAGACGACCTCGCCGCCGACGCCACGCTCTTCAGCGGTCTTGCTCGTGATGAGACCGCCCGATGTCGAGAGGATTGCGGTGCCCATCCCCCCGAGCACGCGCGGCAGCCGGTCCTTCCGAGCGTACACGCGGCGTCCCGGCTTCGAGACGCGCTTCAGGTCGGTGAGGATGCGCTCCCTGTTGCGGCCGAACTTGAGGTCGACCGTCAGGTTGTCGAAGCTCTCACCCTTCTCGACGCGGAAGTCGGTGATGTAGCCCTCCTCCTTCAGGAGCCGGGCGATCTCCTCCTTGATGCGCGAGGTCGGCATCGTCGTCGAGTCGTGCATCGCCTTGTTGGCGTTGCGGATACGCGTGAGCATGTCTGCGATCGGATCGGTATGCATTACCAGCTCGACTTGGTCATGCCGGGGATCACGCCTTCGTGCGCGAGCTCGCGCAGGCAGATCCGGCAGAGGCCGAATTTCTTGTAGACCGCGCGCGGCCTGCCGCAGCGATTGCAGCGCGTGTAGCGCCGCACGCTGTAGCGCGGCTCTCGCTTGGCCTTTGCGATCAATGACTTTTTAGCCACGCTAGGCGTCCAGGCTTCGTTCGATGCCAGATGACATTGGTGCAGTGCTCATGTACGTTGCGCTCCTTCTTCTGCGAACGGCATGCCGAGGCCGCGCAGTAGCGCGAGACCGGCCTGGTCGTCCTCGGCGGTAGTCGTGATGGCGACGTCGAGACCGCGGATCGTCGCGACGTCGTCGTAGTTGATCTCGGGGAAGATGATCTGCTCGCGGATACCGAGCGAGTAGTTGCCGCGGCCGTCGAACGACTCGGGCGCTAGGCCGCGGAAGTCACGGATGCGCGGCAGTGCAATCGAGACGAGCCGGTCGAGGAACTCCCACATGCGGTCGCCGCGCAGCGTGACGCGCGCGCCGATCGGCATTCCGTCGCGGATCTTGAAGCTCGCGATCGACTTGCGCGCGCGGCGGACCTGCGCGCGCTGGCCGGCGATCGTCGTCAGCTCCTCGATCGCGCTGTCCAGCAGCTTCGTCTCGGTCTTCGCCTCGCCCACCCCCATGTTGAGGGTGATCTTCGAGACGCGCGGGACGCGCATGATCGACGAGTAGCCGAGCTGTTCCTTCAACTGCTCGCGCAACTCGCTCTCGTATCGCTCTTTTAGACGTGGAGTGCCGTTGGAGCTCATTTGTCGATCGCCTCACGACAGTCGTCGCGCTTGCACACGCGCACCCGGCGGCTCGACTCGCCGCTCTTCACGTCCCTGACCTCGATGCCGACGCGCGTCGGCCGGTTGCAGACCGGGCAGACGAGCATGACGTTCGAGAGCTGGATCGGAGCCGCCTTCTCGATCACGCCGCCCGGCTGGAGCTGCTGCTGACCCATCCGGCTCGGGCTCGACATCGGCCGCGGGCGCGTGTGGCGCTTGATCATGTTCAGGTTCTCGACGACGACACGCTTGTCTTTTGGGCGTGCCTCGATGACGCGGCCCTGCTTGCCGCGGTCCTTGCCCGACAGGATGTGAACGGTGTCGCCCTTCTTGATCTTCATCGTTTTCATCGTGGCTCTAGAGCACCTCTGGGGCCAGGCTGACGATCTTCATGAAGTTCTTCTCGCGCAGCTCTCGGGCTACCGGGCCGAAGATGCGCGTGCCGCGCGGGTTTCGCGCGGCGTCGATGATCACGGCGGCGTTCTCGTCGAAAGCGATCTGGGTGCCGTCGTTGCGGCCGTACGGCTTCTTCGTCCTGACGACGACGGCCTGCACGACCTCGCCCTTCTTGATCGTGCCCTGCGGCGTCGCCGTCTTCACGGTGCCGACGATGACGTCGCCGACCCGCGCGTAGCGGCGCTTGGAGCCGCCGAGGACGCGGATGCAAAGGAGCTCGCGGGCACCCGTGTTGTCGGCAATGCGGAGGCGGGATTCCTGCTGGATCACTTCGCGGCCTCCAGAACCTCGACCAGGCGCCAGTTCTTGGTCGCCGACAGCGGCCTGGTCTCGACGATGCGAACGACGTCGCCGACGTTCGCCACGTTCTGCTCGTCGTGCGCATGGAACTTGCGCGAGCGGCGGATGACCTTCTTGTAGCGCGCGTGCGCCTTCACGGTCTCGACCTTGACCACGATCGTCTTGTCCATCGCGCTCGAGACGACGATCCCGCGCCGCTCCTGTCGGCGGCCGCGCGTGTGCTCGGGCTTCGGTAGGCGCGTGATCGCCTTGCGGGTCTCGGGGCGCTCTCGCTTCGGCTTCGAGCGCTGGCGCCGCTCGCTGCGGGGCTTGTGCTTCGGCTTGGCTTTCCGCGCAGGAGGTGCTGCGGCGGGCGCGGGCGCGTCGCCAGCACTTGCCGCCCCTCCAGGCTCGCCTTCGGCTGCCGGGGCCTCTACGGCCGGTGCGTCTTCGGCAGGAGCTTCCACCGCGGGAGCCTCCTCCGCGGGCGGGGCTTCCTCGGCCGGTTCAGGCGCGGGCTCATCCGCGGGCGCTGGCTCGTCGGCCTCCGCGACGACGTCGGCCGTCGGCTCGGGTGGCCCCTCCTCGACCTCGGCGCCGGGCTCGACCACGGGGATGGCTTCGGCTTCTGGCTCGGGAGCCTCTGCCTCCGCGGCTTCGGCCTCGACATCCGCCGTCGGTTCGGCCTCGGCGATCGACTCGCCCTGAGTCTCTTCGTTCTCGTTCTTCTCTTCTTCAGCCACGCTCTGCGTCCGTGTGTGTGTGAGTTGCCATCTGGAATTCGTCAGTTCTCATGGATTGATGCCTTCCCTCGCGAACTCGCGCTCAGTTCGCACCGTCAGAATTCTCGCGATCTCGCGCTTTGCCAGCTTGAGGCGCGCAGGATTCTCCAGCGCGCCCGTGGCGGATTGAAACCGCAGGTTGAAGAGCTCCTGCCGCCGCTCGGCGAGCTTCTCCCCGAGCTCGTCGTCGCTCATTCCTCTCAGGTCCCTAGCTCTCAAAGAGATCCGCCTCCCGACTCACGAACTTGGTCTTGACCGGCAGCTTCGTCCCAGCGAGGCGGAGCGCCTCCTTGGCGAGCTGCTCGGGCACGCCGGCCAGCTCGAACATCACGCGACCGGGCTTGATGACGACGACCCAGTGCTCCGGGGCACCCTTGCCCGAGCCCATGCGCGTCTCCGCCGGCTTCTGGCTGACGGGCTTGTCGGGGAAGACGTTGATCCAGACCTTCCCACCGCGCTTGATCTTTCGCGTCATCGCGATCCGGGCGGCCTCGAGCTGGCGGTTCGTGACCCAGCCTGCCTCCATCGCCTTGATCCCGAAGTCGCCGAACTGCACGCGCGTCTGCCCCTTCGAGACGCCCGCGCGGCGGCCGCGCTGTTGCTTGCGATATTTCGTCTTCTTGGGGAGCAGCACTTATTTGCCCTTCTTCTTGGGCTTGTCCGTGGTCTCGTCGCTCCGAGCCTCGCCCGCGCCGGATTTCTCGGCGGGGTCGTTGCTCGTCGTGTCGGGCGCCTCAGCCACCGGAGCCGCTGTCTCCTCGACGGGAGCCGTCGTCTCCTCGACTGGAGCGGTCGTCTCCTCGACCACCGGCTTCACCTCGGGCTGCTTGCGGCCCTCGGCGGAAACCGCCTGGTCGTCGGTGCGGGGGCTTTCGACACCATCCTGCTTCGCGACGCGGCGCTGCTGCCC
>JACCXX010000085.1 GCA_013696805.1 Actinomycetota bacterium
CCGATCGTCTTTGCGATCTGGCTCCAGGTCGACTTCCTCGCGAGCGAGGACAGTAGCGAAGTATCCGTGGGGGTGGTTCGACTGGAATCTCGAGTTTGCTCCGGTTCGAAAACAGGGTTGGCGCTTATCTCGCGTTGATGCACGACCGCTATCCGTCGACCGACGAGCACCAGGCAGTCAGGCTCGATTTCCCTTATCCGGACGCGGAACAGGGACTGAACCGGTGGTTGCCGCTCGTGAAGTGGCTGCTTGCGATCCCTCACTACATCGTGCTCTTCTTCTTCCTCTGGATCGCGGCGCTGGTGGGGATCATCCTCGCCTGGTTCGCGATCCTCGTCACCGGCCGCTATCCCCGGGGCATGTTCGACTTCGTGCTCGGGTGCTGTGCTGGGGAAATCGCGTAGTCGCCTACGCGTTCGTCCTCGTGACCGACCGGTGCCCGCCGTTCCGCCTCAGCCCCTGAGGTCGGGGGTTCGGGCCATGCGCCTGGAGGGATTCGAACCCCCGACCCGCGGCTTAGAAGGCCGCCGCTCTTCCACTGAGCTACAGGCGCGTGGACCTAAAGGGTACCCGCGCTCTGGGCGAGCTCAGAACTAGCTTCTGGCGCCGAAGTCGACCGTCACGATCGTGACGGGACCACCATGGTAGGCGCCGGGCGCGGAGGGGAAGTGCGTTGCGCCCAGACCGACTTCGCGCCACTCGCCCGACAGGATGTTCTCGCGGTGGGGCGGGCTCTGCATCCACTCGCGGATCGCAGCGGAAGCTGAGATCTCAGGTGAGCCCCAGAGGATGTTCTCGCCGACCGACCACGAACCGGCCCGGCTCGAGGGGTAGAAGCGCTCGATCCGCTTCCAGAACTCGGCTCCGTTCGCAGATTCGTGCTCAAAGAAGCCCCGTAGTCCCATCTGATTCGTGTGATATGCGGCGGCCGCCGAAAGCTGGCGCGAAATGCGCAGCGCGCGGAGGCCGCGGTCGGTGCGAATCGCGTTCATCCGACGGACGATGTCCGCCTCGTAGGCGGCGAGAATCGCCGACCGCGCCACCGAGACAGCCGGCCTGGCCGGCTTCGCGCTCGTGCGCGCCACGAGGGCGCCGTTCGAGAGCGGCTGCGCCTTCAGGCGAGCGAGGACGCTACCGGTCGAAGCCTGCCGGAGCTGCCAGTTGGAGTTCTGGCTCACCTCGGCGAAAGCAGGGGCGGCGACGAGCAGAGCAGTGAGAGTGGCCGCGCAGGCGACGATTGTGCGCATGCCTCCGACATCGGCCAGCCTCGTTCAAAGGCATCCCCCAAAAGAGGGATTCGACCTAGATCGTGGCTGGCTTGGCGCTGCGGCGGCGGCTTCTTCGCTCTTCGATGAACGCCAGGAGCAGCACCTGGATCGTTCCCGCAACGGGGATCGCAGCCAGCGCGCCGACCACGCCGGCCAGCTCGGCGCCGATCAGCACGGAGACGAGAATCGCGAGCGGCGAGAGCTGCACGGTCCGGCTGTAGACGAGCGGCTGTAACACGTGGTTCTCGATCTGCTGGTACAGGACGAAGAAGATGAGCACGATGATCCCGTTCAGCGTCCCGTCGAGGAACGCCACGGAAGTGATGATGATCGCGGCGATCGTCGCCCCGGCCAGGGGTACGAGATCGAGGATGGCGACCAGTAGTCCAAGGGCGAATGCGTAGGGCACGCCGAGGATCAGGAGCAGGATCGTTGTCGCGCTCCCGGCGATGAGGCTGATGAAGAGGTTTCCGGTTACGTAGCCACCGACGGTCCGGTAGATCTGGTGGCCGACACCGCGCCACCGATCACGGGAGTTTTCGGGCAGCACCGAGTAGATCCGCTCCAGCCACTGCGGGCCCTCGAGGAGCATGAAGAACGTCATGAATGCAATCGTCAGGGCGGCGACGATGAGCGTGATGATGCTCTTCGTGATCGCCAGAGCCGTGCTCGAAAGGCCGAGCACCTTCGAGGCTCCGCCGTCCTGCACGCTCGTCCGCAGGCGCTCGACGATGTCGTAGCGTTCGGCGAGCCGACCCAGCGGTCCCCGACCTTCGGTGATGTCGCGAACGTAGTCGGGGAAGGCGCGTACGAAGCCGTTGGCCTCCGAGACGAGCGTCGGGATGAAGAGCGCCGAAAGCCCGACGATCGCTGCCAGGGCGAGGATGAACGTCAGTGCCGCAGCAAGCCCCCGCCGGCGGATGCCATGCCGCTGGAACCATTCTACGGCCGGGTTCAGCGCGAGCGCGAGGAAGAGCGCGATCAGAAGCCAGGTCAGGACTTGCCGTGCAATCCAGACCACCTCGAGCAACAGCACGACAGCGATCGTGAGAGCCAGGACGGTGAGAATCGTCGTGGCGCGGAAGCGGACAACGCGCTCCTCCACGCCGTGCAGCATCGCGCTCGCGCCGGACGTATCGGCCGCTGGCGCGACACCTCTCCGACGACCTTCGCGTCTCTGAGCAGCTCGATTCTCTTGAAAAGTGACACGGCAGCCTGAAGAGGTTGAGCCGTAACCAAGAGAGCGGGCGGCGGGGATCGAACCCGCATCACTAGCTTGGAAGGCTAGGGCTCTACCATTGAGCTACGCCCGCGGAACTGCATACGGTACCGAGGCCTGACGCCTCCGCCTGGGCCTGGGACCTCGACGCGCTCATCCTCGTCCCGGCGTTGGCGCTGGCGTACGCGCTGGCGACCCGGGGCCGACCCGTCGAACGTTGGCGCGTGGTCTCGTTCGGCGCGGGCCTGGCCCTGCTCGCCGTCATTTCGATCTCGCCTCTGCAGACGGTCGCGCTCAACTACCTGCTGTCGGCCCACCTGCTGCAGAACGTGGTCCTCGCCGAGTGGGCGCCCGCCCTCCTCGTAATCGGCATTCCTCCGTTCCTGGCCGCCTCGATCGCGCGCCTGCCGCCGGCTCGATACCTCACGTGGCCGCCCGCCGCGCTAGCGATCTGGCTGGCGGTCTATTTCTTCTGGCACCTGCCCTTCGCCTATGACGCGGCGCTCCGCCATCAGGCGACGCTGCTCCACCTCGAGCATGGGATGTACTTCGGAGCGGGGTGCCTTCTGTGGTGGCCGGTCCTGCAGGACGAGCCCTGGCGGCTCCGCTCTGGCCGGCGTGCCGGCTACCTGTTCGCGGCTTTCCTCCTTGCGAGCCCGCTCGGGCTGCTGCTCGCACTCGTTCCGGAGCCGCTCTACGAGTGGTATGAGGACGGGCCCGGGCTCTGGGGGCTCTCTGCGATCACCGACCAGCAGATCGCGGGCGTCACCATGGCGTTCGAGCAGGCGCTCGTGTTCTTCGCGGCGTTCACGTACTTCTTCCTGCGCGCCCTCCACGGAGACGAGCGGGCAGAAGCCTACCGGGGCGAGCTCACCAATCCGGGTCGAGCACCTGGCCCGCGTCGCCCCTGACAACTGCTGTCCGATTCTTTGCGTCGAGCGTGACCGTGGCGACACGGGCGTCCGAGTCTTCTGCGACAAAGACCACTCGCCGGCCGTCGGGCGAGAACGCAAGTCGCGTCGGGTAGAGAGAGTCGCGGAGGGGGAACGGAATGCTCCCGGTCCCGTCCGCACGCAAGACGGAAGGGCTCACCGTGGGGAAGCGCCCGTCATCGCAGATGAACGCCACGACGATCCGGTCCCCGCTGGGGGACCAGTCGAGGCCGGCAACGCTCGAGAACCCATCCGAGTCGTTTGGGCATGACCTCTCGTAGCTGGCGAGCTGACGCTCAGCACCGGACTCGAGGTTCAGGGTCAGAACTCGTAGCCCTCGGACGAAAGCGATCTCGGCCCCTCTCGGCGACCAGGCGGGCGAGTAGCCCTCTGCAAGCATCTGCGGTGGGCCTCCGGCAGCGCTGACCACGTGCACGCTGCGGTTTGACGAGAATGCAATCTGGCCGCCGGTTGGAGACCAGGTCGGATCGTTCCCGGGGACAAGCCGTCGCTGCCGGCTTCCGTCGGCGTTCATGAGCCAGACTGCTCCGCTCCGGCTGAAGGCGATCCGTCGCCGGTTCGGCGACCAGACCGGCGAGAAGTCGTCAACCTTGTTCCGGGTGAGGGCCCGAAGGCCCGAGCCGTCGGCGTTGATGACGGCTACCTCAAGGTCGGTCGCGGAGCGCAGCGTTGCGTAGACGTAGCTGCGGCCGTCCGGAGACCAGACAGGGCCCTCCTGAAACTCGGACGGGCTTTCGCTGCGCACCCTGCGCGGCCGGCTTCCGTCGGCACTCATGACGTGGAGAACCGAGCCGACGGTGAATGCAATACGGCGCCCGTCGGGTGACCACGCAGGCCAGTCGCCCCGGCGCAGCCTTCGGAGACCACCGCCACGCGCTCGCGTCACGTACACGTAGAACACCCCCCGCCCTGCGCTGAAGAGGAGGCGCTGCCCGTCCGGAGACCAAGCCGGCCGGCGCGTGATCGTCGTTCCGGGCCGGCCGTAGACCCGACGCAGAGCTCCGCCGCGAGCGGGGACGGTGTAGAGGACCAGCGTGAGGCTCGCCTCGAAATTGCGGACGAACGAGATCGTCCGTCCGTCCGGCGACCAGGCGTGCGCGCTGTCATTCGCGCTCCGGGTCAGAACGCGAGACCTTCCGCCTCTGGACGGCATCACCGAGATCCCGCTTCCCCGCTGGAACGTGATCAGATCACCGCGCGGGGACCAGACCGGGTCTCGCCCCCTCGCCAGTTGCTGAAGCCGCGATCCGTCCGGGCGCACGACCCAGATGCCTGCTCGCAGGCTTCGCTCGGCCTCGAATGCGATTCGGCTTCCGTCAGGGGACCAGTGCACCCCGCCTTCCGAGTGTTGCGCTACGACGAGGTACCCAGGGGTGATTCGGCGACGACCGCTCCCGTCCGGGCGCATGACGTACAGGCCGCGAACCCGTTGGCGACCTTCCAGGCGCTCCGACCAGTACGCGATCCGGCGGCCATCAGGCGACCAGGTCGCGCCGCCGTCTGGTCCGAGGTTCCGCGTCAGCGTCCGGCGCCCGCGACCGCTGACGCGGATCGAATAGATCTCCGTGTTGTCCACGTTCCCGCCGCGGTCCGTCACGAGGACGATTCGCCCGGGCACCCGCGGCTGGGCCGCATCGCCTACGGTGGCGGCCAGCGCCGAGAGACCGAAGAGCAGGGTGACGGCGACCCGCATCGCGGCTGACGCTACTGCGCGTGCGTGCGGATTCCGCTAGCGCTTCGTAAAGAGGCGGTCAGGAAAGCCGTTTCTCGTACGTCGCGTAGCGCCGCGTGACCTTCATGCCAGCCCGCTCGTAGAGCCGGGTCGCACCCGTTTCGTTCTCGGAGTCGACCTCCAGCCCGACGCGCTTGTGCCCGCCCTGCCAGAGCGCTCGAAATCCCGATCGCAGAAGGGCCTCACCGAGCCCACGCCTGCGGAAGCCGGGTCCGACGGCGAGATCGAGCACCCAGCCCAGATGGCGCTCTCCGAACGCGAGCGCGGCACCGGCGATCGCCCCGTCAGCGATTGCGAGCCGCCAGAGCTCCGGGTCGTAGTCGCTGCGGCTCGCTCGCCACTTCAGCCATCTGTCGAATTGCTCGGGCGTGAACTCCCAGTGCTCGGCGAACGCTTCCTGGTGGACGGCATGCAGTTCCTCGTCGTCCTCTCCCGGCCGGTACCCGCGGATCTCGAAGCCGGCGGGCGCGTCGGGCTCCGGCGGCTCGGCTTCCAGGGCGATTTCCATGCGCCAGAAGTACCGGACGACCTCGTGCCCACGGTCCTCGACGAGGCGGCGACCGTCGCCGGTGACGACGTGGACGTGGAGGCGCTCGAGGTCGCGTTCGCGGGCCCAGGCCTCGGCGAGATCGAGAAGGTGCCAGCCAATCCCACGCCCGCGCGCGTCAGGATGGATTGCCGACTCGTCCTCCAGGTTCGCCAGGTCGCGCTCGCGCCGGGCGCGCACGTAGGCGACGAGCTCTCCATCGCTGTGCGCGAGCCACGCGTCGGTTTCGAGGCTGGCCCCGTCGAGGCGCCACCATTCGCGGAGCTCGGCGCCACTGAACGTCAGGCCTTCGATCTCGCCGAAGTCGACGCGGTTTCGCTCAGCGATGAGAGCCGCGACAGCGTCGGCATCGTCGAGCGTCGGGGGGCGTACCAGTACGTCAGTCAGTCGGGGTGGCCGGATTCGAACCGGCGACTTCTTGCTCCCAAAGCAAGCACTCTAACCAGGCTGAGCTACACCCCGCGAATGCGGTTCAGTGTAGTCGGATAGCTCGGCGAAGTGGTAGAGGCCAGGCCCAGCGAAGCGTTTCTCTTTCACATGTTGACGTGTTATCCGGGAAAGGCAGTAACCTGCCGCGCCGACCCACCTGATGCCTGAGAGCCACCGCCTTCTCAGTGTCGTCGCCGCTGTGCTCTTGGTCTGCATCGCCGGACCGTCAGCAGCCGCGGCCAACACGATCCCGCCCGTCGTCAGTCCGACAGGGAATGCACTGGCTCCCTCGAGCCATGAGTTGACAATCCTCCGCGCCGTAAACGACGTTCGCGCCGCGCATGGCCGCCGCCCGCTCACCAGTGGGCCCGCCCTGCATCGAGCAGCGCGTGCGCACTCCGTGGACATGGTTCGTCGCAGGTACTTCGAGCACGGGTCGTTCGCCCAGCGCCTGCGCCGCTTTGGCGTCCGCGGACGAGCTCTCGGCGAGAACCTCGCCTTCGCGAGAGAGCCCGGCTTCAGCGCCGGGCGCGTCGTGCAGATGTGGATGGCGAGCCCCTCCCACCGGTCCGTGATGCTCGACCCGAGCTTCAGGAGGATCGGCGTCGGCGTGGCAGGTGGCTCGACGCGACGCGTAACCGCCGATTTTGCTGGATAGCTACGCCGGTCGGGGCAGCAAAGCATTGACCGAGGCGTGCTTGTAGTCGCCGGAAGTGCGAAGCATTTTCGGTGAGTCCGCGCCCGTGGGCGGGACCTACTCCACTAAGAGGTCGCGAAGCGCTGCAATCCGTTCCTGCCGGATCTCTTCACGCTCCCCGCGCTTAACCCGCTCGAGGATGCCGTGAACGAGCGGAGCGAGCTCTACAGGATTGAACGGCTTGGTCACGTAGTCGATACCGCCAAGCTCGAGTCCCTGCGCCCGGTCTCGGAGCTCCGCGCGTGCCGTCAGGAACACGATCGGGATCTCGTTCAGCCCTTCGTCGGCCTGTAGCGTCTGGAGAACCTCCCAACCGTCCATGCCAGGCATCATCACGTCGAGGAGGATTACATCGGGTCTCTCCGAGCGGGCAAGCTCGACGCCGGCCGTGCCGTCCTTGGCCTCGACGACCTCCATCCCCTCCGCCTCGAGGTTGACACGGCAAAGAAGCCGGATCGGGGCCTCGTCATCGATGACCAGGACCTTCGCCGCCATATTCGCCCGTATACTCAAGCGGTCCGGCGATCAGTCCCGGTTGCGAACCGCTTCGACCGCGAGTGGCAGCTCGAATGCGAAGCTCGCGCCCTGCCCCTCGGCGGAGTCGACCCAGATTCGTCCGCCCATCGCGGCCACGAGCCCCCGCGCGATGAAGAGGCCGAGCCCCGTCCCACCGCGCTCCCTGGCGAAGCCCTCGGCGCGATGGAACTTCCGGAAGATCCGCTCCCGCTCGGTGGCGGGAACACCGATTCCCTCGTCGACGACGCGAACCTCGACCGCGTCGCCTGCCCTCCTCGCTTCGACCGTGACCGTCGCGCCACGGGGAGAGAACTTCACGGCGTTCTCCACGAGGTTGGCGATGACCTGCCTGAGCTTCTCGGGGTCAGCAGAGGCGGCGAGGGGCTCGTCTGGCACGGCGACGACGAACTCGTTTCCGTTCACGCCGCTCCGCTCTGCGCTCGATACGACCTCGGCCACGAGCGACCCCACGTCCGTGGGGGCGAGCTCGACCTTGAGGTCACCGGCATCGAGCCGCGCAACGCTGAGCAGCGTGTCGACGATCGAGGTCAGGCGCTGAGCCTCGGACGCGATATAACCGAGGAACGTGTAGCGCTCGGCTTCCCCGAAGAGCACGTCCCGGCGCAGCAGCGTTTCCGCGAACCCGTAGATCGAGGTCAGCGGTGCACGCAACTCGTGTGAGACGGTCGAGACGAAGTCGGACTTCATCTGCTCGACGCGCCGCTCTCCTGAGACGTCGCGGAAAGCGAAGATGCGACCCGCGACCGCCCCCGCCGGGTCGCGCATGATCGCCTCGGTCAGTGAAAGCCAGACCTGGTCCGCCCCGCGCTGGATCGACATGAGACGCTCGCCGGGCGGGACCTCCGGGCCGGCGGAGAGGTCGCGCTGGAGCACGTCGAGCGGCGGCCGTCCAAGGGCCGATACTGCAGGGATTCCCGTGATCTGCTCGGCGGCCGTGTTCCAGAGCACGACCTCGCCTCCTCGATCGACGGCGACGATGCCGTCTGCGATGTTCGACAGGATCGCGTAGCTCCGTTCCCTCTCCAGTGCGACCCGCTGGTAGAGCTCGGCGTTCGACAGGACGGACGACGCGTTGCCGGCCAGAGCAACGAGCGCCTCAGTTTCCTCGTCGCGCCATGCCCGTGGCCGGCGGTGATAGACGGCGAGCACGCCCTGCAACCCTCCTTCGGCGCCCACGAGCGGCACGCCCAGGTAGGCGCGATAGCCCGCCGCCAGGACCGGATCGTCAGCGAGGAGGCGAGAGTCGGAGCCGGCGTCGGCGAGGGCCGTCGGCGCTCTCGACTGGATGATGTCCCCGGCGAGCCAGGCCGTCGAAGGAGCGCGGAAGCCGACGGCGCCGTCGAGGCCTTCCCCCTGCACCGCGTGGACGACCAGCTCGTCGCCCTCGATGACGCGGATCGAGGCTGCGTCAGCCTCGAGCAGAGCAGGGGCTTGTTGCACGACCTCGTCGAGCACCGCGGCGGGGTCGAGCTCGGACGCGAGGAGCGTGCCCATGCGCGCAAGCTGCTGGGAGAGGGCCCTCGACGTGCGTTCGCTCTCGTAGAGCTCGCTTCGCTCGAGGGCGCCGCGGGCGGCCCCGGCAAGCCTCCGCGCGAGCTCCAGGTCGTCGTCGATGAACTCGCGCGGCTCGGCGAAGAAGACGACCACCAGGCCGCCTTGCTCACGACGCGGCGGGTCGACCGGGATCGCAAGCAGTGCGCGAAAGCCCGCCTCGACCGCCAGGCCCCGCCACGTCTCATCAAACCGGTCGTCGTCCGCGATGCTCGGCGCAGCGAGCAGGCGGCGCTCGGCAGCGCAGGTGTGGAGCACCGACGCGGCGTCAGTGAGGCCTCCGCGCAGGAGCTCGAGCGCATCGGGCAGCTCCACCGCAGCGGCCAGCGCCAGGCCACGCACCTCGGGCATCAGCACGGCTGCGGCGGCGCCGC
Organism: Actinomycetota bacterium; assembly: GCA_013696805.1. GTDB lineage: Bacteria > Actinomycetota > Thermoleophilia > Gaiellales > Gaiellaceae > VAXT01. The sequence goes on from JACCXX010000085.1 coordinate 9,308, forward strand.
CAAGCGATTCGGTCGCCGCCTGAGCAACCGCGTCGAGGGTCGCAGGCTGCGAGAGCGGCTCGGCGAGCGCCGAGGCGATGCCGAAGAAGCCCCGCTGGATCCGCTCCTGGCGGACGCTCTGTTCGAAGCTCTCGGCGTTCCGGACCGCGAGAGAAGCTAGCCCCGCGAACGTCTCGAGCAGCTCGGCGTCGCTCTGGTCGAAGTTGCGTTCCGGATCCCGCGTGCCAACGCCGAGGACGCCGCGCGAATCGCCCGACCACGTCATCGGGGCTGCGATCGCGCCCGTAAAGCCTTGATAGGCCTCGTGCGGCACCGGCTGCTTCCGTTCGTCGTAGTCGTTGGAGAGCGCAGACCGGCCTTCCCTGAGAGCTTCGCCGCCGAGCCCGCGCGCGGCCGGAAACTCGACCTCGAGCAGCGACGACGAGAGCCCGTAGACCGCGGCGCAGCGCAGAACCTTGCCCTGCGGGTCGAGCAGGTAGCAGTCAGACGCGTCGGCGTCGAGCAGCTTCGTCACCTCGACCACGAGCCGTTGTAGCACCGTCTCCAACCGAAGCTCGCTGGAGACGGCCTGGGCGGCCTTGAGCAGGGCCTGCTGCTGTTCGAGCCGCTTCGCGTTCTCGTCCAACAGGCTCGCCGTGTGCATCGCGAGCCCGATCTCGCTGGCTATTGCCTCCGCCAGAGCGATCTCGCCGTCCGTCCAGGTCGTGGGTTCCGGCCGGTGGAAGCCGAAAATCCCGATCAGACGTTCGAACACGCTGATCGGAGTGGCAAGGACGGCCGCGGTGCCGAGGTCGGTCAGGGCTTGCCTCCCCCCGAGCTCGGGATCGTCTATCGCCGGGTCGGTTCTGATGTCTCCGATCGCTACCGTGCGCCCCTCCCGGGCCGCGAGGTTGGAGACGGCGAGCCGCTCGGACGAGCGTCCGATCGGGACGAAGCCGTCGGCATCCCATTCCGCGCGAATCGGGAGCGCCTGGTCAGGCCCGACCAGGCGGATGAAGCACCGAGAGACGTCCGCAGCCTCGCCCGTCTCCTCGACTGCAATCCGGAGGACGGCCTCCAGGTCGTGCTCGGAGCGCACCTTCCTGCTGATCGAAGCCACGAGCCGCTCGCGCTCGAGCGCATCCTCGAGGGCCGATGCCGAGCGCGCCCGCTCCAGGGCGAGCGCAGCCTCGGCGGTCAGGGCTTGAAGGAGGATCGTCTCCTCGCCGGAGAAGACGCGCGGCGTACGCGTGGAGGCGGCGACGAGGACAGCCGGCACACGCTCTTCGGCGACGAACGGGACGAAGATGGCGCTTTTGGCCCCGACCTTCTCGGCCAGTCGCCGGTTGACCTTGGAGGATGCGGCGACGTCATAGACGGCGATCGGAGCAGCCTCGAACGCGGCGCTCGCAATAGCCGAGGGCTCGGTCTCGAAGTCGACCGAGACCTCCCGCCACCAGGTCGCCTCCTGGCCGTTCTCCAGGGCGTAGACGCCCCGCGCCCGACGCGTTCCTTCGTCGATGATGGCAACGGCCGCGAACTCGACGCCGAGCAGCTCTGCCACGTGCTCCAAAAGAGTTTGCGCTACGGCAGTGGCATCGCCGCCGCGGGCGAGTGCGGCCGAGAGCGAGGTGACCGCCTCGAGGTTTCGATCGCGGCGCGGATCAGGGCCGCCGGGAGCGTTGCTCGGAGGGGCGGGCGCCTCTTCCTCGCCGCGGCGTCGGAACAGGGTTTTCCTGGGATTCACGGGGCCCTGCGGATGATAGGCCGGGACAACGCCGAACGATAATCGAGGATGGAATATACGGCTTGCAAAGATGGGCCGTACGGCCTATTCACAATTGCTGCGGAGGGCGTTAGCTTCACTGCACTGGGCGATGCGATCCGCGGCTGGTGCGTGCTGGCCAAAAACCGCGGTGAGCACTTAGAGGGCCCGCCGCACTGACCCCCCGAGCGGCGGGCCTTCTTTTTCGTCCGACCCTGCGGGCCGGACTGAATCCGCCGCAAGTCCTGCGGGCTTTCGGCGGCGAAGAGCACTGTGACTCGTATGCCCAACAGTACGATGGGGGTATGGTGAAACGGGTCTTACTTGCGTCTCCGCGGGGCTATTGCGCTGGGGTCGAGCGCGCCGTCGACACCGTAGACAAGCTCTTGGATCTCCACGGGCCGCCGATCTACGTTCGCAAACAGATCGTTCACAACGCGCACGTCGTGCACGACCTCGAGGCGCGCGGGGCGATCTTCGTCGACGACGAGCGCCAGGTACCGCCGGGCGAGACGGTGGTTCTCTCGGCGCACGGCGTCGCGCCCTCCGTTTACGTGAACGCCGAGGCTCGGAGCCTGAACACGATCGACGCCACCTGCCCGCTCGTGACGAAGGTACACGTCCAGGCACGCCGCTACGCGGCGGACGGCTACACGATCCTCTTGATCGGCCACGAGGGGCACGAGGAGGTTGTGGGCACGATGGGCGAGGCGCCCGACTCGACGATCCTCGTTCAGTCGGTCGCAGATGCCGAGGGGCTCGACCTGCCGGCCGACGCCAGGGTCGCCTACATCACACAGACGACACTCTCCGTCGACGAAACGGGCGAGATCATCCAGGCGATCCGCCGTCGTTTTCCGAACGTCTACGCGCCGAAGAAAGAGGACATCTGCTACGCGACGACCAATCGTCAGTGGGCCGTGAAGGATTTGATGGCCGAAGTAGACGTGCTCCTCGTGATCGGCTCGCGCAACTCGTCGAACTCGAACCGTCTCGTCGAGGTCGCGCGCGCGGGCGGCGTGCAGGCGCACCTGATCGACGACGAGACCGACATCGAAGAGGCCTGGCTGGACGGGGTCGCGACGGTAGGCGTCACGTCGGGCGCCTCGGCACCGGAGAAGCTCGTCGAACGGGTGTGCGATTGGTTCAGAGCGCGAGGCGTAGAGGACATCTCGGCGCACCGCATGGTCGATGAGGCGGTCGAGTTTCGACTACCGATCGAGCTCCGCCGCGAGCTGGCGCTCGCCGAGGGCCAGAGCTAACTGCCTTCGTCGTCGCGACGCTCTTCGCCGGAGCGCCGGTCCTCCTCGGTGGGCCGGTCGCCCTCTCGCTGCTCGCGCTGTTTCTTACGCCGCTCCTGACCGGATCGGCGATCCTCGCCTGACCGCCGGTCGGGGCCGGTGGGATTCTGCTTCACGTGCGGATCATCTCGGGCGCGCTAGGCCTTCGCAATCTGCGGCTCGCCCGAGCCACCGTCGGCGCGAATC
>JACCXX010000106.1 GCA_013696805.1 Actinomycetota bacterium
AGGTCGTAGAGCTCCTCCTCGAGCTTGGCGACGTGCGGGTCCGAGTTCCGCGTGCCGACCGGCCGAGCGATGGCCTCTTTCGCCAGGTACATCGCGTAGTCGGCCGAGCCGCCGATGCCGACGCCCACGATCCCCGGCGGGCATGGCTTACCGCCGGCCCCGACGATCGACTCGAGGACGAACTGCTTGATCCCCTTCACGCCGTCGGCGGGGACGCACATCTTGAGGAAGCTCATGTTCTCCGAGCCCGAGCCCTTCGGGATGCACTTGACGTCGAGCCCGTCCCAGTCGGAGATGAACTCCCAGTGCACGATCGGCAGCCGGTGACCCGTGTTCGGGCCGGTGTTTTCGCGCGTGATCGTGTGCACCGCGTTCGAGCGCAGCGGGTGCTCGAGGGTCGCGCGTTCGGTGCCCGTCTTCAGCGCGGCGTAGATCCGGCTCGGGTGCAGCGGAAAGTGCTCCCCGACCCGGCACGTGTAGACCGCGATGCCGGTGTCCTGACAGACGATGTTGTTCTCGCGCTCCGCCACCTCGACGTTGCGGAGGATGGTGCTGAGCACACGACGCCCGGGCACCGAGGTCTCCCGTTCGGCGGCGCCGGCCAGCGCATCGCGGAGGTCCTGCGGAATGTCCTTGAGCGCCCACACGTACAGGTGCGCTGCCGCATCCTCGACCGCTTGCTGGAGATCTGTCACCACCGTGCTCATGCGTGCCTATCCCGTGTAGCCCGCTGCCGTCTACCTCGGGCGCGTAGCGCGCTCATGCGGCCTTCTCCGCTGCGGCCTTGCCCGCTCGCCGGCCGAAGACGGTGCACTCGAGGAGCGAGTTGCCCATCATCCGGTTGCGTCCGTGCGTTCCGCCTGCAATCTCGCCGCAGGCGTAAATCCCATCGACGGTTGTCTCTGCATGCTCGTCGATGACGAGGCCTCCGTTCTGGTAGTGGAGCACCGGATACGTGAGGATCGGTGCGGCCAGCGGGTCGATCCCGCCGGCGCGGTAGCGGCGAAGCATGTACGGCAGCGAGACGTTCGCGTCGCTCTCCGGGATCCGCGTCGTGTCGAGGTAGACGGCGGGCCGACCGTCCTCGGTTTCGACGCCGCGCCCAGCCTCGACCTCGTCGAAGATCGCCCGCGAGACGGCGTCGCGAGGGCCGAGCGAATCGGTGAACTCCTCGCGGTCGGCGTTCAGCAGGACGGCTCCGTAGGAGCGGGTCGTCTCCGGGATCGAGTAGCCCTGCATCGCGGAGGGCCACGCTCCGCCGTTCGGGTGGTACTGGAGGGCGTCGAGATCGCGGCTGTCAGCTCCCAGATCGATTGCGATCTGCGTCACTTCGCCGGTTGCGCCGGGATGGTTGGTAGTGAGCTCGCCACGCTCCTGCGCCTCGCGGTAGCAACGGCCGCCGGCTGCGAGGACAACGGTCGCGGCGTCGATCACGTGCTCGCCGCAGCGCGCGCGCCACCCGTTCTCGATCGGCTCGAGCCCGCTGAGCGGCGATTTCGGGAAGGTCTCGATCGAGGAAGCCTCGACGGCATCGCGCAGAGCCTTGGTGATCGCGTGGCCCGTGCGGTCGCCGACCTGAAGGAGGCGCTTGCGTGACGCCCCTCCGCAGCGGGCGAGGCGGTAGCCCCCGTTCTCTCTCGTGAACTCGACACCGAGCTCCTCGAGCCAGTGGATGGCCCGGGGAGCCTCGCCCGTCAAGATCTCCACGAGCCGCCGGTCGGCGGTCTCATGTGAGCTCTGCCAGACGTCCTCGGCATGCTGCTCGGGAGAGTCGTCGGCCCCGAAGGCTGCCTGGATGCCGCCCTGGGCCTTCGCCGAGTTGCACGATTGGAGCGAATCCTTGGCGGCCAGCCCGACTCTCGCGCCGGACCGTTCCGCCGATACCGCGGCGGCGAGGCCGGAGGCCCCGCTTCCGACTACGAGCACGTCAAAGGGAGCAGCCGCGGCCACGCGGGGGACTATACCGTAGATTCCTTATGACAGCCATAACAAACCGTTATCACCATTCAGAACGCACCGACTGGCCACGATGTCCGCGAGTAGACCGTGGCCTGGCTACCAGACGGAGCGGAGAAGCTCCTCGATTTCTGGCGCCGGGGCCGGCCGGGGGTTCGCCCGCGCAGCCGGCCTAGCGGCAGCCGCCTCGGCGACCTCGCCCAGCTCATCCTCTGGGACGCCGAGGTCGCGCAACCGCGCGAACTCGCCCAGCTGGGCGAGCTCCTCGACCCGGCCGACCGGGTCGTCAGTGCCCATGGCCTCGCCGAAGCGCGCGATCTCGGCGCCCGCGACCGGCTCGTTGAAACGGAGTGCCGGCGGGAGCGTCACGGCATTGAGCGCGCCGTGAGGAAGGCCGTAGCGACCGCCGAGCGCCTGGGCCATAGCGTGACCGAGCGCCATGCCGGCCTCGGCGAGCGCCATTCCCGAACGCATCGCCCCTTCCAGGAGCCGCGTCCGCGCGTACCTGCTCCCGGGATCGTCGACCACGAGCGGCAGCGCGTAGGAGATCGGCCGCGCCCCGCTGAACGCGTGACGATCGCCTCGCTCGCTCCGGCCCTTGGCGTAGAACGCCTCCGCGCTGTGTGCGAGGGCGTTCAATGCAGTGCCGACCGTCTCCTCACGTGGAAGCCCCATCGTCAGCTCGGGCTCGTACACGAGACCGGCGAGCGTCGCTCCCGAGCCGCCACCCTGCATTCGCCTGTTGCGGTCACGAACGCCGAAGAACTCGGTCCACTCCGAGCCCGAGTACGTCGTGGGAACCGAGACCAGGGGCAGTCCCGACTCGGCCGAGATCGCCTTGCCGAGGTCGATCGCGCTGCCCCCGCCGAGCGCGAGCAGCCCATCGCCCCCCCTCGCGATCTCTACTGCATCACCGATGCGGTCGGACGGCACTTCGGACCAGACACCGGCGACTTCGACGGGAAGCAGATCGGACGACCAGCGGTCGCTCGCGACGAGGAGCGGCCGCTTGATGCCAACCTCGGTAAGCAGGCCGGGAAGCTCGGAGAGACCCCAACGAATCTCCATCAGACGCGTGCGTTTGCGAAGTCGACGAAAGCCGCCGCCACGCGCGTACCGACGCGGCCACTCGCGCGCACGAGCGAGATCTGGCGCGAAGGCTCCAGGCCACGGACACGAGCAATGGCGAGCGTGCCGGCCGCCAGCTCCCCCTCGACCGCCGCCCGCGAGATGAACGTGACGCCGTATCCTGCCTCCACGGCGCTCTTGACGGATTCCTGGAGCCCGAGCTCGAGGCGAACGTCCAGATCCTTCAGGCGCGTCCCTAGCTTGCGCAGCTCGTCCTCGATCACCTGTCTCACGCCGGCGCCTTCCTGCATCACGATCAGCGTTCCGTCTTTGAGGGCGTCGATCGCGATCGTCTTGCCCGCAAAAGGATGCTCGGGCGGGCACACGAGGACGACCTCGTCGCGGAAGAACGGCTCGTAGGCCACGGAGCGATGGCGCGGCGTCGCGCCCACGATGCCGAGCTCGAGCTCTCGTCGTGCGACGGCCTCGACGACGGCCTGCGTGTCGGAGATCGTCAGCTCGACGCGCACCTCGGGGTTCTCGCGCTGGAACTCGCAGAGGAGCAGAGGGACGACCGTGGCCCCAGGCCCGGTGGCTGCACCGATCGCAAGCTCGCCGCGGAGCTCACCGTCGGCCTCGCCCGCGACCTCCTCGACGAGCTGCTGCTCGAAGGCGAGGAGCCGCTGTGCGCCGCGATAGAGCCGTAGGCCGGCCTCAGTGGGCTCGACGCGCCGTCCCGAGCGGTCGAGGAGCTGCTGGCCGAGCCGCTGCTCGAGAGAGCGGATCTGGAGACTGACCGCGGGCTGCGTGACGCCGAGGCGCTCGGCGGCCTGCGAAAAGCTCTTGAGCTCGACGACCGTGCAGAAGGCCGTAAGCTGGCGTGTATCCATAAGCGAATGTTATGCAAACGATGCTGACGTACCTGTTGATTGTTATGCGCTGTTTCGATGTACATCCGACACCAATGCGTGCGTTTTCTCCCGCTAGGCTCGCGGTGGGGAGGAGGTCGGCGGTACCTAGATAAGAGAAGGTGGAGTGAGCACTCAGGCACCTCCGGCCCCGTCTACGATCCTGCCGTTGGCGGTGCAGGAGCAGACCCAAGCTGAACACCTCGCCGAGCAGTACGAGCGACTCGCACGCGAGACCCCGGGGCGCCAGGGGGTCGACGTCGCGATTCGAGCGCTCGACATCTCCCTGGCGGCGCTGTTCGCCCTCGTCGCCTTGCCGGCCATGGTGGTGATCGCGGCGGCGCTCCTGCTCACGTCCGGGCGACCGCTCTTCTACA
>JACCXX010000120.1 GCA_013696805.1 Actinomycetota bacterium
TAGGTCTTCCCGTCCCGCGCGATCACCGGCATTGCAGCGGCAGCGTCCGGGATGAGGCGGGACCCGCGAGGGGCCGCTGCATCCGGGTAGTTGAGAAGCATCGAGCACGTGACGTACTCGATCTCCCAAGAGAGCGTGTAATAGGCGAGAGCGTGGTCGACGTAATCGATGTCGGTGTCGAGGCTGTACTTGAACGTACCGCCCGCGCGCTCTGTGCCACTCTGTGCCGGCGTAGCAAAACCGGCCGCGACTAGCAGCCCAACTCCGATCGCCAACATGGCGACGGAGAGCATGAGCCGTTTTCGCATGGGACTCCTTTCGGTGATAACAGCCAGCCACCCGCTGACTAAGGTCGCACGTGCGTCCTCGAGGTATGTGACGGTTTTGGGCGCGTTTTGTTAGCGGCGCGCGAAGGACTGGTTGAGAAGAGGTTGAGAACTAATTCGTGCGCTACGTTACGAACTAGCTCGCTGCGCCTCTTGGATCAAACGCGTCTCTCAAGCCGTCGCCCAGAAGGTTGAAGGCGAGAGTCGTGAACAGCACCGCGAGCCCCGGCCAGACCATCAGCCACGGCTGCTGGGTGTAGAACTCGGGCGCAACCGAGAGGATGCTGCCCCAGCTCGCCGTCGGCAGCTTGATGCCCAGGCCGAGGAAGGACAACCCCGCTTCGGCGAGCACGAACTGGGCGACAATCAGCGTCGAGTACACGATGATCGGCGCGACCAGGTGCGGCAGGAGGTGCGAGCGGATGATGCGCCAGTCGCTCGAGCCGACCATGCGGGCCGCCTCGATGAACTCCTTCTCGCGGAGCGACAGCACCTGCGAGCGGACGATCCTCGCCGGATAGAACCAGCCGAAGACGCCCAGCACGAGGACCAGCGTGATCACGCCAGGCGGGAAGACTCCAAAGGTGATGTTGTTGAGACGGTCTCCGGCCGTCGCGGCAAGGGCGATGATGAGCAGGAGCTGCGGGAAGGCCATCGTGATCTCGGTGAAGCGCGAGATGAGGGCGTCTACCCAGCCGCGGAAGTAGCCGGCCGTCGCGCCCAGCAGCACGCCGATGATCATGGAGATCAGCGTGGCCCCGATCGCGACCTCGAGCGAGACGCGCGCTCCGTACAGGAGGCGCAGGAACAGGTCGCGACCGAGCGTGTCGGCGCCGCCGAGCGGGAAGAAGATTTCCTTGCCCTCGAGGTCGACGCCGTGGTGCAAGGGGCCGGCCGGGACCAGAGTCTCCTGGTTCACGCCGGCGGTCGGGTAGATGTCGTTCGGGCCGTGGCCGAGCCACTTGCTGGCGAGGGGCGCACCGCCGAAGGCCGCAGCGAACAGGAGGATGATCAAGACCCCACTGGCGATTGCGATCTTGTCCTTCCGGAACCGGCGCCAGACCTGCTCCCAGTACCCGCGGGCCTTGACTTCCTGGAGCTGCTCGCCGAGCTCTCCGCCGCTTTCGAGCGCGATCTCGGCGGCCAGCCCTGCGCCGGCCGAGAGAACTTCGCGTCGATCCTGGGTCGCCATAGAAGAGTGGGAGCATAGCGGCGCGTGCACCGCCGTACTATTGAGACGCGCGCGAAGATTAGGAAGTTAGCGCGTCGGCCCCGGCGACCACTTCGAGGATCTCCTGAGTGATCTCCGCCTGACGCGCGCGGTTCTTTTGGAGGGTCAGCTGCTCGATCAGCTCGCCCGCGTTCTTCGAGGCGTTCCGCATGGCTGTCATGCGGGCGCCCTGCTCAGACGCAGCCGACTCGAGCAGCGCGCGGTAGAGCTCGGTTTCGACGTAGACCGGAAGGAGTCGCTCGAGGATCTGCTCGGGCTCGGGCTCGTAGATGAAGTCGCCGAGGAGCGCGTCGGAGTGATCATCGTCACCTCTCTCCAGAACCTGCTCGGGAATCGGCAAAACCTCTTGGCGCGTGACCCGTTGCACGAGCGCCGACTCGAAGTGGTTGTAGACGACGAAGACCTGGTCGACCTCCTCCTTCGAGTAGAGCTCCGCCAGGCGGTTCGCGATCGCCTGCGCGTCGGAGTACCGGGGGTTGTCGCTGAAGCCGGCCCACGACTGCACCAGCTCGTAGCGCCGGAAGCGGAGCGAGGAGCTGCCCTTCTTGCCGGCCGCGAGCCAGCGCACATCCGTTCCTTCGGCACGCAGTTCGCGCTCCAGGACGAAAGCTTCGCGGAGGATCTGCGCGTTGAACGCGCCCGCGAGCCCGCGGTCACCGGTGAGGGGAACGATCGCCGCACGGCTGATCTCTCGCCGCTGCAGGAGGGGCAGGCCGCGGACCGACGAGCTCGCGCGGGCGGTGCCGACCATCAGCTCCTGCATCCGCTCCGCGTACGGGCGCATCGCCTCGATCCTGGTCTGCGCCCGCCGCAGCTTGGCCGCCGCGACGAGCTCCATGGCACGCGTGATCTTCCGCGTGTTCGTGACCGACCGGATCCGCCGGCCGATGTCCTGCACCGTCGCCATTACTAAGGCGCGGGTGCCGCTTCTTCGTCCGCCACGTGGAAGCGCTCCTTGAAGCGCTCGATCTCCTTGTTCAGCCGCTCCGCCAGCTCGTCCGGAAGGTCGCCCGTCTCAGCGATCTCCTTGATGACCGCCCCCTCCGAGCGCAGGTTCTCCCGCAGCTCTTGCTGGAAGCGAGGCACATCCGGCACGGGAATGTCGTCGAGGAAGCCGTTGATCCCGGCGTAGATCGCGACGACTTGCTCCTGCATCGGCCAGGGGTCGTACTGCGGCTGGTTCAAGGTCGCGACCATGCGCTCCCCGCGCGCGAGAGCCTTTTGCGTCTCCGGGTCGAGCTCGGAGCCGAACTGGGAGAACGCCTCCAGCTCTCGGTACTGGGCGAGCTCGAGCCGCAAGCGACCGGCGACCTTCTTCATCGCCTTGGTCTGGGCACTCGAGCCGACCCGCGACACCGAGGTGCCGACGTTCACGGCCGGGCGCACGCCCGAGAAGAAGAGGTCGGACTGGAGGAAGATCTGACCGTCGGTGATCGAGATCACATTCGTCGGGATGTACGCAGAGATGTCGCCCGCCTGAGTCTCGATGACCGGAAGGGCTGTGAGGGAGCCGCCCCCCAGCTCGTCGGAGAGCTTGCATGCGCGCTCGAGCAGCCGCGAGTGGAGATAGAAGACGTCGCCCGGGAACGCCTCGCGCCCCGGCGGGCGGCGGAGGAGCAGCGACATCTGCCTGTACGCGTCGGCGTGCTTCGAGAGGTCGTCGTACATGCAGACCGCATGCCGGCCGTCGAACATGAAGTACTCGCCGATGGCGGCGCCTGCATAAGGCGCCATCCACTTGATCGGAGCCGCCTCGGCGGCCGACGCCATGACGATGATCGTGTACTCCATCGCTCCGGCGTCCTTCAGTAGTTCGTACACCTGGGCGACCGTCGAGGCCTTCTGGCCGATCGCCACGTAGATGCAGATCATGTCCTGTCCGCGCTGGTTCAAGATCGTGTCGACGAGGATCGCCGTCTTGCCGGTCGAGCGGTCGCCGATGATCAGCTCGCGCTGGCCGCGGCCAACGTTCGTCATCGAGTCGATCGCCTTGATGCCGGTCTGGAGCGGCTCCTTCACGGGCTGGCGGTCGATCACGCCGGGCGCCTTGAACTCGAGCGGACGGCGCTCGCTGCTCTCGATCGGGCCACCGCCGTCGAGCGGGTTGCCCAGCGGATCGATGATCCGGCCGATGAGCGCATCGCCGACAGGAACGTCACCGACTCTCCCGGTGCGCCGAACGGGCTCGCCCTCCTTGACCTGCTCCCAGTCGCCGAAGAGCGCTGCGCCGACGTTGTCCTCCTCGAGGTTGAACGCGAGCCCCGTGACGCCGTGCTCGAGCTCGATCATCTCCATGGAGACGCACGACTCGAGGCCGTAGACCCTGGCGATCCCGTCGCCGAGCTGAAGGACGGTGCCGACCTCGGCAAGGTCGGTCTCGACGTCGTACTGCTCGATCTGCTGGCGCAGGATCGAAGTGATCTCGTCTGGGCGTAGCTTCACGTCAGCTCCTTGTGGCGAGTTCTCGCCGTAGTCGGTTGAGACGGCCGCGCACGCTCGAGTCGACGCGAAGCGATCCGGCCTTGAGAACGATGCCGCCGATCAGATCGGGGTCGACTGTGCGCCTGGCCTCGACCGTGCGGCCCGAGGCCTGCTCGATCTGACCGACGATCTCTCGCGCGTCATCGTCGGAGAGGTCGTACGCCGTCGTCAATTCGACGTTCAGAACCTGTTGCTCGGCTGCATAGAGCCCGTCGAACTCGCGGACGATCTCCTCGATTTGACCGCCGCGGCCCCGATCGGCGATCACGCGCAGAAAGTTGCGAACGAGCTCATCGGAATCCGCCGTCAGCTTGTCGAGCACCTCGGACTTGGTCGCCGGGCTGAGCTGTGGGTTCCGCAGCAGCGCGTCGAGCTCCGGGACCTCGTGCAGCGTCGCGACGAAGTCGTCGAGCTCCTCGCGGACGACATCGAGGCTGCCCTTCTCCTTGGCGGCGTCGAAGAAGGCCTGTGCGTAGGTGCGGGAAACGACGGCCATCCTGTTGACTAGCGTTTCCCCTCGAGCACGGAGAAATCGAGCTCGCCAATCGCCTCGTCGATCAGCCGGCGCTGGTCCGAGTCGTCGAGGACCTTGCCGGTCACCTTCTCGGTCGCGATCACCGTCAGCTCCGCGACCTCGCCGCGGATCTGCTCGAGCGCTCGCGCGGTCTCGGACTGGATCTGTTTCGTCGTCTCCTCCATGCGGCGCTGCCGGTCTGCGTCGAGCTCCTCGCGCATGCGCACGCGCTGCGTCTCGGCGATCTGCCGCGTCTCGTTGAGGATCTCCTCGGCCTGTCCGCGAGCCTGCGACATCAGCTGCCGGTGCTCTTCCAGCAACTTTCTCGCCTCGGCGCGCGCGTTGTCGGCCTCCTCGAGCGCCTCGCGGATCCGGGCGCGTCGCTCGTCGATCAGCTTCTGCACGGGCCCGAACGCGTAGCGCCTGAGGACGAAGAACGTGATCCCGAAGCAGACCAGGGTCCAGATCATCAGACCCGTGGAGACCTCGATGAGCGGGTTGGCAGCGAGTGGCATAAGGACTAGACCAAAACGAAGGCGAGCAGGCCGCCGATCAGGCCGTAGAAGACGACTGCCTCGGTGAGTGCGAAACCGAGCCACATGATTCCCTGCAGCTCGCCGCGCAACTCGGGCTGCCGGGCGACCGACTGGATCATGGAGCCGAAGATGTTGCCGATGCCGATGCCGGCGCCGAGCGAGCCGAGCCCGATGCCGAGTGCAAGGGCGACTGCCTTGCCCGCGTCGGCGGCGGTGTCGGCCTGGGCGAGGATGAGTCCGAGCATTGAGCCTCCTAGTGTTCGGGCTCGATGGCCGAGCCGATGTAGATGGCTGACAGGGCGGCGAAGATGAACGCCTGGATGCCGCAGACGATGATCACCTCGAAGAGGTAGAAGGCCGTTGCGGCGGGGATGACGAGAGGAGCGAGCACTACGGTCTCGAGCACGAACATGAGACCGATGAAGGTCAGGATCAGCATGTGACCGGCGAGCATGTTGGCGTAAAGACGGACGCTCAATGAGATCAGGCGCATGAACTGGCCGAGGATCTCGAGCGGCACGAGCAACCCGTACATCGCCTTCGGCACGTCCGGAATCCAGCTCTTGAAATAGCCGACCGGCCCGTTGTTCTTGATCCCCTCGTAGTGCGTGAAGACGAAGGTCATGAGCGCCAGGGCGAGCGTGACCGAGATCGCAGAGGTGGCCGCGTAGACACCGAGAGTGGGCAACTCGACGCCGAACAGCTCGAATTTCTCGTCCGAGAGGGGAAGCGGTATGAACCCGAGGAGATTGACGACGAGGATGAACAGGAACAGCGTCGCCACGTACGGGAACCAGCGGTTGATCGCCTTGTGCGGCAGCCCCTGCTCGGCGATGTTCTGCTGCGCGATGTCGTAGAGCATCTCGCCGACCGCCTGGCGGCGACCCGGCTTCAGCCCGAGCTTCACGCGCATGAGGACGATCCCGAGCGCCATCGTCAGCAACGAGCCAAGGATCAGATACGCGACTGCCTTCGTGATCGAGAGGTCGATCGGGCCGATCTCGAGCGGAACCCAGGCGTGTTGCTCGAACTCGACAGAGGGGTCGAACTTCTCCTCGCCGTTCGCCTCCGCCGCCATCGCGGCCTGCGGCGCGAGGAGCGCAAGGGTCGTGAACAGGCCGAGCGCGCGCTTCACGAGGCAGCCTCGCCGCCGAAGTAGGTCAGGATCGAGAGCGTGAGCTCGATCGTGTAGCCGAGTGCATAGACGCCTGCAGCCGCGAGCGCGAGGCGCGCGTCGGACACGGCCACGGCGATGACAACCACCATCACGGCAGCCGCGCGAAACATCATCCCGATCCCCTGCACGCCAGAGCCGGCGAGGTTACCCGCCCCAATCGGCAAGCGCGCAAGCAGGAGCCCGAAGGCCTGAGCAGCCAGCCAGAGCACCGCGCCGAGCACCCAGCCGGTCACGCGCCAGCCGGCGGCGAGGAAGACCGGCAGGGCGAGCGCGACGGCGGCACCGGCCGCGATCATCGGCACGCGGGTGGCGGGAAGCGGCCTCGGAGTCGCAAGCGCTCTCACGTGAAGTACCCGCGGTAGCGCCGATAGACCACGAACACCCCGGCAGGGATTCCGGCCACGGCGCCTGCCAGTGCGCCGATGCCGGTCGATCCGACCGCCCATCCGAGGAGCGCGCCGACGCCGACTCCTGCTGCAGTGGTACCGGCTAGAAGAGCACCCGCCCCGGCGGGTTGGAACTGCGAGCGGGGCTGAGGCTCCATTCCGGCGCGAGCATACCAGAGTTTGTGACAGCGGAAAGGCGCATGGTTTTGCGGAAACTGACCGACCTTGTACGCTCGCTCAGGTGCACGTAGAGACGCTCGGCTCCGGCCCCCGACTGGTGCTCGTCCATGGATCGGGAGGGAACGCTGGCTGGCCTTCCCAACAGGAGCTTGCCGACAGGTACACGCTCGTCATGCCCACACGGAGCGGCTATCCCCCCAATCCGCCGCAAGAGGACATCGACTTCGACGTTCAGGCCGGCGAGCTCCTCGAGATTCTCGAGCCTGGCGACCACCTGGTCGGCCACTCCTACGGTGGGGTCGTCGCACTCGTCTCGGCGCCTCACGCGGAGTTGGGCTCGCTGGTTGTGCTCGAGCCGCCGGCGTTCAGAGTCGCCCGCGATCATCCCGTGGTCGAGCGACTCGTCGCCAAGCTCAAGCCCCTCTGGCCGACCGACCTTCCTCCGGAGGACTTCCTCCGCCGGTTCGTCGAGACGGTGGGCGCGGTTTACAACGCACCGTCGCCGCTCCCTCCCGGAATGGAGGCGTCCGTCCGGGCCATGATGGTCGAGCGAGCGCCCTGGGAAGCGGTGATCGAGCTCGATGGGCTCGCCTCGGCGCCGTTTCCGAAGCTGGTCGTCTCCGGTGGGCACAGCGAGGCGTTCGATGCCATTTGCGACGCACTCGAGGAGGGTCTCTGCGCCGAGCGCCGCGTCGTGGGGGGAGCAGGCCATTCCATCCCGCGGGCTCCGGGGTTGAACGAGGTCCTGTCCGACTTCGTCGACCGGGCTACGCGCTGACTCGCTCCTGGGCCCGGGCCTCGGCCTCGCGGCGCCGAATGCGCGGGTTCATGAGCTTCACGATCTCGAGCAGGTAGACGATGTAGACCGAGGTCGCGATCGCCAGGAGCCCGATCACTGCGTCGACGACCGTGTGCGAAATGTCCAGTTCGCCGTGGGGTCGCGGCGGCAGGAATCGCGTGGCGAGGGCTGCGGCGGCGAGCGTTGCGCACCAGCCGTACATGTAGAGGGCCGCGCGACGTTGCGAGAAGCCGATGTTCACGAAGCGGTGGTGGAGGTGCGTTCGATCGGCCGTGTAGAGCGGCTGACGGTACTTGAGCCGCTTCGCGATCACGAACGCCGTGTCGACGATCGGGATCGCGAGGACGAGCAGCGGGAAGAAGAGGGCCACGGTCGCGGCGGTCTTGAGCAGGCCCTGGACGGACAGCGTGGCCAGGGTGAAGCCGAGCAGGAGCGCGCCGGAGTCGCCCATGAAGATCCGGGCCGGATAGAAGTTGTGGTGCAGGAAGCCGAAGCAGGCGCCGGCGACGATCGCCGACAGGATCGCGGCCTGCGGGCTCCCCAGCGAGAGCGCGATCACGGCGAACGTGCCGCCGGCGATGCCGCAGATGCCGGCGGCAAGGCCGTCCATCCCGTCGAGAAAGTTGACCATGTTCATGATCGCCACGATCCAAATGAAGGTGGCCGGGATCGCTACCACCTCGGGCAGATCGTGGATCCCGAGCACGGGGAAGGTGAAGCGGTCGACGGTGACGCCGAAACCGATCGCGATCGCGGCCGCAGATCCCTGGCCGCCGAGCTTCGCCCACCAGGGCAGCCCGCGGAAGTCGTCGACGACGCCGACGCAGGTCGCCACCGCCGCGCCGAGCAGGATTCCCCGGTAGGCCCCGTCGAGAGCGAGGAACGCGAGCGCAGGCACAAAGATCCCGAGCAGGAGCGCGATGCCGCCGAGCCGCGGGACGGGGTGGATGTGAATGCGCCTCGTCTCGCCGGGCTGGTCGACGACGCCGAGGATCCGTGCGAAGCGCCCGACCGCGGGCGTCAGAACGAGCACGACGCCGAGGGCGAGCAGGAAACCCCAGATGACCTCCGGGTTCGCTCGGAGGGTCTCGACCAAACGCTAGGCGTCCAAAGTTGATTGCGAGGCCATTCGGAGAATGATCACCCAGGTGAGGCTACAGCGGCTACTTCGTCCCGTACAGCCGGTCGCCGGCGTCGCCGAGGCCCGGGACGATGAAGCCGTTTTCGTCCAGTCCGCGGTCGATCGCCGCGCACACGATCTCCACGTCGGGATGCTCCGAGCGCAGGTGCTCGATCCCCTCCGGGGCAGCGACGAGGCAGACGAGGACCACACTCTTGGCGCCGGCGCCTTTCACCGAGGCCACCGCGGCTGCGCTCGAGCGGCCCGTCGCCAGCATCGGATCGAGCACAATCGCGTCACGCTCCGCAAGATCGTTAGGGAGCTTGAGGAAGTACTCGACTGGCTGCAGGGTCTCCTCGTCGCGGTACATGCCGATGAAGCCCACGCGCGCGCTCGAGACGAGCGAGAGAACGCCGTCCAGCATGCCGACCCCGGCGCGCAGCACCGGGCAGACGGCGACCTTCTTGCCGGAGATCTTCTGCACGGTCGTCTTCTCGAGCGGCGTCTCGATCTCGACCTCTTCGGTCGGAAAGTCCTTCGTCGCCTCGTAGGTGAGAAGAAGCGTGACCTCGTTCACGAGCTTGCGGAAGTGGACGGTGGGCGTCTCTTTGTCCCGCAGGTAGGACAGCTTGTGCTGCACCAGCGGGTGCGTGACGACGGTGACGCCGTCCGGCGTCACGCGACGTACGTGGGGTACCCGCGGAAGCCCGGGTACAGAGGGCGCTTGTCGCAGAGCGCCTCGCTGCGAGCGGCGAGTGCTTCGATGTCAGGCGACTCGCCGAGCGCGTCGACGATCACATTGCCGACCTCGCGGAAGTCCTCCTCGTCGAAGCCTCGCATCGTCGCCGCGGGAGTTCCGATCCGAACCCCGGAGGCGATCGTCGGCGGCTGCTCGTCGAACGGGACGGTGTTGCGGTTGACAGTCAGCTTGACCTCGTCCAGCCGCTCCTCGGCGTCTTTGCCCGTCCAGTCGGTGCGTCGGAGGTCGACCTGGAGCAGGTGGGTGTCAGTCCCGCCGGTCAAGACGTCGAGATCGCCTCCCTGCAGGGTCTCGGCGAGCATGTCCGCGTTGGTTCGCACCTGCTGCTGGTAATCGCGAAAGGCCTCGGTAGCGGCGATCTTGAAGCAGGCGGCCTTAGCGGCGATCGCGTGGCAGAGCGGGCCGCCCTGCATGCCGGGGAAGACTGCGCGGTCGATCGCCTGCGCGTGCTCCTCCTTGCACAGGACGAAGCCGGCTCGTGGGCCCGCGAGCGTCTTGTGCGTCGTCGAGGTGACGAAGTCGCAATGCGGAACCGGACTCGGGTGCAGGCCGGCGGCGACCAGGCCTGCGAAATGCGCCATGTCGCAGAGGAGCAGGGCGTCGACCTCGTCCGCGATCTCACGGAAGCGATCGGCTTCGACGGTCCGCGGGTACGCCGAACCGCCACAGATGATCAGCCGCGGGCGGTGGGTCTTCGCAAGCTTGAGGACTTCGTCGTAATCGACGAGGTTCGTCTCGCGGCTCACGCCGTAGTGAACGATCGTGTAGAGGCGGCCGGAGAAGTTCACCTTCAGCCCGTGCGTGAGGTGGCCCCCGTGCGCTAGCTCGAGGGAAAGGATCGTGTCGCCGGGCTTCAGCGCGGCCAGATAAACCGCCATGTTCGTCTGGGCACCTGCGTGCGGCTGCACGTTCGCGTGCTGGGCGCCGAAGAGCGACTTCGCTCGGTCGATCGCAGTCTGTTCGATCTCGTCGATGACCTCGCAGCCGCCGTAGTAGCGCTTGCCGGGGTAGCCCTCGGCGTACTTGTTCGTCGGGACGCTGCCGACGGCTTCGAACACGCTCGGCCAGGTGAAGTTCTCGGAAGCGATGAGCTCGATCTGACCTCGCTGGCGGTCGAGCTCACGGCCGAGCAGCTCAGCGATCTCCGGGTCGATCTCCGCGAGCCCCGCGGTACGGAGGTGGTCGAGCGTCTCCTGCGCGACAGCCACGAACAGATCGTACTTGGCAGGGCGTACGGCTAGCTGGTCCGGCGCCAGCCCCGATACGCCGCTCGGTCACATGCAGCAATAGACTCGCGCCTCGTGTTCACCGTTGAGCAGCGGGATGCTCTCCGCGAGCACCTGCGACGGCTCGCGGAGGAGGATGAGCGCGTGGTTGCCGGAGCCGCCGTGGGCTCGCTGGCTGTGAACGGAGGCGACCGCTTCTCCGACTTGGACCTCACCTTCGGCATCGCCGACCACGTGCCGGTCGCTGACGTGCTCAATGACTGGACGCGCACGCTCATCGACGAGCTCGATGCGGTGCACCTTGCCGACCTCGAGCGCGGTCCGACTACCTACCGCGTATTCCTGTTACCGGACGCGCTTCAGTTCGACCTCTCGCTGACGCCGGCGGCTCAGTTTCGTCCCGCCGGGCCACGATTCCGGCTGTTGTTCGGTGAGACAGCGGAGGGCGAGTCTGCGGTTTCCGCACCGCCGGTCGCGGGGGACCTCTTCGGGTGGGGCGTCATCTACGCGCTCCACGCGCGTGCGTGCATCGAGCGCGAGCGTGTCTGGCAGGCGGAGCATTACGTCGGCGTAGTGCGCGACCACGCGCTCTCGCTTGCCTGCCTCCGCCAGGGGCTGCCCGCGGTGCAGGCACGCGGCTACGACGACCTTTCAGCAGAGACCCTGGCTCGATTCGAGGCTGCCCACGTCGGCGCGGTTGAATCAGGGGCCCTCCGAGCAGCCCTTGCCGTCTCCGTTCTTGCGCTCATGCGCGAGGGCGCGGAGGCGCGTCTACCGCACGCGGATACCCTCGATCAGCGCCTCGCTGAGCTTCGCTGACGAAACGCAGCTTCTCCTCAACCTCGCCGCCTGCCTGCTCTGCTACAGCCGCCTGCCTCCGCAGCTCATTTTGTTAAAGGCGGGCGAGCGCCTCCTCGGCCGGAACCGCGCCCTCGCGAACGACGACGGGCTCGGCGCCCGTCAGGTCGATCACCGTCGACGGCGTGCCGGGCAACTCGCCTCCGTCGACGAGGGCGCCGCAGGCCTCCCTGATCTCGTTTGGAACCTCGTCGAGCGTCCGCGGATCGGGCTCCCCGGACAGATTCGCGCTCGTGGCGGCAACCGCCCCGACGGCGTCGAGCACCGCACGTCCCGGTCCCGAAAGCTCGGGCACGCGAACGCCGATCGTCTCGGGCCGTTCCCCCGTCAGCCAGCGGTACCGCCTGGCCTGATTCGGGAGGACGAGCGTGAACGGGCCGGGCAGGAGCGCGCGCGCCTGAGTCGCAGAGCGGCCCCGCAACTCGGGCACGCACTCGAACAATATGTCGA
>JACCXX010000141.1 GCA_013696805.1 Actinomycetota bacterium
CATTCCCGTCGAGGCGGAGATCGAGCAGACGAGACCGCTCGAGCCTGTGCCGCCCGCAGAGACGGCGGAAACGCGAAAATTGGCGCCGTGAGCTCGTTTCCCGACATCAGGCTCAGGCGTATGCGCCGAACCGGGGCGCTGCGTGCGCTCGTCCGGGAGACGCGGCTCGACCTCGACGACTTCGTGCTGCCGCTCTTCGTCGGGATCGAGACGCGACGAAACGAGGAGCTCCCGCCGCTGGGCCGCTTCTCGGTTGACGATCTGGCGGGCGAGGTCGAGGAGGTCGTTCGCCTCGGGGTGTCGGCAGTGCTCCTCTTCGGCGTTCCCGACGAGAAGGACGACGAGGGCTCGGGCGCCTACGACACCGACGGGATCGTCCAGCAAGCGCTCCGTGAGCTGCGCCCGCGTTTTCCGGAGCTCGTGCTCATGACTGACGTTTGCCTGTGCGAGTACACGGCGCACGGGCACTGCGGCCGGGTCGAGGACGGCGAGGTGCAAAACGACGCTACGCTCGACGTACTCGGTCGCACCGCAGTCAGCCATGCGGAAGCCGGTGCCGACATCGTTGCGCCGAGCGACATGATGGACGGGCGCGTGGCCGCGCTCCGTGAGGCGCTCGACGAGGCCGGCTTCGAAGGGACGCCGATCGTCTCCTACGCAGCCAAGTACGCCT
The DNA here is from genome assembly GCA_013696805.1 of Actinomycetota bacterium. Taxonomy (GTDB): domain Bacteria; phylum Actinomycetota; class Thermoleophilia; order Gaiellales; family Gaiellaceae; genus VAXT01. Next base: position 674 of record JACCXX010000141.1, read on the forward strand.
CTGCCTTCTACGGGCCGTTTCGCGAGGCGGCGGATTCCACGCCCGCGTTCGGCGATCGCCGTGGCTATCAGATGGATCCCGCGAACGTGCGCGAGGCGCTGCGCGAATGCGAGCAGGACGTGGCCGAAGGCGCCGACGTGCTGATGATCAAACCGGCCATGCTGAACCTGGACGTCATCCGCGCCGTGCGCGAGGACTTCGACCTTCCCGTGGCCGCGTACAACGTCTCGGGCGAGTACGCGATGCTGAAGGCGGCTGCCGCCAAGGGCTGGCTCGACGAGCGCCAGGCCGCCGTCGAGTCTCTGACGGCGATCAAGCGAGCGGGCGCGGACTTCATCGTCTCGTACTGGGCGAAAGAGCTGGCCGGATGGCTCTGAAACTTCGGTCGGACCTCTACAAGCGCGCCCTCGAGCTGATCCCCGGCGGCGTGAGCTCGCCCGTGCGCGCGATGCGCGCGGTTGGAGTCGACGAGCCCCTCTTCGCCGAGCGAGGCCAGGGCGCGTACCTCGAGACCGCCGACGGCAGCCGCTACGTCGACTGGGTCATGTCCTGGGGGCCGCTCATCCTCGGTCATGCGCCGGCCGAGGTCGTCGAGGCAGTCCGCGAGGCGGCCCTCGACGGGACGACCTTCGGCGCCGCCACCGAGCGCGAGGTGCGCCTGGCCGAGGTGATCGTCGACGCGGTGCCGTCGATCGAGAAGGTGAGGTTCGTCTCCTCGGGGACCGAGGCGGGGATGAGCGCGATCCGCCTCGCCCGCGGCTTCACGCGCCGGGACCGCGTCCTCAAGTTCGCGGGCTGTTACCACGGCCACTCGGACTCGCTGCTCGCCGAGGCCGGCTCCGGGCCCGCGACGCTCGGCGTGCCCGCGACCGCCGGCGTCACCACCCGGGCGGCCGCCGACACCATCGTCTCGACGTACAACGACGTGGAGGCCGCGGGGCTGGCCGTCGCGCGTTACGGGGAAGGGCTCGCGTGCGTGATCGTGGAGCCGGTCGCGGGCAACATGGGTGTCATTCCGCCGGAGCCGGGCTTCCTCCAGACGCTCCGGCAGCTGTGCGATGCCTCCGGCGCGCTGCTCGTGTTCGACGAGGTGATCACCGGCTTCCGTGTGGCTCGCGGGGGCGCGCAGGAGCTCTACGACGTTCGGCCCGACCTCACGATCCTCGGAAAGATCGTCGGCGGTGGCCTGCCACTCGCAGCCTTCGGAGGTCGAGCCGAGATCATGGATCAGCTCTCGCCGATCGGGCCCGTGTACCAGGCCGGGACTTTGTCGGGAAACCCGCTCGCGACCGCGGCCGGCCTCGCAGTGCTCGAGGCGCTCGACGCCTCGGTCTACGACGCCGTCGACTGGGTCGCCGGCCGGCTGGAGCAGGGGCTCGCCCCCTTCGGCCGCGTGCAGAGGGTCGGCGGGATGCTGACCCTCTTCATGGGCACCGACCCGGTGCGAAACTTCGCCGAGGCGAGCGCCTCGGACACGGAGCGGTACGGCGCGCTTTTCCGGCACATGCTCGAGCGGGGCGTGTACCTCCCGCCCTCGCAGTTCGAGTCCTGGTTCCCCTCGCTCGCGCACGGCGACGAGGAGATCGACCGGACACTGGAGGCTGCGCGTGAGTTCTTCGACGGCTGATGTCTGGAGCGCGATCGCGCTCGGTGCCCGGGCCGAGAGCCCCTTGTGGGCCGGGGCGCTCAAGCCCGACGGCGATCGAGCGGAGGAGCCGGTCTTCTCCCTGCTCGGCGAGGAGCGCTTCGCGTTGAGTGTGGAGACAATCTACGAAGGCTACCTTGCCCACTTCGGACGGCCGCGCCTCTTCGCACCTCGCGACCGCGACACCGCGCTCCTGCTCGGCGACTACCTCTACGCGCAGGGCCTCGTCCATCTCGCCGGAACCGGCTCGGTCGAAGCGGTCGCCGAGATGGCCGAGCTGATCTCCCTGTGCGCCCACCTTCGCGCGGAGGGGAAGCCAGGCGATGGTAAGGCGTGGGCCTCGACGGTCGCGGGGCTCGGTGACGGAGGCCCGAAGGACCCCTCCGCGGTGGACCGAGCGCTTGCCGCTCACAGCACACTCGTCGGGTAAAGTCGCCCTCACATGGCGGACCTGCTCGCAGCCTTCCTCCCGCTCGCCGACGCGGCGACGGAGGGGAAAAAGGTCATCCTGGGGATGCTCATCGTCGGGCTGATCTTTGCCTCGGTCCCGGTGCTTGGCGAGCTCTACCAGTACTTCCGCTACCACCGGCACGGCCGCTCGCCTCATTAGATCCCCACCCACGGGCGGCGACTGAAAGCTCACCCTCATGGATGCCGACGCCAGCGATCGACGTGTGGCTGCCAGCAGTTCCATCCCGTGTACGCAATGAACCTCGGCACTCTCTGCCTGCGCTAGGTCGACGGACAAAGCGATTGCCGAACCCTCTGCTCGCCGCCGCCGCGGTCCCTAGACTCGCCCTAATGACCCATCGCTTCGTCGCGGCAACTGTTACGTCGTTGACGCGCGCTTTCCGAAAACGATTGAATCCGCTGTAGAACGTGGCTTCTCACGGCGGAGACGGCAGCCCGCACGTCCCTCCACCGACCCTCTGGCCGGTGGGGTTTGCCGTTGGCATCGCCGTTCTTCTGCTCGGTGTCGTCCTCGGCTGGCTGATCGTCGCCGTCGGTGCGGCCATCGCCGCGATCTTCGCCTTCCTCTGGATCCGTGAGGTCACGAGCCCGGTGCGAACGGCCGAGCCGCCCGCCGTGCCCGAGCCGGTCACGCGTCCGGCCGGCCCGGCGCCTCCGGCCCACAAGGGCCGGGAGGCGATGCCCGAGCCCGGTGAGGGCGAGATCATCCGCTTCCCGCGCTCGAGGTTCCTCGAAGGCGCGACGCTCGGGCTCGGCGGTGTGATCGGAGGCATCGTCACGTTGCCGGTCGCGGGCTTCGCTCTCCTGCCCGCGTTCACCGACCAGGGAGTGGACGACATTGACGTGGGTGCGCTCGACGACTTCGCGGAGAACCGCTTCGTGATCACGACCTTCCTGCTCGACCCGGAGCAGGGCGAGGTGTCGCGCCGCACCGCCTACGTGCGTAACAACGGCCTGCTCGACGGCAAGCCGAGCTTCACGATCCTGTCCAGCCGCTGTGTCCACCTGGGTTGCCCCGTCCAGGTGAACGGACTCCCGATCGACGAGGAGGAGAAGAAGGAGATGATCGGCAAGACCGAGGTGCGCCGCATCCCGACGGCGGCCGCGGTCGGTTTCGGATGCCCATGCCACGGAGGCCAGTACGACGCCGAGGGCAACCGCACCGCCGGCCCTCCCGTGCGCGCGCTCGACCGCTACGGGTTCAAGGTCAAGAACGGCCGGCTCCTTCTGAGCAAGACGTACAGCGTTTCGAAGGTCGAAGGCAAGGGCTCGGAGGCCAAGATCAAGAAGTACGAACTGATGGGCCCGGGCCAGCACGTCGACGGCCCGGAAGCTCTCCTTTATCCCATTGAGCCCCCAGGGCGCTAGATGGCTAGGCCGCCCGCAACCCGGCTCGACCAGATCAAGACGATCGCGCTCTACCCACTCTCCTGGCTCGAGGAGCGCTCGGGCCTGGTCGGCGCCGTCAAGTACTTCCTACTCCGCAAAGTGCCGGGCGACATCAGCTGGGGGCACACGCTCGGGTCAGCGACGTTGACTGCGTTCATCGTCCAGACGCTGACGGGCGTGATCCTCGCCATGTACTACAAGCCGGATCCGGACAAGGCGTACCAGTCGATCGTGCACATCACCGACGACGTGACCCTCGGCTGGCTCGTCCGCGGCATGCACAGGTGGGGCGCGAGCGTCTTCATCATTCTCATGTTCCTCCACATGGGGCGCGTCTTCCTGTTCGGCGCCTACAAGTACCCGCGCGAGCTGAACTGGATCATCGGCGTCCTCATCCTCGCGCTCGGGATGCTGGAGGGCTTCACCGGCTACCTGCTCCCGTGGGACCAGACGGCCTACTGGGCGACAGTGGTCGGGATCAACCTTCAGGCCACCGGCCCCTTCGTCGGCCCCTTCCTGGCGAACGTCTTAGCCGGGGGAGCCGAGATCGGCTCCGAGACCCTGGCCAGGTTCTACGCGTTACACATGCTCTTGATCCCGGGAGCGCTCTTCGGGCTGATCGGCCTGCACCTGTACCTCGTCCTCCG
>JACCXX010000156.1 GCA_013696805.1 Actinomycetota bacterium
GCGCAGGTGTACGAGGGTGGGCGACTCGTGATCTCGTACCTGCTGCGGGACGACTTCAAGGAGGTCGGTGCGGCCGAGCCCTACTCGGAGGGGATCATCGACTACCTGCGGGCGGTCGAGGGAGCGGACATGGCTGCGCTGATCCGCGAGCCACCGCGCGGGAATGTGCCCCGGCGAATCAGCCTGCGGGCCTCGACGGATGAGCTCGACGTCTCCGAGATTGCGCGCCGCTCGGGCGACGGCGGGGGTCACCGTCAGGCGGCTGGGTTCTCGAGCGAAGCATCCATCGACGAGATCACGGAGACGATCCGGCAAGAGTTCGCGGCCGCCTGGTCCAGTCGCTCGGGATGACGCGAGAGCTGTCGACCGGTCATTTCCGACGGATGCCGAGCAGAGACTCGGCATCCTGAGGGCGGCATCGCAAGCGATGCCTCGGGCTCCTCAGCGAGGCCTGACCCCGAGCGGCCTGGTGCTCGTCGACAAGCCGGCCGGCCCCTCGTCCTTCGCAATCGTCCGCGGCCTGCGTGAGAAGACCGGCGCTCGCACCGGGCATGCAGGCACGCTCGATCCCTTCGCCACGGGCCTTCTCCTCGTCCTGCTCGGCGCGTTCACCAAGCAGGCGCAGCGCTTCGTGGGCCTGACCAAGGAGTACGAGACCGAGGTCGACCTCTCGGCGACGACGTCCACCGGAGACCCGGAGGGCGAGATCGTCGAGGAGCACAAGCCTCCGGCCCAGGATCTGCTCCACGAGCGCATCGCCGCTCTCCGCGGCGAGGTCGACCTGCAGATTCCCGCTGCTTCGGCGATCAAAATCGGCGGTGAGCGTGCGTACAAGCTCATGCGGCGTGGGGTCGAGGTAGACATGCCCTTTCGGCACACGACTGTCCACGAGCTCGAGGTACTCGACTACGACGGCCGGATCGCGCGACTGCGGACGCACCTCAGCTCGGGCGGCTACGTCCGCTCCCTGGCCGAGGCTCTGGGCGGGCACTGTGTCTCGCTCCGGCGCACGAGTGTCGGGCCGTTTCGGATCGAGGATGCAGACGAGGAGCGTGTGATCGCTCCAGAGGAAGCGCTGGCCAAGCTGTGAAGGTCGCCCGCACTCCGTCGGCGCTCGAGCCTGCCCCGCGCGCTGTGGCTCTCGGAACGTTCGACGGAGTGCACCTGGGCCATCAGCGTGTGATCCAGACAGCACGCGACACGGGGCTGAGATCGACGGTGGTCACGTTCGATCCTCATCCACGTGCCGCGCTCGGCAACCAGGTCGATTTGCTCTCCACCCTCGAGCGCCGGTTGGAGCTGCTCGAAGAGCTGGGCGTGGACGAGACGCTCGTCGTCGAGTTCACGCTCGACCTGGCGAGGCTCGAGCCGGGTGAGTTCGCGGATGAGGTGCTGAGGACGATCGACGCTCAGATCGTCGTCGCGGGCGCCGACTTCCGGTTCGGCCGGGGCCGGCGCGGCAATCTCGAAACGTTCGTCGCCCACGGCTTCGTCGTTCGTCCGGTCGAGCTCCTCGAAGGTGTGTCCTCGACCCGCATTCGCGACGTGCTCCGCGAAGGCCGCATCGATGAAGCCGCGCGTCTGCTCGGCCGCCCGTTCGAGGTGGAGGGGACGGTCGTCGCGGGTGACGCCCGCGGGGGGACACTGGGCTTCCCGACAGCGAACCTTGAGATCCCGCCGAACCTGCTGGTGCCACCCTTCGGCATCTATGCCGGAAGCGCGCGCGGGCACCGAGCTGCAATCTCGATCGGGACGAATCCGCACTACGGAGGCCGGGAGCGACGGGTGGAGCCCCATCTCCTCGACTTCGACGGGGACCTTTACGGTCAGCGTCTGATCGTCGAGCTCTGGGAGCGCCTTCGTGACGAACGTGCGTTCGACTCGGAGCAGGAATTGATCGCCGAGATCGCTCGGGACTTGGAAAGGACGAGAAGAGCGGCTCGGCCTCGCTAGCGGCCCGGTGTCAAGAGGGGTTAGATCGGGTGAGAGACCGCAGGAAATCGCGGATCGCGGAATCTCTCTAAGCGTGGAGTCGAAAATCCCCTCGGAAGACGAACCGCTGAGCTCGATTGAAACGGTGTGCTGCCTCTCCTGTGGCTCGGCGTACGTCAAACCCGCCGGAGGGGGGACAGTGCGAACGAATCCAGGTTGCCCGGACTGCGGTTACCTCGGGTGGGTCATGGCCGAGAGCCCTGTCCTTACCGGAGGACTTGCACGTCACCGCTTCTCCGCGGATCCCCCGCGCCGCCGCTCGGCGTAACGACGCTCACACCCCCGAAGTAATGATGCCGCGCCGGCCAGACGCGAACTTCGTATCCAGCTCGCTCGAGTGCTCGAAGTGTTTCGGCGGCGAAGCCCGGCTCGAGCTGCACTACCGAGCCGACCGGATGAATCCTGGGCCGGTCGACGGCCGCCTGCGACTCGAGGCCTTCGTCGAGCACTCCCGCCACGACCTGCAGGAGAGCGCTGCGCAGACGTGTTCCGCCCGCCGCGCCGGCGGCGAGCTGCACGTTGCCGCCCTCGAGAGCGATCGCCGGCGACATCATGCTGGCCATCCGGTCGCCGGGACGGCCGGTCTCCTGAATGAGGTCGGCCTCGCCGAGCATGCTGTTCAGGTGCAGGTCGAAGCCGGGGACGAAATCGCCCGAGCCGAGCCCGAGGCTCGTGGTCAGGACGCAGGCGTTGCCCTCGGCATCGAGGACGGCCACATTCGTCGTTCCCGTGCTGGCCGATTTGCCGGCGAGTGTTCCGGCGAGGGCTAGAACGCGTGCCGGCTCGTCCAGGCCGCGGAGCCGAGGGAGGCTCGCGAGCGTGCCCGGGAAGTCGCCGAGCCCGGACCGGCTGCGCACGGAGTGGCCACGGAACTCGAGCTCGACCGGGTCATTCCAGCGTGACTCGTAGGTTGCGAGATCCTTGCGCGCCACGAGCCCTTCTCGCTCGTCCATCAACTCGAGCAGCGCCTCGGCGATCGTTCCCGAATAGAAGGTGGCCGCGCCCTCGTCCGTCATCGCCTCGAGCGCGGTGACGAGGCCCGGCTGGTGCAAGAGGTCGCCCTCCCGGAGGATTGAGCCCGCGGGCGAGTAGATGCGCGCGCCTTCGTTCATAGTCATCACGGGCGCGAGCATCGACAGGCAGGAGGCATGCGCGGCCGGCATCGCCACGCCTTGTGTCGCGAGTCGCAGCGCAGGCTCGACCAGCCGCGCCCACGGGAGGCGACCGTGGGCAACCCAGAGCGCGCCGAGGCCGGCAGGGAGCCCCGGAACTCCGCACGAGGCGATGCCGACCG
>JACCXX010000157.1 GCA_013696805.1 Actinomycetota bacterium
ATCCAGGACGTGAGGATGTACCCGAAGATCAGAAGGATGTAGACGGAGATAAAGATGTTCACGAAGCTCTGGACCGAGTCGATGGCGTCGGCCAGCGGTAGCCCAAGAGCGGCGTGAACGCCCATGGAAGCCGTTTTCGGCCCCAGAACGTCTCTTCCTCTTCACCGAGGGTCGGTGCAGTGGGCATTTACCGAGCTGAGCTCTTCGTCGACGGAAGCGCTTGCGCTTTCGTCGAGTCCCGGGCCCGTGGCCCGGGACCTACGCTTGGTTAAAGAAGCCGCCGCCCTCGAGCATGCGGGCGCGCTCTTCGGCGGACACTTCGACGTTGCGTGGCGTCAGGAGGAAGACCTTGTCCGCGACGCGCTGCATGTTTCCGTCGAGCGCGTACGTGAGCCCGCTGGCGAAGTCGATCAGACGCTTGGAGAGATCCTGATCCGAGCCCTGCAGGTTGAGGATCACCGGTGTTCCTTCCTTGAATTTGTCCGCGATCTGCTGGGCGTCGTTGAAGCTGCGCGGAACGACGAGATGCACGCGGGATGGCGACGTGCTCGGAACGGCCGCCACAGGGCCACGTCGACCACCGGCCGGCCGCAGGACCGCGGTGCGGGCGCTCGGTCCCGCCTCGGGCTCGGTCCAGTCGTCGAGCTCGCTCCGGCGGCGGCGCGATGACAGGCGGCGAACGTTCGGCCGGTCGCTGTATGAGCGCTCGAGCTCTTCGTTCGTGACGTAGCCGTCCTCGTCCCAGTCTTCGTCCTCCTCGGCGATGCCGAAGTAGACAAGGGTGCGATTCCAGACGTCTGCGAAGCCCATTGCAGGGAAAATGCTAACGGCTAAAGAGGCAAGCGCCTACTCGGACATAGGTCGCCCCCTCCTCCGCCGCCACTTTGTAGTCCTGGCTGGTGCCCATAGAAAGCTCGCGCAGGCCGCGTTCTTCGGCCAGCACACGCAGTTTTCGGAACAGAGGCCGGGAATCCTCGGGGTCGCCGGTCGCGGGTGGCATCGTCGCGAGCCCCCGCACCTCGGTGCACAGCTCGAGGAAGCTGCTGAGCGCGGCCGGCTCCACGCCCGACTTGGTTTTCTCTCCGGCCAGGTTGACCTGGACGAGCGCAGGCACCTCGAGCCGCTTCGCCGCCGACTCGGAGTCGAGAGAATGCACGAGCTCGCAGAGGTCGTTCACCACTTTCGCCTTGCGACTCTGCAGGTGCCCGATGAAATGCCAGCGGAATGCGTCGCCGTACTCCGCATGCTTCGCCTCCAGCTCCCGGGCCCGGTTCTCACCCACCACCTCGATCCCGGCCTCAGCCACGACGGCCATGTCCTCGAGGGAGACGTACTTCGTCGCCGCGACGACCGTCACGCCCGGGCCGACCTCACCGCGCAGCCGTCCGTACCGGGCGCGGATCTCCTCAGCGGATGCGAGCAACGATTCCCTGTCGCCCTGTCCGGGCTCCGTCGCGGCGGTGCGAAAAGAAGAGATCCGGATGGCAGAAGGTGCACACCTCGACCCGCTCGACGCTGGCGCAGCCCGCCGCGTAGAGCGCTTTCTCGGTCGACGCGTACATGTCGAGATTCCGACCATGGAGCACCTCTGCCCCGTAGCAATCCATGAAGGGCGTGGCGACCTCCTTTCCCACTTCGTAACAGCAGGGCCCGATTCCCGGGCCGATCACGGCGTTGAGGGACCCTTCCCCTAGCTTGCCGAGCGTGGCTTGGACGATGCCGGCGAGCAAGCCGCGCCAGCCAACGTGGAGCACCGCCAGAGCGGCACCCGCGCCGTTCGCTCTCGCGACCGCAACGGGCAGGCAATCGGCGGTGATGAGCATCATCGCGAGGCCGGGCTCGTCGGTCCACAGGCCGTCCCCCGGCGGATGGCCGAAACCGGCGGTCATCACGCCCCGGTCGGCCGTCGCCTTGACTACACCGGCGCCGTGCTGTTGCCACAGCATCGTCGCCCGCTCCGGCTCGGCTCCTCCCTTCTCGCACAGGAGGCGACGATTCTCGATCACGTGGTCGGGCTCGTCTCCCGTGAGAATGCCGAGGTTCAACGACTCGAACGGCCCGTCGCTGACGCCGCCGATTCGAGTCGAGAACGCCACCTCGTATGGGTCTGGCGCCTCCCACCGGAAAACAGGAATCATGGGCCCGAGGCATCGCTTGCGATGCCGATTCCAGTCGAGCTCATCCCCTCACGCTCTCGATCAGCTCGCGGGCCGCGGCCAGCTCGGACTCGCGACCATCGAGCTCCCCGTTCAGCTTGCGGCGCTTCAACTCGGAGAGCACCTCCCCCACCCGCGGTGATTCGGCCAGGCCCAGCTCGGCCACGTCGGACCCGGTGATCTCGAGACGGACACCGCCGAGCCGCTGGAAGTAGTCGTGGACAGCCGGCAGATCGGCCAGCGCCAGCGCGTAGAGCGGAGCATCCGGCGCATACGGCTCGGCGAGGGCAACGACCTCCGCCGGTGACACCGTGCTACGCAGGCGTTCGACGATCCTCGGCCCGATCGTGACGGCTGCGGCGATCTGCTCCGTGTCGCGGCGCCGCACCTTGAGCCGCTCGAGCCACTGGAATGCCTCGTCGGCCGGAAGCTGGCGCGCAAGTGCGATGAAGCCGAGTCTCCAGGCAGGCACTCCGAGCCCATAGCGATCGTTGAGCTCACGCATGCTGTCGATGAGGCAGACGGCTTCCTCGTCGGCGGCGAGGTGCGGATGGATCGCCGTGCCGGCACCCAGCTCTGCGAGGCGCGGGATGGAGTGGTTGACGTCCCCCTCCTCGAGCAGCGCGACGAGCTCTTCGCGGAGGCGGGTGGTCGAGAGGTCACCGACAAGGCCCATCTCGATGCAACCGCGCGCAAGGCGGACAGTGTGATCGTCCATCCGGAACCCGTAGCGATTTTCATAGCGGACGGCTCGAAAGATGCGCGTGGGGTCGTCGATGAACGAGAGGTTGTGGAGGACGCGGATCGTCCCGGTCTGCAGGTCGCGCCGTCCCTCAAAGGGATCGACCAGCCTGCCACGATCCTCCCCTTTCAGCGAGACGGCCATCGCGTTGATCGTGAAGTCGCGGCGGAAGAGATCGTCGCGGATCGACGCGTGCTCGACCGTCGGGAGGGCCGCGGGCGCGTCGTAGAACTCTGTGCGCGCCGTGACCACGTCCACTCGCTCGCCGACCCCGTAGAGAACGACCGCTGTCGCGAACTTCTCGTGCACCCTGGCGCGACCGTCGAGTGCGTCTGCGAGGGATCCCGCAAGAGCGATCGCGTCACCTTCGACTGCGATGTCGACGTCGAAGTTGGGCTCTCCGAGCAGGATGTCGCGCACGGTGCCGCCGACCAAGTAGACGCCGTCATAGCCTTCGCTGATCGCGGAGACGGCCTCGAAAACCGTCGCCAGACGCTCGATGCCATCTAGCTCGTCGGCGAGGCTCGGGGCAGGTTCGGCGCGAGCGTCCTGCCGCGCACCGGTGGCCCGCAGAAGGTCGCTCCGGGTCACGACTCCGACGACCTGATCACTCCCGAGCACGGCGACGCGTCCGTCATCTGAAGCCGAGACGAGGCGCTGTAGCTCGCCGAGCGGCGTCTCCTCGTTCGCCGTGTCGGCCTTCGAGCTCATGATGCCCCTGACGGGCGCATGCGCGAGACCGTGGGAGATCGCCTTGTCGAGATCCTCCCGAGAGACCGTGCCCGCGAGACGGCCGCCCTCGACGACGAGGATCCCGCTCTGGCCGTACCGCTGGCAAGCGACCATCGCTGCCGAGACCGGATCGCCCGGATGGACGGACCTGGCCGGGCTCGACATCACGTCCTTGGCGTGGAGCGGCTCGCGAAGCGCGGAGTCGAGCCCCGCGAAGAGCGTCTCGCGTGCCTGGGCGAGGCTCCCACGGAAGATCGCCGAAGCCGCCTGGACGTGGCCGCCTCCGCCCAGGACTCGGGCCAGCTCGGCCGCGTCGAGCTCGTCCGTGCGGCTACGCATTACGCAGAACACGCGCTCGTCCATTTCGACGAGCAGCACGAGGCCTTTGCAATCGGTGAGATCAACGATCTTGTGCGCGAGGTTCGAGATGCCGTCGACGTGCTCGGGCCAACGAACGGCCGCGACGAGCAGCTCGATGCCTGCGACTTGATGGCTTTCGAGGGCGGCCAGCAGCGCGTGCAGAAGATCGCGTTCACCCACCGCAAGAGGGACGTGGAGATACGTAGCGACCTCGGCCTGGCGCGCGCCGTGGCGCAGGCACCAGGCGAGCGCGTCGGCGTCGCGCTGGGTGGCGCTGGCATAGGTCAGCGAGCCCGTGTCCTCATGGATGCCGAGCGCGAAGGCGGTTGCCTCGAGCGGCGTCACTGCGATCTCCCGCTCGGCCAGGATGCCGACCAGGGTGGTGGTCAGCGCGCCGTCCTCGGAGAGAACTGCATTCTCGGGCGCAACCCAAGCCGGAAGCGACTCGCCCGTGTGGTGGTCGAAGACGGCCTTCTCGACGGCGGGGTCGAGAGCGACCTGCTCCAGGTCGCCCAGCCGCGACGCCTGCTGAGTCTCGACGACGATCAGGCGCCGCACTGCGTCGAGCTCCAGCCGGGAGGCCTCCACAGCGTCGACCTCGTCGGCGTAGAGACGATAGAACTCCCTCACGTTCCTGTTCAGCGTGCCGGGCACACAGACGACCGCGGCCGGATAGAGCCGGCGCGCAGCGAGCATTGCCGCGAAAGCGTCGAAATCGGTGTTGCCGTGGGTGGCGATGACTTCCGTCGCGCGCATCTCTCTCGCCTCATTCTGCCTCTCGTTTTGGCTGCAAGTCGTGCAATTCCGGCACAGATCGGTTCCACACGCGTGCGGCTTTCCCCGCTACGCTCGCATTGGGGAGGAGGTTGGGGGTACCTGATTAGGGTGATTGAGCCGGGCTCGCGGGATCAGACGGCCGCGATACCCTCGATCTCCACCAGCGCGCCGGACGGAAGCGCGCTCACCTCGATCGTGGCGCGGGCGGGCGGCGTCTCCCCCACGTGCCGAGCATAGACCTCGTTCATGCCCTGGAAGTCGCCGAGGTTCGTCAGGAAAACGGTCGTCTTGATCAGCCGGTCGAGCCCGCTTCCGGCCGCCGCGAGAATAGCGCCGAGGTTCTTCATGACCTGCTCGGTCTGCTCCTCGATCGTCGAGCCGACGATCTCTCCGTGATCGGGCTTGAGCCCGAGCTGGCCCGAGACGAACACGAGCCCGCCCGTCTTGATCGCCTGCGAGTACGGCGCACCCTGGAACGGCGCGGGTGCCTCCTCGGTTCGAACTGCCGTCTTCTCGTTCATGTCACTCCTTTTCCCGGCCGCGGACGGCACGCCTGAGCGACGGCCACACCGAGCGCCTTGAAGATCGCCTCTAGGACGTGCTGGGGGTCGTCGCCGCCGATCAGCCGCACGTGCAGGGTGATGCCCGCCCCTTCCGCAAGCTCGCGGAGAAAGCTGGAGACGAGATCGGTGCGAAGCCCGCCGACCCGCGCCTCCGAGAGATCGACGTTCATGACTACGAGCGGCCGACCCGAGGCGTCGAGGGCAACATGCGCAAGCGCCTCGTCTGCCGGGATTGCGGCCGAGCCGTGTCCACGGACCTCGGGGGCGTGGAGGGCGCTTCGGAGCTCTTCCCCCAGGGCCTTGCCGGCGGACGCGACTTCCGCGT
>JACCXX010000018.1 GCA_013696805.1 Actinomycetota bacterium
CTCTGCCGGATCGACGCCGCGAGCAACTCGAAGGCGGTTTCTCTCCTGCTGCGTGACCCCTCCGGCCGGATGTACAACGACCCGGTCGGCGTCGCCTACGGGGCCGGCAGCGTCTGGGTGGTCGACGCTGCGAGCGGGATGCTCCTCAGAGTCATGCCGTAACCGGGTTCGCGAGGCGGCGCCGAACGGAATCGGCGCCGCCTCGATTTCATAGGTCACACTCCAAGTGATCTTTCGACTGGACGCGCAGACCCGGAGCGCGAGTAGCCTCCCGGATGTGAGCTTCGAGCACGTTCTCGTCGTCGGCGCGGGGCAGATGGGCGGAGGGATCGCGCAGGTCGTGGCGACCTCGGGCCGCCGCGTCTCGCTCCACGACGCACAGCCCGGCGCCGTCGATCGTGGGATCGGGGCGATGCGCAACAGCCTCGCCAAACTGGCCGAGAAGGGCGGGGCCGATCCAGATGACGTACTCGGACGCGTGCAGGCCGTCGAGGACCTCGTGCCGGCCGACCTGATGATCGAGGCGGTAGTCGAGGACGCCGACGTCAAGGAGGACGTCTTCCGGCGCGCCGACTCGACGCTCCCCGAGGGTGCGGTGCTCGCGTCGAACACCTCTTCGATCCCGATTGCGTCGCTGGCCGCGGCTACCGGCCGCTCCGACCGCGTGATCGGCATGCACTTCTTCAACCCCGTGCCGGTGATGGCGCTGGTCGAAGTCGTCCGGGGGCGCGACACGTCCGACGAGACTGCGGAGGCGATCACCGAGCTCGCCCGCGAGCTGGGCAAGACGCCGGCCGTCGCGAACGACTTTCCCGGGTTCGTCTCGAACCGGATCCTGATGCCGTTCGTCAACGAGGCCGTCTGGGCGCTCCACGACGGCGTCGCCGAGCCCGAGGCGATCGACACGATCGCCAAGCTCGGCTTCAACCACCCGCTGGGCCCGCTCGCGCTCGCCGACCTGATCGGGCTGGACACCTGCGTGGCGATCATGGAGGTGCTCGAGGAGGGCCTCGGCGACGATCGCTACGCGCCCTGCCCGCTGCTTCGCGAGCACGTCGCAGCGGGGCGCTTCGGCCGCAAGTCGGGCGAGGGCTTCTACAGCTACTCCTGAGCGCGGCGCTCCCGTTCCCGAAGGAGCTCGAGTGTACGACGAAGGGCAGGGAGCTGGGCCTGGTCCTTCACGCGGCCTGCCGCTTCCTTCGAGCGAATGATGTCCGCGAGGGACGCGATGAAGACCTCCACTCCTTCGATGGTTTCGGTTCGAGCATCTCGCCGCAGATCGGCGTAACCGCCCGTGCCCGAGGGCACGTAACTCACGTCGAGGTCTCCGTACGGCGTGCGAAGTGTCCACATGTCCGCGTTCCCGAGCATCTGCGCGTCGATCGGAAACTCGACGCCCTGTTCGTCAGCGGGTACGCGGAGGCGCGCCTCCAGCTCCTGGAGGGCCGCCGCAAGCCGCTCGAGATTATCCGGATCCCGGGCGGGCGTGATATCGATGTCCTGAGTGGTGAGCGGGTACCCCTGCGCGATCGCCGCGATCGCCCCGATCACGACGAAGCGCACCTCATGGTCTGTGAGCACGCGCAGGATCTCGCCGAAACGAAGTTCAGGCAAGGGCTTTTCCGCGGATTCGCGCATACACTCGCTCGCGGGCGATCGCATCCGCGACTCGCTCGTCTGGTGCCATATCGAGCAGTCCGTTGATGTAGGGGTCGTACGAGTCGTCGTAGGTTGCGAGCCCGAACGTGAGCTCGAGCCCGCACGCGCGGATGAGCTCGCGGAGCGTCTCGAGGCTCGGCTGAACCCGACCCCTTTCCCAGCGAGCAATCGCGGACTGGGTGCGACCGACGGCCCGGCCGAGCTCGTCCTGCGTGAGGCCGGCACGGAGTCGAGCTCCACGGAGAAGGTCTGCGCTAGTCATGCGATGAGCATAACATATAAGCTCTATAAAAGATAACAAACATGTCATAAAAGGCCAGGCTTATACTCGGCGCGGTGGACTTCGACCTGAGCGCCGACCAGCGCGAGATCCAGGCGCTGACGCGGGAGTTCGCGGCTGCCGAGATCGAGCCGCACGCCGCCGAGTGGGACCGCGAGCACCGGTTCCCGCGGGAACTCTTCGGCAAGCTCGCCGAGCTCGGTCTGATGGGCGCATGCGTTGCCGAGGAGTACGGCGGGGCGGGCGCGGATTTTCTCTCGTACATTCTCGTGCTCGAGGAGCTCTCGCGCGCGGACGCCGGCGTGGGCGTCACGGTTGCGGTGCACACCAGCGCGGTGACGCTTCCGATCCTCAGGTTCGGTACCGACGAGCAGAAGAGCCGCTTCGTGCCGCCTCTCGCTCGCGGGGAGGCTCTGGGCGCCTTCGCTCTCACCGAGCCCGAAGCCGGATCTGACGCAGGCTCGCTGCGCACCGCGGCCACAGCGAACGGCGACGGCTGGACGATCTCCGGCGCCAAGCAGTGGATCACCAACGGCCGTTACGCCGGCACGTTCCTCATCTTCGCCCGGACCGATCGCGACACACCGGGCGCGAAGGGGGTCTCCGCGTTCATCCTCGACGCCGAGCACGTCAAGGTCACCCGCGACGAGGAGAAGCTCGGGCTCAACTCGTCGATCACGAACGACATCGTCGTCGAGGGCGCCGAGGTCGGGCCGGAGCGCATGTTGCACGGAGAGGGCAAAGGCTTCGAGGTGGCGATGGCAACTCTCGACGGGGGCCGCATCGGGATCGCCGCCCAGGCGCTCGGCATCGCGCAGGCGGCGTACGAGGCCGCGCGGGCCTACTCGCTGGAACGGAAGCAGTTCGGCAAGCGGATCGCCGAGTTCCAGGCCATCCAGTGGAAGCTGGCCGACATGGCGACCGAGATCGACGCCGCGCGGCTGCTCGTCTACCGGGCTGCCTGGCTGAAGCAGCAGGGCCGGCCGCACACCGAGGAGGGCGCCAAGGCGAAGCTGTTCGCGTCGGAGATGGCGCGGCGGCAGACCGCCGAGGCGATCCAGATCTTCGGCGGCTACGGCTACACGAAGGAGTTCCCCGTGGAGCGGTACTACCGGGACGCGAAGATCACGGAGATCTACGAAGGCACGAGCGAGATCCAGCGGCTCGTCATCGCGCGCTC
>JACCXX010000020.1 GCA_013696805.1 Actinomycetota bacterium
TCGGCGCCGCGAGCTCGCTCGACGAAGTGATCTTCTGGGTAGCGCGCGACGGCCACCCACTCGCCGTTGTCGCGCTTGCCGTATTCCGCGTCCGGATTCACGGCGGCCGCGACGTTGGCCGGCAGGGTCCAGGGAGTCGTCGTCCAGATGACGAGCGACTCGCCCTCACGGCCCTTGAGCGGGAAGCGCACGAAGAGCGATGGATCCGACTTCTCCTTGTAGACGTCGGCCTGCGAGAGCTCGTGCTGCGAGATCGACGTCCCGCAGCGTGGGCACCACTCCGTCGAGCGGTGTCCCTGAAAGAGCCAACCGCGCTCCTGGAGCTCCTTCAGGAAGCGCCAGATGTACTCGATGTTCGTGTCACTAAACGTGTAGTAGTCGTTGCCCCAATCCATCCATTGACCGAGGCGGATCGACTGCTTCGTGACCACCCGCGCCGACTCGGCGACGAGGTCGCGGCACTTGCGTGCGAACTCGGCGAGACCGTACTCCTCGATCTCGTGCTTCGAGTTCAGCCCGAGGTCGCGCTCGACCTTGACCTCGACCCAGAGCCCCTGGCAGTCGAAGCCGTTCTGGTATCGCTGGTCGAAGCCGCGCAGGGCCTTGTAGCGCTGGAAGACGTCCTTGTATGTTCGACCCCACAGGTGGTGGACGCCCAGTCCGTCCACGGTGTTTGCCGTCTTCGGGCCGTCGATGAAGCTGAAGCGCTCTCCGCCTCGGTTCTGCTCCCGCAGCTGCTCGAAGACCCGCTCCGACTCCCACCAGGCGAGAACGTCGCGCTCGAGAGCCGGGTGGTCCGGGAAAGCCGGTAGCTGGGCGAAGATCTCCGTCACTAGTGTTCGATTCTACGGAGGGGCGGGAATCGTTCTAGGTGCCGTTACGTTGATGAATCAAACGACGCGAAAGGATTTTTGAATGAGCACAGCAGTGACCGAAACGACCTTCGAGCAGGAAGTCCTCCAATCGGACAAGCCCGTCATCGTCGACTTCTGGGCCGAATGGTGCGGTCCCTGTCACGCCGTCTCGCCCGTGCTCGACAAGATCGTCGAGGAGCGCGGCGACGAGCTGAAGCTCGTCAAGGTGAACATCGACGAGGAGCAGGACCTCGCTGCGAAGTACGGCATCGCCTCGATTCCGACGATAATCCTCTTCCGCGACGGCGAGCCCGCCGCAGCCGCGATCGGCGCCCAGCCGAAGGGCGCCATCGAGAAGTCGCTCGGTCTAACCGAAGCCTAGGCCTCAGCGTCCCTTTGTTCCGGGTGCTCAACCGGGGCGGCTGCACGCCTTGTCGGCTCGTTGACGAGGTTGAGGACGCGCATGCCGTGCACGTAGACGACTGAGCCGCCGAGCCAGCCGCCCAGCGTCAGCACAGCGAACCCGACGAGCGTGAGCACGAGCGAGCTCCCGCTGACCTCGCCGTCGACGTAGTTGTTGTGCCCCGCCCCGGCTGTGACCGCGAAGAAGATCGTCGCGATCAGCATCGCCGCCATGTGCGCCGTGGCCGTCCGCCAGAGCGGCGTGCCGCGAGCGATCTCGAGCCAGTCGAAGAAGCCGGTCAGCGCGGTGGGGACCGTCGTCACGAGGCCGGCGACCAGCGCGATCCACCAGACGGTGGCCGTGTTCACCTCGCTCACCCCGAGGCGGGAGAGCAGGGCCATCGCCGTGGCGAGCGTGTAGATGCCGATCGTCGCGTCCGTCAGCGGCGGGTGGAGTGGATGACCCGCGAGGCCGCGCCAGAGGACGCTGAGCCTCATGTCGTTCGCGCCTCCACCCCATCGAGGAGGGCCCAGTTGCCGCGGAGGGCGTCCTCGGCGAGAGCCACAAGGCGATCCTCGTCGCCCTGGTGCTTCTCGAGCAGCTCGCGGGAGTGCGCAGCGTGCTCGTGGTCGAGCTGCGCGTGGAGCACGAAGTAGGCCGCGCCCTGCTCGTCGGGCTCGATCCCGTAGTGCTCGGCGAGGCCGTCGAGCTTCGTCTGCGACACGTCCGGCTGGCCGGCCTCGATCGCGTACAGCACTGCGAGCGCGCCGATCGGGTCCTCGGGCGCGAGCCAGGCCGACACGCATTTCGTCGTCTCTGCGCTCGGCTCGCTGGGAGTCGAGCCCATGGCATCCGCGAAGTCGTCCCAGAGCGAAATGTGCTCGGCTTCTTCGCTCGCATGCTGGGCATCTGCCTTTCCGGCCGTCTCGGCCAGGGCGACCACCGCGTGGCGGTACTGGCCCGCGTAGTGGGCAAGGTCGCTCCGGGTCAGCTCACCGCAGCTCCAGCGCCGGTAGAAAGGATGGTTGAGAAGGTTCCAGCGCTCACGCGCCTCATCGA
>JACCXX010000039.1 GCA_013696805.1 Actinomycetota bacterium
GGCAGCGTCTCGGGCGCGTCGGGCGGGATCTCGAGGTACTGGAGCGCGAAGCGGGCGATGTCGGCGAAGGCCGGGGCTGCGACGGTGCCGCCCCAGATTGCGCCGCGCGGCTCGTCGATCGTGACGAGGACGACGAGGCGGGGGTTCGTCGCGGGAACGACGCCGACGAACGATGCGACGTAGTCGGACTCCGAGTAGCCGCCGCTCGCGTCCGGCTTCGCAGCAGTTCCCGTCTTTCCGGCAACTTGGTAGCCCGGCAGGGCGGCTTCCTGGCCGGTGCCCTCGACGACGACGTCGCGCATCATCGCCATCACCTGGCGGGCGACATTCGGCGAGAGGACTCGCCGGGCCGCGTACGCGGGACGTTGGGTCTTGCCGACGCGCGCGACGACGTGCGGGCGCAGCCAGACCCCCTCGTTCGCCACGGTGGCGTAGGCAGCGGCCATCTGCACCGGCGTGACGGCGATACCGTGTCCGATCGGCAGCGTGCCGATCGTCGATCCCGACCAGCGCTCGAGCGCGGGAACGATGCCCTGCGTCTCGCCCGGGAAGTCGACGCCGGTCGGCACGCCGAAGCCGAAGCGCTTCACCCACTCCGAGAGGCGTGTCGCGCCGAGCTCCTGAGCCAGCGTGATCGTGCCCACGTTGGAGGACTGGGAGATGATCTCGTCAACGGTCATGCGCTCCGTCCCGCGCGCGTGCGAGTCGTGGATCTTCCGGTCGGCGACCTGAATCTCGTAGGGCAGCGTGAACGCGGTGCTCGGCGAGACGAGCCGCTCTGAGAGCGCTGCGCTGACCGTTACCACCTTGAACGTCGAGCCCGGCTCGTAGGTGTCGGTGACGGCCCGATTCCGCTGCAGGTCTCGCGGGACGATCGGGAAGCGGTTGGCGTCGTACCCGCGCTCGACGGCCATCGCGAGGATGCCGCCGTTGCGCGGATCGAGGACGACGGCGCTCGCAGCCTCCGCTCCCCAGCGCTGGATCGTCTGGCGCAGCACAGCCTCGGCGTTCGCCTGCAGCGTGTGGTCGAGCGTCAGATAGGCGTCCTGGCCCTCCTCCGCGGCTGTCGAAGAGAGAATGCTGATCGCGCGGCCGGCGGGATCGCGGACGACGGTCTCCCGGCCCGGCCGGCCCCGGAGAACCCCGTCGAGAGCGAGCTCCAGCCCGGCCAGTCCACGGTTCTCGGTGCCTGCGTATCCGACTACCTGGGCCGCGACGTGCCCCTGGGGGTAGACGCGCTGCTCCTCGGAGAGGTAGCCGAGCCCCACGATGTTCTGCTCTTCGAGCAGCTTCGCGCGCTTCGCATCGGCCTTGCGCGCGACATAGACGAAGCCGCGCGAGTTGTCCGAGAGCACCGACTCGACCGCCTTGGGGTCGAGGCGCAATGTCTGAGCCACGACGGCCGCCACTGCCTCCGGGTCGTCGATCTGACGCGGATTCGCGTAGACAGTCGTCGCCTGGCGGCCGATCGCCAGTTGGATGCCCTGGCGATCGAAGATCGTCCCGCGCGAGCCCGGATCGACGATCGTCGAGCGTTGCTGGCTCTGCGCCATGCGACCCAAGTCCTGCGCGCGCACGCCCTGCAGCCAGGCGGCACGAACGAACATGGCCGCGAAAGCGAAGGCGAAGACGACGAGAAGTAGGCGGATGCGGCGGTTGGGCAGCTTCGCCGCCACTAGCCGCGCGACCCCAGGCTCAAATACGTCGTCTGGCCCGCGTCGGCAACCTCGAGCCCGAGTTGGCCCCGGGCAAGAGTGTGGATCCGCCCGGCCTGAGCCTTGCTCGCGATCTCCGAGGCGAGGTCGGCGTTTTCGACACGGAGCTGAGTCCGCTCCTGCCCCAGCTCCTCGAGCTGGACGTTCAGGCGTAGGACCGCGACGTTCAAGGCGACGACGCCCGACAGGAGGACGGCGACGATCCCGATCCAAACTGCGCCGCCTGCGACTCGTGCCCGGGGTGCCTGCTTGGCTCTGGCCTTTGCCTTCGTCGCCGGCTTCGCCTGGGGTCGCGGCTTTGCCGGACTGCGGCGAGGACGGGCTGCCGCAGCGGCCTGGCCCACGTTACGCCCTGATCACGGCGCGGAGCCTCGCCGAGGCGGCGCGCGGGTTGAGGGCGACTTCGTCCATGCTCGCCCGAATCGCCTTGCGGTTCAGACGGCGTAGCTCCGGCTCGCGGCCGCAGGCGCAGATCGGGAAGTCCGGTGGGCAGATGCAGCCTCGCTCGAGCTTCTGGAAGAAACGCTTGACGATCCGATCCTCGAGGGAATGGAACGCGATCACGGCGAGGCGGCCCTCGGGGCGAAGCATGTCGAAGGCGGCCGGCAGGGCGTCCTCGAGCTCACCGAGCTCGTCGTTGACCGCAATTCGAAGCGCCTGGAAGACGCGCTTCGCGGGATGGCCATCTCCGAATCGTGCCGGCGCGGGGATTGCAGAGCGGATCAGCTCGACCAGCTCACCGGTCCTCTCGATCGGCTGCTTCTTGCGGCGGCGCGAGATCGCACGGGCGATCTGCTTCGAGTAGCGCTCTTCGCCATAGCGACGGAAGATCGAGATGAGCTCGCGCTCCGGCCAGTCGTTGACGAGATCGGCGGCAGAGACCTCCGCCGTGGGGTCCATGCGCATGTCGAGCGGCGCGTCGACCGCGTAGGAGAAGCCACGCTCGGGCCTGTCGATCTGCATGCTCGAGACGCCCAGGTCGAGCAGGATCGCGTCCGCCTGGACGCCGTTCTCGGCGAGCTGGTCGAGGATGCCCGAAGCCTCGCCTCGCAGCAGGCGCGACTGGACCGCCGTCCGCTGGCGGAAGCACTCGTAGTAGGGCTTGACGGTCGGGTCGCGGTCGACGGCGATGAAGCGGCCGGCGCCCTGGAGGTCCGCAGCAAGGATCGCGGCGTGACCTCCGGCGCCGAAGGTCGCGTCGACGACGGTCTCGCCCGGCCTGACCGCGAGGAGCTCACGCACCTCGTGGGCAAGGACGGGGACATGGTCAGTCTCGTTTGGTTGCAAGACGCTCGGCAACATCTTCTGCGCTCCCTTCGACCTCTTCCATTTCCTTGCGCCAGGCGGCGCCGTCCCAGAGCTCGAGGTGGTCTCTGACACCGGCGACGACGACGTTCTTCCCCAGACCCGCGTGCTCGATGAGGGCAGCGGGAATCATCACGCGCCCCTGCTTGTCGAGCTCGGCCTCGGCCGCGCCGGAGAAGAAGAACCGCCCCAACCTGCGGCCTTCCTTGCTGAGTGGGTCGAGCCCGGCCAGCCGGCTCTCGACAAGCTTGTCCCAGTCCTTCTGGCGGTAGGCGTACAGGCAACCGTCCATACCGCGCGTGACGACGACCCCTGCCGCGAAAGCCGCTCTGAACTTCGCCGGGAGGGTGATGCGATTCTTGTCATCGAGTGTGTGTTCGTACTCGCCTAGGAGCATTTTGGGGCCTGACGCTTATTCCACTTCGCCCCACTTTAAACCACAGTTCCCCACAACGCAACCCCTGCGACCCAATCAGCCGTAGGCGCCTCGGATTGTCATCGCCGCCGCGCCCTGACCGGCTGCAAAGGCCAGCGCCGCTTCCACGCTGTCACCTCGAGCCAGCGCGAAGGCGAGCCCGGCCGCGAAAGAGTCTCCGGCGCCGTAGGCATCGGCGAGCGGACCAGGCAGCTCGGCGGCCGCATACGTCCCCTCTTGCTCGCCGGTGACGAACGCCCCGCCATCGCGGGCCATGGTCGTCACCACGAGCTTCGGCGGCGGGTCGAGCTGACCCGGCTCGTAGCGCTCGCCGAGATCGGTGCCGCTGTGCACGAGAGCATCAAGCTCCACACCGGCGCTCTGAAGTGTCGGGAGCTCGCGCGCCGTCGCGACGAGTACCCGGCCCTGCCGCGCCGCCCGCAAAGCGTCCGGATCTCCGCCCGTGAAATAGACAGCGTCGGCCTGCGCAAGGTCGTCCCATGGAAGCGGGTCGCTCCGGTACGGCACGAGTTTCGGCCCGAGCAGTGTGATCGTCCGCTCGCCTTCGTCGGAGAGGAACGTGAAGGCCTGCCGGTGGGGCTCCTCGCGCGTGCCGGCATGGACGCGAAGGCCGAGTGCTCCCAGGCCCGCGAGCGCCAGGCGGCTGGGCTCGTCGTTCCCGACCGCCGTCAGGAAGTCGCACTGACCGGCCAGCTCGAGCAACCGCACGGCCGCGACGGCTCCGCCGCCCGCCGGCTCGATCCAGCTTTCGCGCGCGTGGACGATCTCGCCGGCGCTAGGGACGCGCTCGACGTCTGCGAACCGAACCCACTCGACGTGCCCGACGACTGCGGCGCGCATCGCCGGGCAGTCTCACACTTGAGCCGCTTGTCCCGTTACAGAAGATGATGGAACTCGTGCTACCGCCGTTCGAGCGTTTCTACGAGGAACACCGCGACGAGATTCTCGGGTATCTCCGCGGATTGCTTCCACGCGACGCGGCCGAGGACGCGTGGCAGGAGACCTTCCTTCGCGCACTCCGCGGGTACTCGAGCCTGCAGCACGGACGGCACCTGCGCGCCTGGGTGTTCACGATCGCCCACCGTGTGGCCATCGACGACGTGCGCAAGCGTCGCCCGCAAACGGCCCTTCCCGAATGGGCAGTCGAAGATTCCCGCCCGGCCTACGCGGAGCTCGGCGACCTGACTCGCGACTTGCCGCCCAAGGAGCGCGTCGCCGTCGTCCTCCGGTACGGCTACGACCTCGACTACGACCAGATCGGCGAAGTGCTCGAATCGAGTGGAGTGGCAGCGCGCCAGGCCGCCTCTTCGGGAGTTCGCCGGCTGCGAAAGGAGCACCGATGACCGTCTCCTCAAGCCTCGACGAGCGGTTCCGCGACGCTGCGGCGGCCGAGGGACTGCTCGACGTCGCCTACGACCTGGCCGACTCGCCGGTCGGGACCCTGTTCGTCGCCGCCAGCGGCAAGGGTCTCTGCCGGATCTCGTTCGACCCCGAGCCGGAACGCGAGGTCGAGCGGCTCGCCCGCTCGTTCGGCGTCCGTGTTCTGCGCGCGAAGCGCCCGCTGGAGGACGCACGGCGCCAGCTCGACGAGTACTTCGACGAGAAGCGCACGGAGTTCGAGCTCGCGATCGACCTCGGCCCCGCCGCCGACTTCACGCGCGCGGTGCTCAACCGTCTGGCCAAGGTGCCGCATGGTCAGCTGACGACCTACGGCGCTCTGGCGAAGTCTGCCGGCCGTCCCCGGGCCGCCCGCGCCGTCGGAACGGTCATGAACCGCAACCCGATCCCGATCGTGCTGCCCTGCCACCGGGTCGTCGGCTCCAACGGGAGCCTGGTCGGATATGCCGGCGGGCTCGATCGCAAGCGGCTCCTGCTCTCGCTCGAGGGTGCGCTGCTTGACGATTCGACTTAGTAAGTCTATGCTTACCGTTAGTGATGGCTTACGCAAGTGCGATGGATGCGCTCGGCGATCCGACGAGAAGGCGGATCTTCGAGCTTCTGCAGGGCGGCCCCCGGGCCGTCGGCGAGCTCGCCGCTGAGCTCCCCGTCAGCCGACCGGCGGTCTCGCAGCACCTGCGTGTGCTGAGGGAAGCAGGGCTCGTCACCGAGCGCCGTGACGGTACGCGCCGCATCTACCGGCTCGATCCAAACGGCCTCGGCGAGGTCCGCGCTTACTTCGACAGGTTCTGGGAGACCGCACTGGCCTCATTCGAGTCCGCGGTCGACCGAGAGCGGAGAGGAGAAGGAATGAACGTGCAGCAAACGGATCTGACGATCCGCAAGTCAGGCGTCGTCACGGCGACTCCCGAGCGGGCCTTCAAGATGTTCACAGAAGGCATCGCCGATTGGTGGCCTTACGACACGCATTCCGTCGAGGGCATGGAAGGCGACGACCGAAGCCCCGAGACGGTCATCTTCGAGACGGGCCCGAACGGCCGCGTCTACGAGCAGATGACGAACGGCAAGGAGGCGCACTGGGCGAACGTGACGGCCTGGGAGCCGCCGTACCGTGTCGTCCTCGCCTGGCAGGTCAACCCGGACACCCCGGGCCCGACGGAGATCGAGATGCGGTTCACGCCCGAGGGCGAAGACACGCGATTCGATTTCGAACACCGCGGCTGGGAGGTCCTCGGCGCCGAGGCCGAGCAGGCTGCGACGGGGTACGCGGACGGCTGGGTGGGCGTTCTGGGCCGGTTTGAGCAGGCGTTTTAGGCTCACGGCGGGCCCGGGAAACCGGGCCCGCTTCTACCCTGCTCGCCGGTAGCGCATCGCGACCAGGATCGTGACCACGATCACGACTGCCGCCACCGTGTTCGGGATGATCAGGGCCAGGTTGTCAGCGGCAATGCCGTAGGCGAGCCAGAGCAGGAAGCCGACGAAGAGGACGAGGAAGTAGCCAATCGAAATCGTCAGCGAGCTCTTGTGCTGGACGATCTTCTTGATCTGCAGCAAGGGTCCGAGAGCCATCGCGATTGCCCAGGTGGCAGCGGCAAACGCGAGCGCGGACTCCATGAGAGAGCAGGCTAGTCGCCGAGCAGGCAGTAACCGACGCCCCACACGTTCTGGACGTACGGCGGCCGGTCCGGCCGGGCCAGCCGCCGTCGCAGGCGGGAGGCATGCGAGTCCAGCGTGCGTGTTCGGCCGAGGGAGCGGAAGCCCCACACTTCGCGGAGTAGCTCCTCCTTCGTGAAGACACGGTGCGGGTCGCCGGCAAGCTTGCTGAGGAGCTCGTACTCCTTGCCCGGCAGCGCCAAGCGCTCGTCGCCGACCGTCACCCGCCGCGTCGCCGTGTCCACCTCGATCGCACCGGCTCGAATTACGCGCCCCGGGGCGGGCTGAGCCCGGCGCAGGACCGCTCGGATGCGTGCGACGAGCTCGTCGTAATGGAACGGACGCGCGACGAAATCGTCGCACCCGCGCGCAAAGGCGCGTACGCGGTCGACGGCGTCGGCACCCTGACCGCCGAGGACGATCACTGGCAGGTCGCGATCCCACGAGCGCCCCGGCTCGCCTTCGCGCAGGCGGGCGCACAGATCGAGCGCAAGCTCGTCCGAGACGAGCAGCACATCCGGCTGGCTCTGCTCGAGGAGCTCGAGCGCCCGGCCGTCCTCGGCCTCGACCACCTCGAACCCGTCCTGACGGAGGTGACGCTCGAGGAAGCCGCGCGTACCCGGCTCCGGCTCGGCGAGCAGGACATTCTGCATGTGATCGACGCTAGCGCGACCCACTCCCCCACGCCAGGTGTCCTTTCGCGCGAGTGTGTGCCAAACGATCGACAGCCGTCAGGGCCGCTGCTTACAACGCCGAATGCGCTTGCACATGAGTTCGATCGGCACGGCGAAGTTCAGATTCTCCGCCTCGCCCGACACCAGGACGCCCACCACAGCGCCGTTGTGGTCGACCGCCGGGCCGCCCGAGATTCCGGCGTGCGCGGCCGCGTCGGTCTGGATCTCCTGGCGCAGCACCCGGCTGACCACGCCGGCGCTGACCGTGCCTTCGTAGCCGAGCGCGCTGCCCACGAGCAGGAGCTCATCCCCGGGCTGCGGCCGGGGGTACGCCGGGCGCTGCCAGAGCGGCGGAGCAATTCGGCCCTGCACGCGGATGAGAGCGAGGTCGTGGAGGTCGTCCAGCTTCACGACCCGGCCACGCCAGGACCGCCCGCGCTTCCGAAGTCGGACCTAGGACTTACCGAGAAGCGCCCTCACAGCCGGCCCGATCGAATCACCCCGATCAGCAGCCAGACGCCTAGCAGGCCCGCGATCAGGAAGCCGAACACCGAGACGACGTGTAGCCCGAGAAACTGCGGGCCGGAGGTCGCGAAAACGCCGATCAGGCTCGACCCGATGAGCCCTCCTGCGACCACGAGCGCAATGATCAGCCGATTGAACGCCACGTCCATCGTGCGCATGAAGTCGTCGAGACCCTTGTGTACGAAGCCGACCTCGATCTGGCCGTCGCGCGCCTGCTCCAGAACG
This sequence comes from Actinomycetota bacterium, assembly GCA_013696805.1. Classification (GTDB taxonomy): domain Bacteria; phylum Actinomycetota; class Thermoleophilia; order Gaiellales; family Gaiellaceae; genus VAXT01. Next base: position 7,932 of record JACCXX010000039.1, read on the forward strand.
TCGTGGATCTGGAACGGATACTCGGTCACGATCTGCGCGAGCTTCAGGCCGTCACGTTGCGCACGCGAGAGCATGCGCTGCGGCGAATAGCGACCCATCATCAGGCTGCGCGCGTAGGGCCGGGCGACCTCGAAGACGTTGAAGTCGGGATACAGCTCGACGCTGACCGAGCCCAGCGTGGCGATCGCCTTGTCGAGCAGCATGAAGCGCGTCGGCAGGTGCAGGTTCAGCTGGTAGATCAGCGAGAACACCTCGCGGATGACCTGCAACGGGTCGATCTCCGCCAGGCTCGCGCCGTAATAGCGGTAGAAGAGCTCCTGGAGCTCGGCGACGAACTCGTCCTCGTTCTCCTTCGGGTAGCGGACGCCGAGGTCGGCGAGCCGCTTCGGAAGAGCCTCGATGTTCTCGTTGGCGACGTCGATGAAGAGCCGCGTCGCCTTCGAGAGGTCCTCGTCGGTGAGCTTTCCGGCCAGGCCGAAGTCGACGAGGCCGATCTGGTCCGGACGGATGACGAGGATGTTCGCCGGGTGCGGGTCGCCGTGAAAGACGCCGTGGCGGAAGATCATCGTCATCCATGCCTCGGTGATCACCTCCGCGAGGCGCCGGCGATCCTGGATCCCGTACGGCATCGTGTCGATGTCGGCGAGCTGGGTGCCCTCGAGAAACTCCAGCGTGAGCACACGTGAGCGCGTGTAGCTCCAGTAGACCTTCGGCACGACCACATGTGGGTCGGCGGCGAAATTCTTGCGCAGCGTGTCCGCGTTTCGCGCCTCCTGACGGTAGTCCAGCTCCTGGCGGATCGATCGTGCGAACTCGTCAACCAGAGCGCGGACATCCACGAAGTCGAGTGCGCGCACCCGCTCCTTTGCAAGGCGCGCCGCCTGGTAGAGGAGCGCCAGGTCTGCCTCGATTTGACGAGGCGCGCCTGGGCGCTGGACCTTGACGGCAACGACCTTGCCGTTCGGCAGCACGGCGCGATGAACCTGGCCGATGGAGGCGGCGGCGATCGGCTCGCGGCCGAACTCCGTGAAGAGGCGCTCGATCGGCTGGCCGAGATCTTCGCCGACCACGCGCTCGACGTCCTCGTAGGAAAATGGACGTACGTCGTCCTGGAGCCCGCGCAGCTCCGCGATGATGTCGGGCGGCAGGACGTCCGGGCGCATCGATAGCAGCTGACCGAACTTGACGAACGTCGGGCCGAGTTCGTCGAGCATCTCCCGCAGGTGCTGGCCCCGCTGTGACGGCGTGCCGTCGAGGAGTGCGGGCTTGGTGCGGCCCGGCAACAGGTCCGTCAGGCGGTGACGCTCGAAGAAGTAGCCGAAGCCGTGCCGGACTGCGACTTGCGCGATCTCCGTCAGGCGCCCGAGGTTGTGCGCGCGTGGGGCCGGCTCGGCCATGTCCTCAGTGTTCCACGCCGAGGGAGCGACCCCTAGCTCGGCGGCGGGTCAGGCACTGCCCTGGGGCCACTCTCGAGCAGGCGGATCCGGTGTTCCAGCTGTGCGACGCGAAGCTCGAGCTCCTCGTAATCTCCGCGCGTGACCACGCCCAGCTGCAGCAAGAGCCCTTCGAGCGCGGCGCCGCTCCGCTCCCCCACCCGTCCGGCTTCGCCCTTCCAGCGCAGCGTCAGCTCTTCGATCGTCTGGCGGGCCTCGTCCTTGCGCATGCCGCCACGTGCGGCGAGCGCGTCGGCCAATGCATCGGCGCGCTCGGCAGTCAGCGCAACGGCGCCAAGCGCGGCGAACCCGAGCTTCTCGACCGAGTCCCGGAGACCGCTATCGCCGGCCATGCGGGCGCGTCCGTCGCCGCTGGCGGCGCTGCTGGCGCTTCGAGCGCGCGGAAGCCCCGTCACCGTCACCGTCCTTCACGGGTAGGTCGGCGGTCACGGGCGCCAGTTCCGGAATCGACGGCGGCTCCGCGATCTGCGCCCTCTCCGCCTGCTCGAGCACAATCGTCCCGTCCTTGCCGACGTCCACGGCCTGACCGATTCGAGCCGCGTACTCCGGCTCGCGCTCCTTCCAGATCGTCAGCAGCGGTGCGGCGATGAAGATCGTCGAGTACGACCCCGACCCGATGCCGACCAGCAGCGCAAACGCGAAGTCCTTGAGGGTGTCCCCGCCGAAGAAGTACAGAGCGCCGATCGGCAGCAGGGTGATGAACGTCGTCGCCAGCGAGCGGCGAATCGTCTCCCAGAGCGAGACGTTGGCGATCATCGCGAACGAGGACCGCCGCATCAACGGAATGTTCTCGCGGATGCGGTCGAAGATGATGATCGTGTCGTACATCGAGTAACCGAGAACGGTGAGAATGGCCGCCACCGTCGCGGTCGTCACTTCCTTCCCGAGGAGCGCGTAGATGCCGACGGCGATCGTGACGTCATGGACGATCGCGGCCAGAACCGGCAGCGAGAACTTCCACTGGAAGCGAATCGCCATGTACAGGAGAATCAGGACGAACGAGAAGGCGACTGCAAGTAATGCCTGGTCGCGGATCTGGGTGCCGAAGCTCTCCGAGACGTTCTTGACGCCGTACGGAATGTCGTCCCCGTAAGCGCCTTTGAGCGTCGTCTCGAACTCGGCCTGCTTGGCCTCGTCGAGCGACTCGGTCTTGATCGTGAAGCCGCGGTAGCTCTCGTCTCCGGTCCGCTCGCCGCGGCCCTGGATGATCGCGTTCTCCTCCCCGATCTCTCGCGCCCGGTCCCGCACGTCGCTGAGCGTTACGGGCTCCGTAGCGCGGAAGGTGATCTGCGTCCCGCCTTTGAAGTCGATGCCGAAATTGAGCCCCTGGATGGCGATTGCACCGACCGCGAGGGCAATCACAGCGCCGGAGATTGCGAACCACGTGTAGCGCTTGCCCATGAAGTCGATTTGCAGCCACTTCGCCGTCTGCTGACCGCCCGCGCCCATGAACTTCGGGCTGTCGAACCAGCGGAAGCCCGAGAGCAGGCCGAGCATCGCGCGCGTCGCGCCAACCGCCGTGACCAGCGAGACGGCGGTGCCGATCAGGAGCATCAGCGCGAAGCCCTTGACGCTCGCCGAGGCGACCAGGAACAGCACGAGCGCCGTGATCGCAGTCATCACGTTGGCGTCGATGATGGAGCCGAATCCCTTCGCGTACCCGGCCGCGATCGCTGCGCGGACGGACCTCCCCGCCCTCGATTCCTCCTTGATGCGTTCGAAGATGACGACGTTCGCGTCGGCCGCGACTCCGATCGTCAAGATCATCCCCGCGAAGCCCGGCAGGGTCAGCGTGACGTTGAAGAGCAGGATCGCCGCGTACATGAAGGCCGCGTAGATGGCGAGGCCGAGCACGGCGACGAGCCCGAGGAAGCGGTAGAAGAGGAGCAGGAAGATCGCGACGAGCGCGAGGCCGGCGAGCGCCGCGATATACGCCTGCCTCAGCGAGTCCTTGCCCAGCGTGGCCGAGACATCGGTGCGCTCGGCAATGCTGTACCGCACCGGGAGCGCGCCCGTCTGGAGAACGAGGGCGAGGTCCTTGGCCTCGCCGAGGTCCCCGATGCCCGTGATCTGCGCGCCGTTGCCTGACGGAATGCCGTCCGGGTTCTCGTTGAAGTCGATCGTCGGCGCGGACTGGATGACGTTGTCGAGGACGATCGCGAACTGCTGGAAGGCGAGCTCGTCGTCGATGTTGTTCCGATTCGCGGCGACCTGACCGCGCTGGGCGAGCTCGCGCGTGATGTCGTGGAACTTGTCACCGCCCCTGTCGGTGAACTGCATCGACACGATCGGCTGATTGGAGCTCGTGTCGAAGTCCTGACGCGTCCCGTTCAGCTTGATGTCCTTGCCCGTCATCTCCGGAACTGGGTCTTCCTTGTTGTCGGGGTCGAACCTGAAGAGGTAGTAGTAGGTGCGGCTCGGGTCCGGCTCGTTGACCCCGGGGCAGTAGCGCTGATCGATCCCGCATCGCAGGACGATCGTCTTCTCCGGCAGCGGCAGGAGGTTGTATTCCTTCGGAAGCTTGCCGTCCTTCAGGAGGCTCTCGACGGGGACTTTCTTCTTCCCGATGAGCGCACGGCCCTCCAGGATCTCCGGACGCGTCAGCTTCGGCCCGGCGATCCGCTGGTTCTTCTTGTCGAAGAGGTAGAACGCGGCTGCCTTGCCCTTCTTCGCCCGGTTCTTGACGGTTCCGTCGTTCAGGATCGAGTAGAGCGTGGGGTGCGCGCGCGGGAACCCCTGGAGGTCGCTCGAGACACCCGGGATCAGGTTCTTCTGAAGGTCGTAGAGCTGGAGCTGGGCGGTCTTGCCGATGATCTCGACCGCCCGGTTGATGTCGAAGACGCCGGCCAGCTGAACGACGATCTGATTCTCGCCCTGCTTGCGCACCTCTGGCTCGGAGACGCCGAGCTTGTCGATGCGGTTGCGGATGATCTCGACGGAGCGCGCGTGATCCTCTTCGCTCAAGGTCTTGCCGGGCGGAGGTTGCGCCTCGAGCACGACCTCGAGACCGCCCTGGAGGTCGAGCCCCAGCGTCGGCGTCTGCTGGACGGGCGAGCCCGGAACCGCCAGGAGCCCAATGGCGATGAGCGCCCCGACCAGGAGCGCGAGCAAGATGAAATGCGAGCGGCGTTCCTTCACGGGCCTCTACCTAGGTTAGCGGCGCAGGCGCGTTTTCCGCCTCTGGCGTGATCCGTGCCGCAACCGCGCTCTTCGCAACGCGCACGTTGGTCTGGGGCGCGATCTCTAGCATGACGGCGTCCTCGTCGACCGACTGCACCCGGCCATAGAGCCCGCCCAGGGTCACCACGTCGTCCCCGACGGCGAGCTCGGAGAGCAGGCGGGCCTGTTTCTGCTGGCGGCGGCGCTGGGGTTGGATGAGCAGCGCCCACATCAGGACGAGCATTGCTCCGATGAACAGGATCGAGATCACGTAGCTACTCCTCCGGCGGGCTATTTTGCCGTTCGAGGGTCTGGGCCTTGAAGGATGCCAGCTTCCCATCCTCGATTGCCGTGCGTGCGGCGGCGGTCAGCGTCAGCAGGTACCGGAGGTTGTGCAGGGTCAACAGCCGCAGGCCGAGTACCTCTCGCTGGTTGATGAGGTGGCGGATGTACCCGCGCGAGAACCGCGCGCAGGCCGGGCAGTCGCAGCTCTCGTCGAGAGGAGCGGGGTCACGCGAGAAACGGGTGTTCTTGAGGTTCAGGCGCCCGGTCGAGGTGATGGCGGTTCCCGTCCTGCCGATTCGGGTCGGGAGGACGCAGTCGAACATGTCAATTCCGCTCTCGATTGCTTCGAGCACTCCCTCCGGGTCGCCGATGCCCATGAAGTAGCGGGGCTTGTCCGGGGGGAGCTGGGGCGCCGCGGATGCGAGGGCGTCGAACATCGGCCCGCGCTCCTCGCCGACGCTCAGGCCTCCGAGCGCATGACCGTCGAAGTCGAGAGCGACGATCTCCTCGATCGAGCGGCGGCGCAGGTCTGGGTCGGTCGCGCCCTGGGCGATGCCGAACAGAAGCTGACCTTCGGCGCGCGGCGCAGCGTGCTGGCGCGCGGCCCAGTGGGTGGTCAGGCGGACGGCCTCCTCGAGCTCCTCGCGCGGCGAGTCCGGCGTCGGGCAGAC
>JACCXX010000043.1 GCA_013696805.1 Actinomycetota bacterium
GCGGCGAGATCCAGCGTGTAGATCTGCTTGCCCTTCAACAGCTCGGGCACCTGGTTGGCCGAGATGCGCGAGGCGAGACCTTCGACGACGGCGGTCTTGCCGACGCCGGGCTCGCCGATCAGCACCGGGTTGTTCTTGGTCCGGCGCGAGAGGATCTGCATCACGCGCTCGATCTCGGTCTGGCGGCCGACGACGGGGTCGAGCTTGCCTTCGGCGGCCAGCTTGGTCAGGTTGCGGCCGAACTGGTCGAGGAGCTTCGACGTCTTGGCCTTCTCGCCGGGAGCTCCGCCCCCGCCCTGCTGGCGGCGGCCCGGGCCGGAGAGCATGCGGATGATTTCGTTGCGGATCTTCTCGGCGTCGGCGTCGAAGTCGAGCAGGATGCGCGCCGCGACGCCTTCGTTCTCGCGGACGAGACCGAGCAGGATGTGCTCGGTGCCGATGTAGTTGTGGCCGAGCGAGAGCGCTTCGCGCAGGGCGAGCTCGAGCACCTTCTTGGCGCGCGGGGTGAACGGGATCTGGCCCGTCGTCACCTCGTCGCCCTGCCCGACGATGCGCGCGATCTGGGCGCGCACTTCCTCGACGGTGATGTCGAGCGACTCGAGAACGCGCGCGGCGAGCCCTTCCTCCTCGCGGAGAAGACCGAGCAGGATGTGCTCGGTGCCGATGTAGTTGTGCTTGAGCGCGCGGGCTTCGTCCTGGGCGAGGACGACTACCTGGCGAGCTCTTTCAGTGAATCGTTCGAACATCTCTTCTCTCTAGGTGGGGCGATTATTAGGAGAGGGGAAGACGGAGGCCATAGTAGCCGAGCGACATCGGGCTACCGGGACCGGCCGGGGTCGTAACGAAGACCTAACAAGCACGTAGCGAGTGGCACGTTTACCCGTATCGGCTGATGGTGTAAGAACGTTAGAGGCCGGAAGCGCTCTGCTTCGTCCGCACGTCCTAGACCTCGGAGTGGCACGCACTTCCGTGAGTGCCGGCGGGGCACCCTATTCGACGTGCCGCGGCGTACGGACGACTGCCAGGAACGTGAGCAGGAGTACCTTGAGGTCCAACCAGAGCGACCAGTTCTCGATGTAATAATTATCCCATTCGACCCGGTCGGACAGGGACGTCTTGCCCCGGAGACCGTGCACCTGGGCCCACCCGGTGATGCCGGACTTGACGCGATGCCTCTCGGTGTAGCGATAGACGCTCTGCTCGAAGAGCCCGACGAATTCCGGGCGCTCCGGCCGTGGGCCGATCAGGCTCATCTCGCCCTTGAGGACGTTGAGTAGCTGCGGCAGCTCGTCGATCGATGTTCGCCTGAGGATCGTGCCGAGCGGCGTGCGACGGTCGGCCCCCTCGACGCCGCCGGGCGCCGTGTCGGGCGCCAGTTCCATCGCGTAGGCCTCGACCGTGTTCTCGGTGGCCGGCTTCATCGTCCGGAATTTGAGCATCTCGAAAGTGCGGCCGTCGCGGCCGACTCGGAGCTGGCGGAAGAAGAGCGGACGGCCGAGCGTCATCAGAACCCCGAGCGCCGCCAGCAGCGTGAGCGGCAGCGTGAGGATCACGAAGAACGCGGCGACCATGCGGTCGACGGCGTACTTGATCACGAACTGGGCGCCCTGCGGGTTGGACGGGCGCGCCGAGATGAAAGGGATTCCCCCGAGGTGCTCGATCGTGAGCTTGCTCGTGATCTTCTCGTAGAGCCGCGGCACGAACGCGACCTGGAGCCCGAGCTCCTCGCAGCGCTTGACGAGGCGGAGGAGCACCTCGTGCGGCGCGCGCGAGAACGTGATGATCACCTGCTGGACGTCATGCTGGGCCACGACCCGGTCGAGATCCCAGCTGGCCCCAAGGACTGGCATCGGCAACGAGCCGTCTTCCGCCGCCATCGGGTCCTTGTCGAGGAAACCGATCGGCTTGAGACCAACCTCCGGATGCTCGAGCAGTCGCTTCGCGGTGAGGCGCCCGATCTTCCCGGCTCCAATGATGAGCGTCGGGCGTAGTGACTCGCCGTGCCGGTGGGCTTTCGCCCGAGACCAGTGGAGGGCGACTCGGCCAGCTGTCAGATAGACCGCTGCGAATGCCCACATGCGGATCGTCTGCGCCGCGAGGTCGGGCGGGTCGCCGACGATCTCGCGGGCCGAGAGAATGCCCATCGCGACCAGCGACGTGACCGTGAGGACGACACGCACGTCCTCGAGCATCTCGAAGCGAAGACGGGTGCCGTACATACCGCGGGCGACGAAGACCCCGGCGACAAGAAGGCTGAAGAGCAGGAGCCACTTCCCGGGAGGCGCCGAGACGCCGGCCGCTTCGGAGCCCATGAGCGCCGCGACGGCGGCCGTGAGGAGCATGGCCGCATCGAGGGCGAGGCGCGCGAGGGCCCAGGTCGTGCTCGGGCGAAGACCGACACCCAGCGCTCGGCGACGAAGGTTGCCGAGCGTGCCGAGAGCCGGGGTGGCATCGTTCACTGTCGTTTCGACGGCTCGGTTCGCCATGCGCTAGCGCAGCTCCGGTGTGCGGTGGGCGAGGCGCCGCATGCCGGCGCCGAGGAGCAACAGCGGGCCACCGACGACGCCGAACAGCGCCGCGTCGAGGCCGCTGAAGGGGAGTGAACGGCCGTCGTCGACGGAGGCTCGCGGAGCGACGGCAGGCACGGGGCGCGTCTGTGGCCTACGGCCTACGCGCTCGGGCCGCGCGTACGCCGGGAGCGACGGGTTGTTGAGCGCTTTGTCGAGATCCGCCCGCGAGTACGTTCGGTCGAGCCGACCGTTGTCGGCGAGGTCGCGGTAGATCTGTTGCGGGGTCGCTGCCCCCGCGCTTGCCGCGAGCAACAAGGCGCCCAGCGCCGACGCCACTGTTGTGGTCAATACCCACTGCCGCATGCCGCGTCGCTCTCCTTCCCCTGGCCGGCTTCGCCCGGCCGTGAACTCATCTTGGCGGTGGTACAACGAAACCGCAACCCCTCCCGGTAGGTCTTTACAGACCCTTCATTCGTCTGGATGCGCTATACGGTTCCCGCCATGAAGGCTCTTGTAACAGGCGGCGCCGGGTTCATCGGCTCACACCTGTCCGAGCGCCTGCTCGACGCGGGAGCGGAAGTGTGGGCGCTCGACGACCTCTCGACGGGATCGGATCGCAACGTGGCTCACCTGGCGGAGCGCCCGGAGTTCCACCTCGTCGTCGATTCCGTCCTCTCGCCATCGGTCGTCAGCGAGCTGGTGCACCGCTGCGACGTCGTCTACCACCTGGCCGCAGTCGTGGGGGTCCGCCTGATCGTCGAGAGGCCAGGGCACACGCTGCTGACGAACGTCCAGGGCACCGAGAGCGTCCTCGAGTACGCGAGCCGTTTTGGGAAGCGAGTGCTCGTCGCGTCCAGCTCGGAGGTCTACGGCGACCACCCCCAGGAGGCGTCGCTCGACGAGGACGCGCGCCGAATCTACGGCCCGACGACGGCGCGCCGGTGGGCCTACGCGGACACCAAAGCAATCGACGAGTTCCTCGCCCTGGCCCGCTTCGACGAGGAGGGGTTGCAGTGCGTGATCGCGCGCCTTTTCAACACCGTGGGGCCCCGGCAGAGTGGGCAATACGGGATGGTCATCCCGCGATTCGTGGAGGCGGCCCTAGCCGGCCGGCCGCTGGAGGTCTACGGCGACGGCACACAGACGCGCTGTTTCTGCCATGTCTCGGACTCGGTACGCGCGCTCCAGGCCCTCGTCACCGAGCCTGCGACGGCAGGCGGGATCTTCAACGTCGGCTCGACGGAACGCATTCGCATCATCGACCTCGCCACGCGCGTGATCGAGAAGACGGGCTCGAGCTCCGACATTGTCTTCTTGCCCTACGAGGAGGTCTTCGAACGCGGTATCGAGGAGGAGATGTTCCACCGCTCGCCCTCGATCGCCAAGATCGCGGACGCCGTCGACTGGGAGCCGAGCTTCGACCTGGACGGAATCCTCGAGGACGTGGTCGCGGCGGCACGTATTCCTTCCCTGGTCGACGAGTAGTCGCCGGCCGCACCTGCGGCTTCCTACCGCATGAGGCACAATGCCCGTTCTTCTATGCGGCGCCGCTTCTGTACGTTCACGCTCACGCTTCTCGCTGCCCTCGTTTGGGCCTCTGGCGCGGGCACGGCCGATCTGAACGCGTCGGCGCGTGCCAAGGCCGACCTGATCGTCTCGGCGGTCACGACGGCGGGCAGCATCCGTGCGGGAGGAGCGCTGACAGTCCGTCACAGCCTCCGAAACCGGGGTCGCGTCCGGGCAAGTCGCTCAACTCTTGGCTACTACCTGGCGCCCGCGGCGTCGAGCAAGCCACGTCGCGTCCGCATCGCGCTGCGACGGACGCCCGGGCTCATGCCCTGGCGCATCGTTCGGCGCTCGGTGAGCCTGGTCCTGCCCCGCCCACTCCCGAGGGCGTCCTACGTCGTGGTCGTCTGCGCCGACGCAAGCCGCCGGATTGCAGAAGCGCGGGAGACGAACAACTGCAGCTCGTCGAGTCGCACTAGGCCGGTGCAGCGAACGGCGCCTCCGCGACCGTCGCTGACCGAGCAGCCGGCGAAGGTCACTGCGTCGTCGGTGGCTCGCTTCGCGTTCTCCTCGCCGGGCGCTGCGACCTACCGGTGCAGTCTCGACGACGGCGCGTTCGTCGCCTGCGGCAGCCCGACACGTTACGAAGGCCTCGCCGAGGGCGCACACCACTTCACCGTCAGGGCGCTCAGCGCAGCGGGACGGCGAAGCGGGCAGACGGCGTACCCCTGGGAGATCGATCGCACTCCACCCCACGCGCCGTGGTTCATCACTGTTCCCGAGTCTCCGGCTCGGACCACGAGTGCCTACTTCGAGTTTGCTTCGGAACCGGGCGCGACTTTCACCTGCAGCGTCGACGGTGCTCCGTTCGCGCACTGCGCGAGCCCGGTTTTTCTGGCCGGCCCGCTGGGCGACGGCCAGCACACCCTCGCCGTGAAGTCCCGCGACGCGCTCGGCAACCAGACGCCCGCAACCGCGCGGGCCTGGACGGTCGACACGCAGGCTCCTCCGGCGCCACGGCTCGTCGGTCACCCGGACAACCCAACGAATTTGCGCCGTGCCACGTTCTCGTTCCTCGGCGAGCCCGAGCCCGGCGTCACGTGGCTCTGCCGCCTGGACGGCGGCTCCACGGCCCAGTGTGCGCGCCCACAGCATTACCCGGGCCCGCTTGCCGAGGGTACTCACAGCTTCGCGGCCGTCGCCCGCGACCTGGCCGGGAACGAGTCCCGCACCACCTTCACCTGGTGGTTGGGTTTGGGCTTCGATCTCGGCGTCTTCAGTGGGAGCAACCCGGCAGGTGTGACGGCGTTCGGAGACTGGCTGCACCGGCCCATCAGACGCGTCCTCGAGTACTTCACCTTCCAGACGTGGGCCGAGATCGAGGACCCGGCCCAGATCTCCACTTGGCAGGGCCGCGGGTATCAGATGGTCTACTCGGTCCCGATGCTCCCACAGTCGGGCGCAACCCTGGCCCAGGGTGCGACAGGGCTGTACAACGTCCACTTCCGGCGGCTCGCAGAGCGACTGGTGGCCACGGGCCAGCGCAGTGTGGTGATCCGCCTTGGATGGGAGTTCAACGGCTTCTGGTACCCGTGGACGGCGATGAACGACCCGAATTCGTTCATCCTCTACTGGCGGCAGATCGTGAACACCATGCGGGCGACGCCGGGCGCGAATTTCACATTCGACTGGTGCACGGTCTTCGGTCCGGCCTCGATCGACGCGGACCGGGCCTACCCCGGCGACGCGTATGTCGACGTGATCGGGACGAGCGCGTTCGATCAGGATTGGTACCCGGGTTGGGAGGACCCGATCACGCGCTGGCGGAACTTCATCACCCTACCCTTCGGTCTCCAATGGCAGCGCGATTTCGCCCGAGCGCACGGCAAGCGGATCGCCTTCGACGAATGGGCGCTCACGATCCGCACGGATGGTGATCACGGCGGCGGCGACAACCCGTACTACATCGAGCGCATGTTCGACTGGTTGAACGCCGTTGACGACTTACAGGACGGGCGTCCGCGTGTGGCGTGGGGGCTCTACTTCGAGTCTGAGAGCTCGGAGGCCGAACACCGGCTGCTGAGCGGCCGTTTTCCGCTAGGTGCCGAGCGAATGAGGGCACTCTTCGGCAACGTCGACTGACGCGAGCTAGGAAAATCCGAAGGGCCAGCGGCGCCGGGCCCGCACGCGGGTCGCCACGCTCTCGCCCGCAAGGATTGCGGCCGGAGCCTCCTCGGTGAGGTACGTTCCGAGCGCGGAGTCACCCACCGCAGCGGCCGCCGCCGCAAGCCCGCCTTCACGGATGTGCGGACCGTGGGCATCACTCGCGATCGCATGGACGTACCCGAGCTCCACGAGCGCCGATGCAGTGCGCTCGGCGGATCGCCCGAGCCGGCCGTCGATGGATCCGGCAGTCACCTGAACCAGTGCACCGAGGGCCAGGAGCGCGGAGATCCGAGCGGGGCGCTCCTGAATCGTCGGGTTCCGTTCCGGGTGGGCCACAACCGCTGCGAGGCCCACTTTGCTCAGGGCCTTGATGGCCGGCACGAGCTCGACATACGAGGAGAAATAGGGACATTCCAGGAGCACGTATCGGCCGTTTTGCCCCAGGCTGAAGCGCAGAAGGTCGTCCGGGTTCAGCTCGCCGAGGCGCTCGATCGACAACTCGGCGCCGTGGAGGATTTCCAGCGGAATCCCCTCGAGGGCGAAGTCCGCCCTGAGCTCGGCGACGCCGCGCTCCATGCGCTCGGGAGTGGTCGGCCAGTCGCCGCGCACGTGCGGCGTCGCGACCATCCTCGTCACGCCGTCCTCGACCGCGCTACGGGCCAGCGCCCGGGCCTCCTCCAGAGAGCGTGTCCCGTCGTCGACGTCGGGGAGAACGTGCGAGTGGAGGTCGATCACGAAGCCACCATCTCGAGCGACCGGGCAAGCTCGGTTCCGATGCGTCTCCAGTCGTAGTGCTCCTCGACGGTGGCCCGGCCCTGCCGCGCTAGAGACCGGCAGAGATCATCGTCGTCCAGCAGCCGGTCGATCCAGGACGCGAGCTCCGACGGGTGATCGGCGATGATCACGTCTCGTTCATGTACGAGGTCGAGACCCTCGCAACCGATGCTGGTCGTGACGACCGGGGCGCCGCGCGCGAGAGCCTCGAGGATCTTGAGACGGGTGCCACCTCCGAAGCGGAGCGGAACGACGAAGAGCCGGCTGCGCTCGAAGAACGGGCCGGTCTCGGGTACGAAGCCGGCGAGGTCGATCGGGAGCTGCGATCGTGCGACGGTCTGCGCCAGTGACCGCGGAGGGTTGCTGCCGACGATCGTGACTGCTGTCTCCCGGTGCTCGAGCAGCGGGAGCACCTCGTCGACGAGGTGCTCCACGGCATCGACGTTCGCGCCGTAGTCCATGCTCCCGACGAAGAGAAGCGAGGGCTCTGCGGGAAGCGTTTCACGTGCGCGGAGCGCGTCGCAATCGACGCCGTTCGGGACGAGATCCACCCTTCCTGGGGCCAGGTCGTCGAAGGCGCGCTGTTCCTCCGGAGAGACCGCGATCACGCGCGCAACCGATGTGGCTGCCGCGGCCTCAAAGCGCCGAACTGCCGGGAGTTGCGCTCGGGCGACGAGGCCGCGCGGCTTGCGCGCGAGCGCCTTGGCCATGGCCTCGATTCTCCGCGCATCGACGTTCAACGTGTCGAGAGCGGTTCGATGGTGAAGCCGGGTCGGCACGTAGGGATACATGTAGAGCGTCACGGGAACCAGCGCGTCGAAGTCGTCCACGGGCAGCTCGGCACGGAGCCGTTGGGCGGCCCCAGATGAGTAGAAGTACGTCTCCTGGAATGCGTGACCCGTGGCCATTGCGCGGGCGAGCCTCATGTACCGATGCGACTTATCGGCTTGGAACGGCACGAGGAGGACGTCGTCGCAAAGCGCCCCCAGCAGCTCCTCGTCCCCCGTGCCCAGCGGAACGCTGTGCAGCAGACTGAACAGCGAGACGTCCCAGCCCTGGCGGTCGAGTTCGCGCATCAGGTGGAATGTCCGAATGCGCTCGCCGCTGACGAGCGGGAGTGGCGCGGTATGCGTGAGGAAGAGCGCCTTGGGCGAGCCCCTCACGGCCCCCGCCTCCGGCGCCGGGCCTCGTCGTACGCCTCGACGTGCGCAGCAGCCGTTGCGGCGGAGGTCGGCGGTGTAGGCGGCGACTCCGGGAGCAGCCCGGTCACGGCCGCCGCCCAGGCGTCGACGTTGCGGGGGACGACCCGGCCGGCGGAGCTCGCCTCCACGGCCTCCGCAAGTGCGGGGACGTCGGACGCGACCACCGGTGTCCCGAGCGACCGCGCCTGGTGCATCAGGCCGCTCTCGCTCGCGGCCGTGTACGGCAGGAGAACCGCATCGGCTGCTGCGATCGCGAGCTGCAGGTCTTCGTCGGACGCGTAGCCGAGGCGGATCTCTGCCCGCCCCGTGCGCTCGAGCTGCGCGAGTGGCGCCGCCGAATCTTCTCCACTCACGACCTGGCCCATCACCAGCAGGTAGGGCGCCTGATCGCCGAGACGGCCCCAGACGTCCGCGAGCAGGTCGTATCCCTTGTATGGGCGGATGAAGCCGAGCGCCGCGAGAATGCGTCCTTCCCGCGGGAGCCCGAGCCTCTCCCGCGCCGCTGCCGGGTCGAGGCTGACCAGTGGCAGGGCGACGACATGGTCGACGACAAGGGGCTCGACGCCTGCGAGCTCACGGACCTGACCGGCGGCCGCGGCGCTATGCACGAGCACGAGGTCCGCGGCACGGTAGATGGCCGCGAATCGTGCGCTGTCAGCCGCAGTGCGCTCAAAGGGGAGAACGTCGTGAGCTGTCCAGACCACCGGCGCCAGCTTTCGCACTGCGCGGATGAGCGACGCGTCGAGCCGGCGGTTCAGTGGCGCTTGGAAATGCACGACGTCTGCTCGCCCCGCAAGCGCAACCGTTTCGACGGCGGCCGCAGACATTCCCCACACGAAGGCTCGCCGCACGAAGAAACCCGGGCCGGCGTCTGCGGGACGCCCCCACTCGAGCTGCGGAAGCCAGCGTTTTAGCGCGTACGGGCCTTCCGCCTTCGAGAGCGCGCGGCTCCCTAATACGGTCACATCCTGGCCGGCCGCGGACAGCGCGCGCGCGATCAGGCTCGTGTACACCGCGATCCCCCCGTGCGAAGACGGGTCGACGAGCAGCGCCTTCAAACCGAAGACCGCTTCGGGCGCATGAGCCCGAGTACCGTCCGGCGCTCCTCCGGAAGCAGGCCCGTCACTGCGAGGACGGCTACGTACGCGCTCCCGATCGCGAGCGCAGCGGCCGTGAGCTCGAGCAGTCCCGATACTCCGGCGCGAAGGGTGAGCCAGCCCACTCCGGCCGCGAGAGCCGCCGCCGGAGCGTGGGCACGCAAGACCGGCCAGAGGAGGTCTGCCAGAGCAAGCCCGAAAGAGCGTGCCACGTAAGGCAGCACCAGCCCGAGCTGCACGACGCTGGCCGCGATCAGAGCCGCGAGCGCGACTCCCTTGATGCCGAGCTGGAGCCCGAGCACGACGCCGAGGCCGAGATTGAGGACTGCCTGCGCCGTCGAGAGGATCCCGGGCCAGCGAGCGAAGCCGGCGCCTTGCAGCATCAGGAAACCCGTGCCGGTAAGAGCGGAGATCGCAGCCGCGGCGCAGAGCAGTACGACCACGACCGCGCCTTCCGCGAACTGGGGCCCGACCCAGGCGCGCAGTGCCGGTTCGGCGAGCAGCCCGAGCGTGAGCGTGAGCGGTCCGGCCACGGCGGTGGCGATCCGCGTGCCGGCCACGAGCGCGCTCCTGAGCGCCGGCCGGTCTTGGCGCGCTGCGAGCTCCGAGGAGTGCGGGAAGAACATGCGGAGAACCGGGCGGATCACCTGATCGACCAGGAAGGCCGCCTTTTGCGCGACCGCATAGACCGCGGCCTCTGGAACTCCGACGACGATGCCCACAACGATGGTGTCGAGCCGCGCGATCGCCAGCGTGGAGGCCTCGGCTAGCCCGTACCAGACCGACAGGCCGATCAGCGGCCGCACCTGCCCGCGGTCGACGAGCCGCGGGGAGAGTGACAAGCCCGGCACCAGGCGGCGCACGAGCAGGAAGCGCGACAGCTGCCCGATCAGGTTGAGAGCGACCGTCGCCAGCCCGAGGACGACGAGCCCCCCGCCGAGGGCCAGGATCACGGCCCACGACACGGCCTGGGCGATCAGGACGGCGATCAGGGTCGCGTTCACAACGTCGAACCGCTGCAGCGCGACCAGAGTGTTGCCGAAGGTGTCGCCCGGGATCGAAACCGCGAGGTCGAGCCCGACGAGGAGCATCAGAAGCTGTGCGGCGCGCTCCGACTCCGAGGGCACGTCGAAGACCAGCGGGAAGAACAGCGCGATGGCGGCAACGAGCGCCAGAGCGCCTAGACCGGGGATCGCGAGCGTCCAGAACGACGTCGCCACCGTGCGGCGAGTCCTGGTGCGATCGCCGAGCGCCTCGCTCTCGGCGACGTACTTGACCGTCGCCGTCCCGAGCCCGAACTCGAACAGTTCGAGGTAGAGCACGAGGGAGAAGGCCAGAGCCCAGATTCCATACTCCGTCTTTCCCAGGCCGTGGACGAGCACCGGGGTCATGACGATCGTGATCAGGCCCTGAGTTCCGATCCGCGCCCAGCTGCTCGACGCGTTGCGGCGAAACCGCCTCGGAAGGCTGCTCATGCCGCCGCGTCACGCATGGGCGACGAAGTTCCAGTAGCGGCCGCGCTCGCAGGCCTCGGCGAACTGCCCGCGGCTGTAGGGCCCGTCTCCCTCGAGATCGAAGATGCGCAGCCCGGCATCGGCAAAGAGGTCGAAGACGGTCGTCGACTTCGTCCCGTACGAGCGAGCGGCGATTCCGTGCTCGAAAACGACCGTCGGCCTATGTGTCGAGAGGGTCGTCATGGCGCCTTCCAGGACCTGCTGTTCGGCGCCCTCGACGTCGATCTTGATCAGGAAAGGCACATACCCGTCGGGAAGTGCCTCGTCGAGCGACTCGACTCGCACCGTGATCGTCTCGGTCTCCTCTGCGGCAGGGTAGGGACGCTCGCGGAACCCGCTGTACCCCGGTCGCGTGCGGACGTGCGTGAAAGTCGCCGTGCCGGCCTCGTTCGATAGCGCGGCGGCGCGGACATCCACGGTCGGAAACCTCTCCACCAACTCTGCGTGCAGGTCTGGAAGCGGCTCGTAGGCGATGTGCCGCCCCAGCGGAGCAACTCGAAGCATCTCCTCCAGCACATCGCCGAGGTGGCTGCCGACGTCGATGCAGTTGGCGTCCTCGGGCAGGGCGAACGACAGGAGCAGCCTGAGATGTTGGTTGTCGCGATGATCTCGGCGTAGCTCCGGCTTGAGTGTTCTCCGTGCGGCTCGGAGTGGTGGACCTGCCTTGCTCGCAGCCAGCCGTCGCAGGATCCGTATTGCCATCGTCTCGGTATTCACCCCCTTTTCCTAACGCTATATTCAGTGAGCATGCATCGCCTGGCCCCGCCTGCCCGCGCGCTCGGGATCGGGGTCCTAGCGGGGGTCGCGTCCTTCGGACACCTTCTCTACCCGGCCTGGCTTGCCTTCCGCACGCGCGGCATGTGCGATCCCCTACCGCCCAGTCCCGAGTCCTGGCCCGGACTCACTGTCGTGATCCCGGCCTATCGCGAGCGGACGGTCATCGCCGCGAAGGTCGAGGACGTCCTAGCAAACGGGTATTCCGGCGCGCTCGAGGTGCTCGTGGTCGCCGACGACGCCGGGACCGCCGAGGCGGCGCGCAAGACCCAGGCCGCGGTCCTCGTCAGCGCAGAGCGTGCCGGCAAAGCCAGCGCGGTCAACCGCGGGCTCGAGAGCGCCGAGCACGAGATCGTAGTCCTCACCGATGCAAACGCGAGCTTGGAGCACGGGGCGCTGGCGGCTCTCGTCCGCTGGTTCGAAGACCGCTCCGTCGGCGCAGTCGCCGGCGAGAAGCGCGTGCTCAGCCAGGAGGAGTCGCTCTACTGGCGGTTCGAATCGTGGGTGAAGCGGCGCGAGTCACGCCTCGGGTCCACGATCGGCCTCGTCGGGGAGCTGGCGGCTCTCCGCCGGGAAGCGTGCCGACCAATCCCGACCGATCTCATCGTCGACGACCTCTGGCTGGCGCTCGACCTCTCGGCGGCCGGCAATCGGATCGTGTACGAGCCCTCCGCCGTGGCGGCCGAAAACGGCAACGCCAGACTGAGCGACGAGTGGGAACGGCGCACGAGAAACGTCGCGGGCGCCCTCGACGCGATCTGGCGGCGTCGCGAGCTGCTCGTCCCGGGAAAGGCGCCGATCACTCCGCAGATCTGGGGGCACAGGCTCGTCCGCCTGGCGCTCGGGCCGGCCGCTCACCTCGTCCTCCTCGTGATCGCCGCGCGTTCGACCCGTCGCAATGGAACGGCCGGCCTGTTCTGCGCAGTCCATGTCGCCGCGGCCCTCGCGCTCGCCCGGAAGCAATACGGCGCGGGGCTCACGCGTCCGGAAAGCCTGCTGGCGCAGGGTCTCTTCCTCCAGGCAGTTGGCCTCTGGGGGACCCTCCGGTGGCTCAAGGGAGATCACTCCGGCATCTGGCGCAAGGAGGAGCGCAAAGACACCTTGCCTAGACGGAACGAGAATGGCTGAGAACGGGCTGGACGGGCCCGTCGCGCTGGTCTCCGACACGGGTGAGTTTGCCGGCGCGGAGCTCTACGCTTCGGTTCTCGTCGAGACGCTTCGCGAGCGCTGCCGGTTCATTGCGTTCCTGGGTGACAACGCCGCGGAAGAGACTCGGGCGCGGCTGCGCGCCGCCGGCGCCGATGTACGCATCGTCGACGGCCTCCGGCGCCGCCCCTCTCCGGCACCCGTCGCTCGGCTCGCCCGCGAGCTCCGTGCAGCCCGGCCGGCCCTCGTCCACGCGAACCTGAGCGATCAGGGGGACGGTCTGGCCGCGCTCGGAGCCGGGCTCGCCTCGCGCCGGCCGTTGCTCGCCACGCTACACCTCGTCCTGCCGAATCGGGCCGGTTTTCGCGAGTTCGTCTCTCTGCAGGCGCTCCGCAGATTCGAGATGGTGATCGGGGTGTCTCACGCCGTCGGCCGGTACCTCGGCGAGGGCGACATCGGCGCGGTGGTCGTCAGGAACGGGCTGCCGCCCACCCCGCCGGCACCAGATGCGAGGTCCGCTCTCGGTCTCGACGGCGCGCGCCTCGCAATCGGAGGCGTGGGACGGCTGCACGAGCAAAAGGGATGGGACGTCCTGTGCCGAGCTGCGGCCATCGTCCGGCGCGAGCGACCGGAGGCCGAGTTCACCGTGATCGGGGCGGGCCCCGAGCGGGAGAGCCTCTCGGAGCTGGAGGAGTGTGCCGAAGTGCGGTTCGTGGGCTATCGCGAACGGGCCGCAGCGTTGATTCCCGCCTTCGACATCCTCGCGGTGCCGTCACGGTATGAAGGGCTTGGCCTCACTCCCCTAGAGGGGCTCTTTCAGGGCGTGCCCGTCGTCGCCTCCAACATCGAAGGCCTCGCCGAAGTCCTCGGCGATTGCGCCCTCCTCGTTCCGCCGGACAATCCGGAGGCGCTCGCGAAGGCGATCCTGCGCGTTGCCGGCGACCCCGGCCTGCGTGCCGACCTGGCGGAGCGGGGCCGCTGCCGCGCTCGCGAGCTCTTCAGCGCCGAGCGGATGGCCGACGAGACCTACCTCGTCTACCAGGCGGTCTCCGGGGGGCCGGCCGAAGGGGCGGCTACCCTGCGGGCGATGGGTGCGCATGGGGCGCTCGACCAGCCGGCGGGACGCCGGTGAGCGTCTTCCTACTCTTCGGCTTTGCCGCGCTCGCCGGCATCTCTCTGTTCTGGTTCCTCGTCCGCCTCGAGCGGGGGGGCAATTCGTCGACGACGATACTCATCGTCCTCTGGGTCCTGGTTCTCGACGCCGCCCTCTATACCGATCCAAACGAGGTTCCGGTCGGCCTCTTCCATCCCGGCGTCGGCGCAGACCCGGACCCGACCGACGACATTCTGGAGAGCGCCATCTCTTTCCGATTGGTCGACCTGCTCATCCCGATCGCGATCGGCGCCCGCCTCTACGCCCGCGGCCTGCCCGAACGCATTCGCATCGCTTCGGTCTGCTTGCTGGCGTTCCTTGCCTGGCTTGCCTGCGCAGGGGTCATCGGCTTCATCAACGGCAACGCGGCCGACCTGATCGCCTTCGAGCTCAAGGCGATTCTTTACCTCGGCATCTTCGGCCTGGTGGCGAGCATCTCCATCCGCTCTTTCGTCGGGGGGCGTGGCTTGCTGGCGCTCCTCTACGGCGCCGCTGGCCTCGCGACGAGCCTGATCGTCATGGACGGGTTCGGCTTCGTGGTGAGACTCGACATCCCCTTGCTTCCGCTGCCGCGGTTCGGCCAGCTCGGAGCGGACGCGGCCGGGATCTTCGTCTCCCTGGGCGTGATCGCGCTCGCCCTGGCCCTCGTCCGCGAGACGGGACGGCTCCGACTTTTCGCGGCGGCGGGTCCGCTCCTGTTGACCCCTGCCGTGGCCAGCCAGCGGGCGGCGATCCTCACGCTTATCGTCTCGCTGGCGACATTCGTCCTGGTCGCCTTCGCGACGCGCCGGCCCCTGCGTGCGACGCCGACAGAGTTTGCGTTGCTCGGCGCGATCGTCGTCAGCCTGGTGCTCTTGCCGGCCGTCGGGGGCCTCGCGCTCGGCTCCTCCGACGCCCGTCTGCCGTTCGAGCAGAAGGTTCAGGAGACGTTTACGAGCCGCGGTAAGCAGCAGTCGGCCCAGTCACGGCTGAACCAGTTGAAAAAGGCCCGCGAGCTGATCGAAGAGCGCCCAGTGACAGGATGGGGCCTGGGCAAGACCTACATGCATTACGACGCCGGGTACTTCCAGTTCTTCGAGACCAACTACACCCACAACATGGGCACTGACCTGCTCATGCGCACGGGGGCGATCGGGCTGATCCTGTTCGTGCTGGCAATCTTGCTGTCGTTCCTAGAGGGCCTTAGAGCCTGGCGGCGCCAGGCGGACGATCTCGCCGCGGTGATGGGTCTGGCATCCGCGGCTATCATCTCCGGGCTGCTCGCCAGAGGCATGGTCGAATCGCTGTTCGAGAAGTACCGTTTGGCGACATTGCTCGGAATTGTGCTTGGAATTGTGGGAAGCGTCGCCGTCACACCCGTGCGCGCCCGATTTGAGGAGCGCGTGAAGCCGGACATGGAGAAGGCATGGAGCTCAGGGACGTCGTTCGCGCGCTGAAACGGTTTCGGCTGCTGGCCGCGGCCGTCCTCATTCTCTTCGCCGGCGTGGGCGCGCTGGCCGCGTTCGGCCTGCCCGAGAAGTACAGCGCCACAGCCACCCTGCTCGTGGAGCCCTCGGGGGAGAACGTCGACTTCAGCGACGTCGAGGCCGTCCGCTTCCTCCTCCCCGCGCTGGTCGAACGCGTGGACACGTCCGCTTTCGAGCGAACCGTGCGGCAGAGGGTGCCCGGCGCCTACCAACGCGAGGACGTCACCCTCGAGGCCAGCGTCGAAGCCGGCACCGGACTGATTCGAATGAACGCCGAGGCAGGAGCGCCGGAGGTCGCGTCGATCTATGCCAACGCGGCGGCTAGGGCGTTGATCAGGCAGAAGATATCCCGGCGTATCGCGATCTCGACGCTCGACGCCGCCGACACGCCGACCTCGCCCTCAGCGCCTCGCAAGGTGCCGATCATGCTCGGCATGATCCTGCTCGGCGCGCTGCTCGGACTGTTCTCGGCGGTGGCGGTGAATGCCCTGCGCCGCGAAATCCAGGACAGCGAGGAGATTCGCGAGCGATTCGGGCTCGAGGTGCTGGCTGAGATACCGCAGGCGCGCCGCTTCCCGGACAAGCCGGCCGAACTCTTCAACGGGCTGGGAGACCCGCGAGTCGTGGAGGCCTTTCAGCGGCTCCGCACCAACTTTGGAATCGTCTGCGGACGCGAAAATCTCGCGATCACGGTGACCTCCTGCGCGCCCGGGGAGGGCAAGTCGACCGTAACCGCGAACCTCGCCTGGGTGCTGGCCTCGCTGGGGCCGGATGTGGTCGCGATCGACTGCGACCTCCGCCGCCCCATGCTGCACACGTACCTGGGTGCCCATCTCGAAGGCGGCATCGGGAACTTCAACGGCACCGACCCACGCAAGCTGGCCCAGGCGACCCCGTTGCCATCGCTCTCGGTCATCTCGGCCGGCACGACGGACCGGCACCCCACCGAGGTTCTCTACACAACGCTTCCCCAACTCCTCGACACCTACAAGGACAAGCTCGTGCTCGTCGACACGCCGCCCATGCTCGGAGTCGCGGAGTCCACGCTGATCGCGACGATGACGAAGGCTGTCCTCTTAGTGATCGACGGGAGTAAGACCGCACGGAGTGACCTCGAGCAGGTGCTCCAGGATCTGCGGCGCGCGAACGTCCGCGTGCTAGGCGTCGTCGTGAACCGCGGCAAGCCGGCGGGGTCGGCGGCCGCCTACTACAGCAGCCACGCCACCTAGCGAAAGGTCTCCGCGTTGTCTTGGGGTTGATAGCTGAGCTCGCGCTCTGCATCAGCCAGGTCCCAGAACCGCCACGTGTTGGCCGATACGCCGTAGTAGACCCCGAAGCGAACGTGGTCGCTCGCGTCGAGCGAGCACTGCACGAGCTGCCCGAGGTCGCGATGAGTGAGCAGCGTGGCGAACTCCCGCGCGTTTCGGGGACACCCCACGGCGTTCACGGTCCCGATCCTGAGGCAGACCACCGACAGGCCGTGCTGCTCGGCGTAGTAGCGTCCGGCCGACTCTCCGAAGGCCTTGCCCACCGCATACGGGCCGTCAGGGCGAGCCCCGTGGCCCGGCGAGATGAGCGGGATCGCCGTCGGGTCGAGGCCCTCGTATCTCCCCGCGACGATAGATGCGTAAGGCTCGTCGCGCTCGTACATGCCGGTCACGTGATTGGAGCTCGCAAAGACGACACGCCTTGCTCCGGCTCTGCGCGCGGCCTCCAGCGCATTCAGTGTGGCCCTCATGTTGTTCCGAAACGCCTCGTCCCAGGTGATCGCAGTGCTGGGATTCGAGGCGAGATCGATCACGTACTCGGCGCCTGTGAGGCTGCGCTCCGCCGCCCGGAGCTTGGTCATATCGACCCGCTGCACATCGTCGTCCCTGCTTCTCCGAACGTCGAGGGCTGTGATCTCCCGATCGCTCCCGAGGGCGTTCCGCAGTATGCCGCCGATCAGGCCACCCGCCCCTGTGATCACGACGCGCCCGCTCACGGCTCTAGCATCACCTCCTCGAGGTAGCGCTCCCGCGAACCTGGCTCCCCCGTCGGAAAGGCACGTGACGCCGGGTCGTCCGGATCGTCCTGATTCTCGTCTCGGCGCGCCGTCCCGGTAGCGAGCAGCCTGCGCGCCCTGTGACGGAGGCCGCTGCTCGCCGTTGCGAGGGTCGACTTGACACCTGGCCGCATGGAGCGAACGACGAGGGTCGCCGGAGTACCGAAGCCGTCGGAGCGCTCGGGCGGAAAGACGCGGTCGAGAGCGGACAGCGCACTTCGCCAGGCGCGGTTCTGGAGGAGCTCGGTGAGCACCTCCTCGGGGACCGCCGCACCTGCCGTCCGGCGCGCGCGGAGGAGCATGGCGCCGACGAAGAGCGCGAGGCCCGATTCCCGTGATCGCTCGACCACGTCCGGCCAGCTTGGCGGGTCGTTCGCGATCGTACGCTCGAGATCCTTGAGCCAGATGAGCTTGTCCCCACCTTGCTTCGTGGCGTGAAAGGCCAGAAAGACGAGTGTGTCGGTGGCGTCGAGCGTTCGAATCGGGATGCCGTTGACGGTGACGGCCCGGCTCCTCGTGGCGAGCTCATCGGTCGAGATGGAGACCACCCTGCGGATTTCGCGGTCGTAGCGAACATCCCAGTGGATGTCCAGCTCGATGCCGCTCTCGTGCGCGGCTACGAGCTCGCCGATCATCAGCCTCCGAATCAGCTCCCAATTGCGGTCGACGAGCTCGAAACCGCTCGTCTCGAGCCGCTCCAGCGACCCGGCGAAGGAGGGACGCGGAATGATGAGGTCGAGATCCTGGTACAGGCGGAGCCCCGCCTGTCGATACGCGAGCTCGACGAGGGCCGGCCCCTTGACGACAAGCCACGGACTGCCGGTCGGATCCAGGGCCTCTCGAACTCGCCTGAGCGTCGCCAGCACGTGTAGGTGCGCGACGAGGCCCTGCCGGTGGAATCGATCCAGCCGTGCGCGCACGTTGTCGTCTAAGCCGGGCACGCCACGCAGCGCGCGATGGACGAGCCCGATCACGCGGTGGTAGCGCGCTGCTTCCACCAGAGCGCTCATGTCCCCACCGGCGACGAGCCGGGCGAGCCGCTCGCGGTCGGGACTCTCGGAGAGAGAGGCGCGCAGAATCCGGGCGACCGGCTTTAAGTGCCCGCGCACCGCTACGTTCCACCCCCGAAACGACCGACCCTGCCGACGACCGGGGCGAGTATGCGCCGTCGCTCGCCGGGCTCGAGGCCGGTGGCTGCAAAGACGAGGACGTAGACCGCCGCCACGACCACACCGGCCGCTGCGACCCGCAGGATCCCGTCGGGATCCAAGCTCGCAAGCGTGACGGCGACGAGAGACCCTGCAACCGCCGACGGCACATGCGAGCGGGCCATCAGGGCCACGAAGGACCAGGTGCGAATGCCGAACTCGCGGCAGGCGTACGGGAGGACAAGGCCGAGATGCACGATGACCGCTGCGATGAGCGTCGCGAGGGCAACTCCTTCGAGGCCCATTGACCTCGCGAGGACGACGCTGAGCCCGAGGTTCAGCATCGCTTCGCCGGCCGTCATCAGCGCTGGAACGCGCGCCTTCCCGGTACCGAGCAGCATCTGGATCCCAACCTGGGTGACCGTCTTCACGGCGGTCGCGGCCGCGAGGAAGACGACGACGAGGGCCGCGTCATCGTAGCTCGAGCCGACCCATGCACGGATCGCCGGCTCGGCGAACACCGCAAGAGCAAGGCAGAGCGGTCCAGCGATGAGAAGCGCGATGCGCGTCCCGATCTGAAACGCGGCACCGAGCTCGCGTGTTGGCTGGCTCGCGCCGAGCTCCGAGGAGTGCGGAAAGAAGGTGCGGGTCAACGGCAGGACCGCTTGGTCGGCGAGCAGGGCGAGCTTCTGCCCGACTGCATAGACCGCTGCGCCCGCAACCCCGACGATGAGTCCCACGACCACTACGTCGACCCGCTGGATGACGACCTTTGCCCAGGTAGCCACGGAGAACCAGGCCGAGAGCCCGGCCAGCGGACGGATCAGGCCGCGATCGAAGAAGCGCAGGGAGACGTCCACGTCCCGGCTCAGCCTCCGGGCGAGCACGAGCCGCGACACCTGGCCGGCGAGGCTCAGTGCGACCGTCGCGATCCCGAGCGCAACGAGCCCCCCACCCGTGGCAAGGACGATCGCCCAGGCGATCGCCTGTGCAATCAAGACCACGACGAGGGTTGCGTTCAGGAGGTCGTAGCGCTGCAGGCCGACGAGCACGTTGCCGAAGGTGTCCATCGGCATCGCGCAGGCGAGATCGAAGGCAACGACGAGTATGAGAACCTGCGCCGCGCGCTCGACATCGGTGGCTACGTCGAAGAGCAGCGGGAAGAGAGCAGCGAGCACGCAGGCCACGAGCAGCGTGGCTACTGCCGGAACGACGAGAATCCAGAACGAGGTCGCGACGGTCGACCGAACGCGGTCTGCCTCTCCGCGCGCGTGGAACTCGGCCACGTACTTCACGGTCGCGGCGCCGAATCCGAACTCGAGGAGCGGCAGGTACCAGACGAGCGATCCGACGAGCGACCAGACGCCGAACTCGACCCTGCCGAGCCCGTGCACGAGGACCGGCGTCATCACGACCGCGACCACGATCGAGACCGCTGTCATCGCGTAGCTGCTGCCGACGTTCCGCTGGAGCCGTCTCGGGAGGAGACCCATGTCCCTCGTTAGCCGGACACGCTGCTGCCGTTGCGGCCGAGTCGAACGAGGGCCCGCCACGTTTCGATCGAGACGTACAGCAACAGCGTCAGAATGCCCGCGAGCTCGGCGGCCTCCTCGACGACGCCGAGCCACTCCGCCTCGATGCCCAGCTTCTCTCGCGCGTCGAGGACAAACGGGACGCCGAGGCCGAGTGCTCCCAGGCCGAGGAGGACGTAGCTCGTGTCGAGGATCTCGCGCCGGTAGCGAACGACCCACGCCACGAAGACGAGGGCGAGGATCGAGAGAACGACGAGTTCGGAGGCTCCGCCGAGCACCACCCAGGCAAAATTGTCGTGGATCGTGAACGAGTCGTCGAAGCCGATGACAATGAACACGGCACCCATCGCAAGGAAGAATCCTTCACGAGGCTCGTTGCGAGAGCGGAGCACGGCTCCTGTCAGCAGGGACATGCCCGAGGCGGCTGCCCACGCCAGGTTGCCCACCATCGAGAGGCCACCCTTCCAGGGATGGTCGGCCAGATACTGGTCCAGCTGCGTCGGATCCTTGAAGAGGTCGAGCACGCCGATTTCGGCGATGTCCAGAGCGACGACGAAGAGTGCCCAGAGCACGTACGCGCCCAGCACCCAGCCCAGGAACGGCGCGCGCCTGGAGACCGTGCTCATGGTCGTTTGCTCCTGCGCGCGACGATCGTCTTAACTCCCTTCCGCGCAACCGCGACAGGCAGCTGCCAGCTGCGGTCGACGTTCCAGGTGTCGCGCAGGAAGCGCGGCAGGGCAAGCACGCCCTCCCCGGACCGGATGTACCTGGCGAGCGTGCCCGGAAGCTCTCCGAAGGCCTTTCCGCCGGATCCACTGATTTTGTGAGCGACCCGGTCACGCGGCGTAGCAGGCACGGCCACGAGAGCTCTGAGCACCTCCTCCGGCACCGGAGCCTGAAGGAGATCCCCGACGTAGCCGAGCGCCTCGCGCATCCGAAGGGTGGCGCGCCGGACGCGTGCCGTCCTCTCCAGGCGTTCCCAGTCCAGCCGGCCCGAGCGGATGATGACGACCGCGTCCGCGACCCACTGAACGTTGGCCCAGAGGGCGGTGCGGGCGCCGCCCGTGCACGTCGCCAGAAGCTCGTCGGCGGGGTCGAGCGCCAGCCCCTCGATTCCCTCCAGCGCCGTCTGGCCGGCGGCGCGCCAGATATCGTCGTCGCCGGCCGCGGGGAACTCGGGAAGGAACCGCCAGTACAGCCCGAATGCCCTGTGTTCCTGACCTCCGACACGCACTGCCGAGCGGGCTCGGGCTACGCGGTCGGGGACCGGGCCGCCGTTCCAGCCGACCGCGCGGAGCGCGCGCTCGAGGTCGACTTCCCGGACGAGCAATTCGAAATCAGACACCGTGCGCTCGCCGACCTCGCCGTAGTAGGGCAGCCTCGCGGCACCGCCGACGATCAGCACGTCGACGCCCCCCTCACGGAGCTTCTCCGTGACGACCCGCAGGTTCTCCAGAAGCACCTGGTTCTTCGACCATGTGTGCCGATAGATCCCTTTGAGGCGCGGCAGGTGAGGCTCCTCTACGCCGGCGTCCGAGAGGCGGCGATACACGAGAGGCATCAGCGAGTACGAGCCTCTTTCCAAGCGGTCGATATCGAGACCCACGCGAGCGCGGCTCCATGCGTCTACGCCCTGCTGTTCGGGGAGGAGCGCGGCGCGTAGGAGATCCTCCTGGCCCGGAGATGGCCAAAAGCTCCCGTTCAAGCCGCGCTTACGCACGTCACTCGGCGCTCTCGTCAGCCGAATCGTCGGCGGCGGCCCGTTGGCGGTCGAGGTGCGCCTTGAGCACGCGGAGGTACTGGGGGCGGGCGGCCTGCTGAAGGATGCCGTTGTTCGCGGCGTGGAGCCGCCGTTCGAGGACGACGGCCGGGACGACGAGCTCCTTGAGTCCCGCTTCCGTCGCTCGGGCATACCAGTCGACGCCCACGCCGACCTTGAACTCGGTCGAGAAGGAACCTGCTCGGTGAAAGGAGTCAAGCTTGACCAGCATCAGGTTCGTCATACGCCATGGCGCATCCTGCACGGGCGGCCGGATCCGGGCCGCGATCTCGGGGTCGAGATCGGGGCTCAGGAATTCCGTCATGTGACCGAAGGCCATGTCGAGCTCGGAGTCCTCGGCGAAGGCCGCGAGCTGGCGCTCGAGCTTGTCGGGGACGAAGCGATCGTCGGCGTCGAGGAAGGCGAGAAACTCACCCTGCGCCGCGTCGACGCCTCGGTTCCTGGCCGCCCCGATCCCGCCGCGTTCCTGGCGCATGTACCGGACCTCGCCGTAGTTCTTCGCGAGGTCGCCGGTTCCATCGTCGGAGCCGTCGTCGACGACGATCAGCTCGTGGTTTGGGTAGGTCTGCGCGAGGACGCTGTCGATGGCCTCGGCGAGGTAGGGAACGCCGTTGTAGACGTTGATGACGACGCTCACGAAGGGCCCGCCCTCGCCGCTCAACCGGGGCCCTCTCCCGCCGCCCGCTCGCGGTCGAGCTTCGCTTTCAGCGACTTGAAGATCGGATGCTTGTCAGGACGCCGCTTGAAGTTCGTGTTCTCGCCATGGAAACGCCGGTAGACCATGATCTCAGGCAGGACCTCGATGCGGACTCCGTGCTCCCTCATCCGAACGAAGAGGTCACGGTCCTCGGCGAACCCGAAGCTCGGGTCGAACCCGCCGACCTCGTCCAGCACTTTCTTGCGCACCATTGCGGACACGAGCGGAATCCCGTCGAGATCGCCGTAGATCAGGTCGCGGCTGAGCCATTCGGGCTCCTCCACGCCCTGAAGCATGACCTCCTGGCGGCCGAGCACGCAGCCCACCTCGGGGTGCTTCGCGAGGTACCCAGCTTGCACCGTCAACTTGTTCGGGGGCAAGAGATCGTCGGAGTCGAGGTAGGCGATCAGCTCACCCCGTGCGAGCGAGATACCCCTGTTGCGTGCTGCAGCCGCGCCCCGGTTCTCCTGACGCTCGTAGCGGACCGGAAACGATTGCGCGATCTCCGCCGACCCGTCCTCGGAGCCGTCGTCGACGACGATCGACTCGAAGCTCTCGTAGTCCTGCGCAAAGAGGCTTCCCAGGGCCTCGCGCAGATACCGCTCTCCGTTGTAGACCGGTGTGATCACGCTCACCAGCGGCTGGTCTGATGGCTGTGCGCCCGTCATTGCCCTCCCAGGAGCTCCGAGATCGCCCGCGGGATGCCGGCGATGTCGGATCCCAGCTCGAGGGTGTGTGTCGGCACGCGCTCGACGACCCGCGCCATCGCAGCGAGCGCCTCCTGGCCGGACGGGTGCAGCTGGAAGATCGTGCTTGGTGCGAGCGCGGCGAGCGCCATAGCGCGAGAGGCCTCGGTGATCCGCGACTCGGGCCGGTCGGCCGCAACCTTGGGAATGAGCACGGCCCTGAGCGGAAAACCGCGACTCGTTCGCTCGGGCCAGTGTTGATGGACATAGACCACGGCCTTCTCCGTCTGCAGCTTGTCCTGGTTCCACACCGCCGAGCCGAGATGCGGGAGCCGCCCGAGGTGATGCGGCTCGACCTTGCCGGAGCTGTAGAGGCTGTGCACCACCGGCGGATCATCGATCTGGACGGCGACGTAGTCGTCCCCCGCGTACAGCAGGTCCGAGTTCAGCGTGCTGAGCGTCGCCGTCGACTTCCCCGACCCACCCTTGCCCACGAGCAGGACGCCGCCGTCCGGCGTCCCGACCGCGCCTCCGTGAACCTGTTGCCGCCCGGTCGATCTCACGTACCACTGCAGGATGTGGCGGGCCGGTGCCGCGCATTCCCAGTGACTCAGATTGGCGGCGCCCTCGACCCAGTACCACGCCTCGCGCGCATCCGCGTCGAACATGCTGAGCGCGCGGGGCCCGGGCTGGAACAGCGCACGATATGGACGCTCTTCGTAGTAGTAGAAGGCACCGAACGGTGCGTCGGCCGGAATCGATGGGAGCGGGGGGGCCTCGACTCCCGTCGAAATTGAGTCCCACAGGTTGATCACCAGACCAGGTTTGCTCCCCTCTTCGACCGCAAGGTGGGCAAAGGCGGGAGTTAGCAGATCGACCAGGGCAGCCCCGGCGAAGCGGAGAGTGACGACTTCGTCTGCGATCTGAAATCGGTGCTCGACCACTCCCATCTGGCCCACAGCACGCGCGTGGGTGCCAACGATGCCATCGAGGTCGAAGACCGCCGCCTGCGCGTCAGCTGCGCCGGGCGACGCCCCCTCCCGCACGGCTCTACTCCGGGACCCGGTCTGGAGCGGGCGTGTCCCCGCCGCCGACCTTGACGTGCGGCCAGCCCTGCTCCCCGACTTCATGCACCGGATCGAGCAAGATCAAATCCTGCATGTCGGTATGTTTCTCGAGTTGCGGCGCCTCGAACGGCATGCGTTTCGCGGCAGGGTCGAGGGCTGCCGGCGGCGCTCCGTTGTCCTCGGAGCCGACGATCAGTTCCTCGCGATTGAGCTCGTCGATGAGACGTCCAACGGCGCTCTCGATCTCCGCGCGGTCGCCCTCGTAGCGGGCCGAGAGGAGCGCGACGAGGTCCCCGGCGCTCGCGCCCGCCTCGATGGCGTTCCACGCAGTGGCGCCAGACTCATTGAGGCTGTAGTAGTTGCCGGTTGTCAGATTGATCATCACGGCTTCGCCGTCGATGATCTCGCTAATCACCTGGCTAGTGTTGACCGCGTACCGCATGGCTTGGAACCCCTCCGTTCGTTGTACCACATCATCGGCGAGTTCTCCTCCAAACGCCACGCACCCGTGTTGCGACGGGCGGCACCAGCAGGACGTACTGCTGGGTGCCGACTCGCGCGGGCGATCCTACCAGTGACGTACAAGCCGAGAACACGGCCGCGCTGCCAGCCTGATTCTGAGCGGTGACCCTGACGCGGAGCGTCCGGCCGCCGTCCTTCGATTTGACGGTATACGTCGAGCCCCCGGCGCCAGGAATGGCCACGCAGGCGGATCCGGTCGCCGAGCAGCGCTCCCAGCGGAAGCTGAACGTGAGCGGCGCCGTACCCGTCCAGATGCCGGTCGTCGCCGTGACGGTGCTGCCCCTCGCGAGAAAGCCCGAGATCGAGGGCAGCTCGATGATCGCCGGCGGAACTGGAGGCGGTGGCGGGGGTGGAGGCGGTAGTGGAGGAGGAGGAGGAGGAGGAGGCGGCGGCGGCGGCGGTGGTGGTGGCGCTGGAGCGCCGAAGAGCGTCTTGAACTTCACAGCGGCCTGAGGAAACCGTCCACTCATGAGCGAGTGGTAGCCATCGGAGGCGTCGTGCTCGAAGTAGAGCGCGTAGGCCACATTGTTGGTCGAGATCCACTCGTGCATCTTCTCGATGAAGTAGGGATCATCGCCTCCGCCGTGACCGTCGGGCCGCGCGAAGAGGCCCCACTCCGGGAAGGTCATCGGTTTGCCGTGCGCGGCGGCGAAGTCCCGGTGCCACCTCAACCCGTGAGGCTGATCCATGAGGTTCTGCCAACGGGTCGTCGGATTTTCCCACCCGGGGAGCCAGTCCTGATCGTAGGCGTCGAGTCCGATGTAGTCGACGTAGGCGTCACCGGGGTAGGCAAGCACCGGCGACACCGCACTCGTGCCGAGGACCGGGCTCCAGTCGAACTGGAAGTTCGCGCCGGGCACGGCACGGACCGTCTGGACGATCTGGCGCCAGTAGGCCGCGAAGTTCGCGGGCCCGCTCGAGGCTTTCCAGGGGAACCAGTTCCCGTTGAACTCCCAGCCAAGCCGAAGGACGGCGTCATTTTCGCCACCAGTGACGAGCGTCGTCGCGAGCCGGCGAAAGTGGTCGTTGTACGCACCTGAGGCGCCTTCAGCAAGTGTCCCGCCGGTCGCGGGGATCATCGGGGTCGAGTAGACCGTCCGGAACTGCGAGGGCGCCCACATGGCGGCCCACCATTCGGCCGACTCGATCGAAGACCAGCTCGTGGAGGGCAGAAAATCGAGCGCCCAGCTGAACTGGGTCGACTCCCCTGTCCACTGCTCGAACTCCGCGACTCCGGCCGGGTCACCGCTGGCGCGATAGGCGCCGAGTACGCTGGTGGCGCCGGCCTGTGCAGGGACGGTCAGGACGCAGACAGCGAGTGCAGCGGCGGCGAGCAACATGGAGAGAGCAGTTCGCACGGCTCTCCCGCCTATCGGGTGCGCGCCACGAGCCGTGAAGCCGTGCCCCTCAACCGAGGGACACCTGACTAATCGAGCCTAGAGAGGCTTGAGGAAGAGCACCGAGGCGGGCTTGGTCTTGCCGAACGAATCGACCGTCTCCGCGCGCAGGATCGCCTTACCGCCCTCGCGGGGAAGAATCTGGAAGAGCCCGAAGTTGAACAAATTGCCCTCGGCGTACAGGGAGGAGGGATTCGTCGTCGCGTCGAGCCAGTAGGGGGCGCGGGTGCGGGCGTTGAGGGGGCCGGCGACGACCTCGTGGAAGAGGAGCGAGTCGCCGTCGCCGTCGTAGTCGCGCGAGTGGCGAGTCGCCTGCGCAAAGTGCAGGTCGGCTGTGATGAAGACCACGTTCTTGACGTTATGGCGGTCGAGGAACCGAAGCAGATCCAGCAGCTCTCGCTCGAAACCGTTCCCGGTCCCGCCGTCCGCCCAGCCATCCCGGCCGAACTGCTCACTACCCGTGGGTACGGCGACCGACACCGAGCAGGCAATCACCTTCCACGTCGCCGTGGCCGAGGCGAGCGATTTCTTCAGCCAGGCGAGCTGCTCGGCGCCGAGAAGCGTCTTGCGCGCCGACGGGGTATCCCTCTCCTCGTTCCGGCTGCGGTACGAGCGCGAGTCGGTGATGAGCAATTTGAGGTCACGCCCCCAGGTGAAGGATCGGTACTGCCGGAGTGGGTCTCTCTTGCGGCGACCGAGTACCCCGTACGAGAAGAAAGCTTGACGACCGGCAGCGACGAGGTTCCGATACCCCGTGCGGTCCGGGTACTGGGCATTCCCCTCAGTCCAGCGCGCTCCGAAGTCATTCATGACCTCGTGGTCGTCCCAGAGCGAATAGATGGGGATCTTGGCCAGGAAGCCGGCAAGCCGATCATCGGCGCGTGTGTATCGCCAGTGCTGGAGGTACGTCTGCTCGACCTGGCTGCGATTGGTCCAGTCCACGGAAGGGTCGTCCACTTTCGGAAAGTTG
Source organism: Actinomycetota bacterium (assembly GCA_013696805.1). GTDB lineage: Bacteria > Actinomycetota > Thermoleophilia > Gaiellales > Gaiellaceae > VAXT01. Next base: position 27,152 of record JACCXX010000043.1, read on the forward strand.
CCGGGCAAGTTCCGCCAACCGTCGGGGCCCGCGCTGGCGCAGCCGGAGTCGGCGTAAATCGTGTCGCCCAGAGAGACGAAGAAATCGGGGTCCCTCAGAGCCATGTAGTGGAAGATCGGGTAGCCGTACTCGGAGTGACGACAGTAGTTGCTGCTACCTATGTCTCCCCCGAACGCGAAGCGCACCGCCGACTTTTGAGACGGGGACGGGGCCGTTTTGAACGTCCCTGCCTCTGGACGACTTCTCGCCCAGGGCCGGCTGAGGTCCGAGAACCACACCCTGTAGTGGTAGAGCGTCGCGGGCCGAAGCCTGCGCACCCGGAACGTGACCGTGTAGTCGGTCGCCGAGCTTGCGGTGCCAGCCGCGAAGCGTCGGGCTCCGCGGAACGACGGGCTCGTCGCCAGGTCGACGAACATGCGAGCCGGTTTGCTCGCCCGGGCCCAGACGAGTGCGCCGCTCGGAGAGACGTCCCCGCTGGCGACTCCGTGCGTCGACTCGACGCTACCGAGCGGCCACTGCTCTCCCACGGGCACTCGCGTGCCAGCTGATGGTTCGTTTCTCATGTCATGCCGGCCCTCGGCTCGAGGGACGCCACGATCGCGAAGAGCCCCAGCGCCGAGCGCGAATGCCGCCAGAACGATGAGCATCACGCCGAGAACGACCCTCCGATTCATGTCAGGGACGTTAGCGAGTTCTTCCCGGCGCGCTACGAGCGGGGCCGAAGTGAGGGGAAAAGGATGACGTCGCGCACCGTCTCCTGCCCCACCAGAACCATGGCCAGCCGGTCGATCCCGAGACCAAGACCCCCCGTCGGGGGCATCCCGTAGGAGAGCGCCTCGACGTAGTCCGGATCGCCCTCCTCTTCGCCGCCCTCCATCGCGAAGCGCTCAGCCTGCTCGTCGGGGTCGTTGATCTCGCTGAACGCATTGCCGAGCTCCATGCCACCGACGAAGAACTCGAAGCGCTCGACGATCTGTGGATCGTCCTCGGTCGCGCGGGCGAACGGCGACAGCTCCACGGGATAGTCGTGGAGAATCGTCGGGTCGATCAGCTCGGGCTCGACGAAGTTCGTTAGTGCGTGGTCGACCAGGTCGGCCCAGGTCTTGTCGGCCGCGGTGTCGACGCCCTTCGCGTCGAGCCGCTTACGCAGCTCGGCCTCGTCGCGGGTCCAGAGGCCTCGCTCCTCGAGCGCGTCGACGAGCTTGACGCGCTTCCAGGGCGCGGCCAGGTCGACCTCATGGCCGCGGAAGGTGGCCTTCGTCCCGCCGATCGTCTTGCGGGCGACAGTTTCGACGAGCTCCTCGATGCGGCGCATCGTGTCCTCGTAGTCCGCGTAAGCCTCGTACCACTCGACCATCGTGAACTCGGGCGCGTGCTTGTACGACACGCTCTCGTTCCGGAAGTCCTTGCCGAGCTCGTAGACCCGCTCGAGCCCGCCGACGATCAGCCGCTTGAGGTAGAGCTCCGTTGCGATCCGCAGGTAAAGGTCGGCGTCGAGCTCGTTCGAGTGCGTGACGAAGGGCTCCGCAAAGGCGCCGCCGTAGCGCGGTTGCAGGACGGGCGTCTCGACCTCTAGGAAGCCCTGCGAGTCGAGGTAACGGCGAATCGCCGCCACCATGCGGCTGCGAAGCTCGACGTCGGCGCGCGTCTCGGCGTTCATCAGGAGGTCGAGGTAGCGCTGCCTGTAGCGCGTCTCCGTGTCGGTCACCCCGTGGAAGGTGTCGGGCAGCGGCCGCTTGATCTTGGCGAGGAGCTGGGCCTTCTCGACCGCCAGCGAAGGCTCTCCCCGCCGTGTTCGTGCAGGAACGCCTTCGACCCCGGCGAGGTCGCCGAGGTCGAGATCGACGGGCCCGGCCCGCTCTTCCTCCCAGAGCAGCTGAATGCGCCCCGACCGGTCGACAAGGTCGAGAAAGACGAGCTTCCCCATATCCCGCCGAGCCATGATCCGCCCAGCCAGCCGCCGGCGCTCACTACCCTCGCTCCCAGGCTCGAGCTTCTCAGCGTCGACCCAAACCGCGGCGATCGAATCCCGATCGGGAAACCGTTTCGGCAATCCCATTGCGCGGCGAGTCTATTCAGGCCGCCGCGGAGGCGGGCTTTGCCCGTCTCCGCCCACCGACGCCGGGATTTGCAACCCGCTCCCGACCATAACCCGTCGAAGAAAGTCGTAAGGCTTTCTTCGAAAGGCGGCCGCTAGGCCGCCTTGATCTCCAAGATCTTGTATTTAAAGGCCTTGCCCTTAGGGGTGGTCACCTCGACAGTCTCGCCCTTTTTCTTCCCGAGGATCGCCTTGCCGACCGGCGATTCATTCGACAGCTTGTTCGCGTCCGGGTTCGCCTCGGCCGAGCCGACGATGTGGTACTCGACGGTCTCCTTCGCAGCCACGTCGCGCAGCTTTACGTGCGATCCCACCGAGACGACATCCTTCGCAATCTCCTTCTTCGTGATCACGCGAGCGGACAGGAGCCGCTCCTCGAGCAGCATGATCCGGTGCTCGAGCAGAGCCTGCTCGTTCTTGGCGTCGTCGTACTCGGCGTTCTCGGCGATGTCGCCGAACTCCCGCGCGGTGCGGATCCGGTCTGCCACCTCACGGCGCTTCACGTTGGAGAGATGCTCGATCTCTTCCTTGAGCTTCTTGTAACCCTCCGGAGTGAGGATCACTTCCTTCACAGGCTCCTCCTCGTAAAGAAGACGCGCGGCGCAAAGGCGCCGTCGCGGCCGGGCATAGTACCTGTGATCATGGACAGCGTCAAACAGGCTCCGAAGCTACGATTTTGCCCTATATGCAGGTAGATCTTCACAATTCGTGGAGCATCGGTCCGGTCGAGATCCCGAGCCGGCTGGTGCTGGCGCCGATGGCCGGCGTGAGCGTGCAGGCGTTTCGCCGCCAGGGCCGCCGCTACGGTGCCGGGCTCGTCTGCTCGGAGATGGTGAGCTGCGCCGGGCTGCATCACGGAAACGAGCGCACACTCGGCTACCTGCGCATCGCCGCCGACGAGCATCCGCTTGCGGTTCAGATTTTCGGTGCCGAGCCGGTCGTGATGGCCGAGGCGGCGCGCATGGTCGAGGCCGCCGGGGCCGACCTCGTCGACATCAACTTCGGCTGCCCGGTCCGGAAGGTCACGAAGACCGGAGCAGGCGCGACGCTGCTGGAAAACCCGGACCGCGCTTGCCGGATCGTGTCCGCAGTCGCCGAGGCGGTTGACGTCCCCGTGTCCGTGAAGATGCGCCGCGGCGTCGAGAACGGCTCGCGGGTCTGCCTCGACGTCGGGCCCCGCCTTGTCGCCTCAGGGGCAGCGACGCTGACATTGCACCCGCGCTCCGCGAAGCAGATGTACACGGGCGAGGCCGACCACTCGCTCACGGCCGAGTTCGTCGAGCGCGTCGGCGTGCCCGTCATCGCGTCGGGCGACATCACGTCGCGGGCAAAAGCGCAGGCCGTGCTCGCTACGACGGGCGCCGCCGCGGTCATGGTCGGTCGCGCCGCGCAGGGAAACCCGTGGGTGCTGCGCGAGATCATGGGCGACGCGTCGAAGCCGACCCGCGAGGAAGTCGTCGCCGAGCTGATCCTCTTCATGCGCGAGACGGTCCGGGAGCTCGGCGAGCACCGGGCGACAGGCTTCCTGAAGAAGTTCTACAGCTGGTACCTCGGCCGCGGGCGGTTCCCACGGCCCTTCAAGCAAGAGCTCGTCGAGCTGAAGAGCTTCGACGAGGTAGAGGCGCGCCTGCTCGCAGCCGCACCGGGCGCCAGATTCGTTCTGGCCCGTCTCGAGGAAGAGCTGCCCCAGGGCGACGAGGTCACGCTCGACCTCCCGATCTCGATCTACGGCGGTGGGTAGAGGAGGGGCGGCCGAAGCCGCCCCTCTATGAGCTACCGGATCTGAGTCGTGCCCTGGTCGACGGGCATCGTCGCCGCTGGCGGCCGTGGAGAGAGGTTCTGGTTCATCTGGCCGCCCTCCATCTCTTCCTTCTTCTCCCGGGCCTCCTGCTTGGCCTGCTCCTTGCCCTGCGCGAAGTCCTGCTTGATCTGCTCCTTGTTCTGCTGACCCTTCTGGTACGCGCCCTCCAGCATCCTGGCCGCCACGTCGCGGCCTCCGAGGCCGAAGGCGAGCGCCGAGCCGAGCGCGACAGCACCAAGGAGCAGCGTGTAGGTCGTGACGACGATGTCGTGCGCGATCTTCAGCTGCTCCAGGATCATGAAGGTCGCGATCGTCA
>JACCXX010000053.1 GCA_013696805.1 Actinomycetota bacterium
CAGGCGGAGATCGAGCGCCTCGAGAAGGAGATCGCGCGTGGCGAGGACAAGCTGGCCGACGAACGGTTCGTCCAGAGGGCGCCGGCGGAGATCGTGGAGGCGGAGCGCGAGAAGCTCGAGCGGTACCGCCGTGAGCTCGATGCCATTCGTAGCTGAGAGGCGAGGTTCGGGCCTCACCTGGCTCGAGTCGCTCAGTCCCTGGCCCGAGAAGTTCGGTCTCGACACCATGCGTGCGCTCCTCGCCGAGCTCGAGAGTCCTCAACGCGCCTACCCTTCGATCCACGTCGTCGGCACCAAGGGCAAGTCGACGGCGACGAGGACGATTGCTGCCTATCTCGAGCGCGAAGGCGTGAGGACTGGCGCGTACACGTCTCCGCACGTGAGTCGTTGGAGCGAACGGATCCAGGTCGGCGGGAGCGACGTCGACCTGGAGCGAGCCCTCGAGCGCGTGCGGCCCGCGGCGCAGGCCCTCGGTGCGACCCAGTTCGAGACTCTGACCGGGGCGGCGCTGCTCGAGTTCTCCGAGTGTGGGGTGGAGGTCGCGGTCGTCGAAGCGGGGCTCGGCGGCCGGCTCGATGCGACGAACGTGATCGACGCGGGGATCGTCCTGCTCACGAACGTCGATCTGGAGCACACGGAAGTGCTCGGATACACGCGAGAGCAGATTGCGAAAGAGAAGCTGGCAGTAGCGCATGCGGCCAGAGTAGTTGTCACATCAGACAACACATACTCAGGGTTGGTTCCGAGGGACGCGGAGCACGTGTTCGGCGGCGCCCAGCCAGCGGCGGAGGCCTTCCTCGGCCGCCCGGTCGAGGGGCGCCTCGAGGTCAACCTGCCGGGCCGCTTCGAGCAACGCGGCGAGGAAGTGTGGGACGGCGCTCACACCCCGGGCGCCGTCGACTGGCTACTCGAGCGCCTGCCCGCCCGCGACTACACGCTCTGCTTGTCGGTGCTAGCCGACAAGGACGTCGACGCGATCCTCGGGCGCCTGTCCCAGGCCGGGAGCCACCTGATCGCCACCCGGTCAACGAACGAGCGCGCGCTGCCCGCGGAGGAGCTCGTCCGCCGCGCGGAACCGCATTTCGCCCAGGTCGAAGCCGTCGCGGACCCGCAGGCGGCCCTGGCGCGAGCCCGTGAGCTCAGCCCCCGGATCCTCGTCACGGGATCGCTCTATCTGCTGGCGGATCTCTACGATGAGAGGAAGAGGGCGTAAAGTGACGAAAGCCGCCGACAGGCTGAGCGTTTTCGCATTTGCGGCGGTCGTTGTCCTTGCGATCGTCGGGCTTGCGTTTGCCGCCGGTTATCTGGTCGGACAGCTGCTCTTGTAGGGAGACGACATGGTGCTTGCAGAGGGGTTCTTCGGGGTATTGCACGATTTCTTCGGATCCGGCGGTTGGCCGATCATCCGCAACCTGTCGATCTTCCTGCTCGTCGTCTTCTGGCTGGCGATCGGCTACTGGGTCTACAAGGACGCCCGCCGGCGGATCGAGGATCCCTGGCTCGTTGCGATGGCGATGGTCCTCGGGCTCGTCCCGCCGTTCGTCGGGGTGTTCATCTACATGCTCTTCCGGCCGCCTGAGTACCTCGAGGACGTGCGCGAGCGCGAGCTCGAGATCAAGGCGATGGAGGAGCGCCTGAGCCACCGGCGGCAGCACTGTCCGGTCTGCCGCGCGGAGATCGACGAGAACTTCCTCGTCTGCCCCGTGTGCACCACGCGACTCCGGCAGTCCTGCGAGACGTGCAAGGCGCCGCTCGAGCCGCTGTGGCAGGTCTGTCCGTACTGTGAGACGCCGATCTCGACGCCGACTGCTCTCCAGTTCCCGCCGATCGAGCCTCCGAGAGAGCAGGCCGGGTCCGAGTAGCATCCGGCCTCCGTGGCCCTCGAGAGAACACTCGTCCTGATCAAGCCCGACGCCGTGCAGCGTGCGCTGGCGGGCGAGCTTCTCGCGCGCTTCGAGCGGCGCGGCCTGAAGATCGTCGAGGCGAAGCTGCTCGCGGTCGGCCGGGCGCTCGCGGAGGAGCATTACGCCGAGCACGCGGAGAAGCCGTTTTTCGACGAGCTGGTCACGTTCATCACGTCGGCGCCGACGGTCGCGCTCGTCCTCGAGGGGGAGGGCGCGATTGCCGTCGTGCGGACGACCATGGGCGCGACGAACCCGGCGGACTCTGCGCCGGGGACGATCCGCGGCGACCTCGCGCTCTCGATGCCGGACAATCTCGTGCACGGCTCGGACTCGACCGAGTCGGCCGAGCGTGAGATCGCGCTCTGGTTTGCCTGATTACCTCGAGAAGAATCGAGACTCCTGGACGAAGTCGAACGCGGACTACACCGATGAGCGCGCGCCCGCTGCGTGGGCCAGTCAGGAGATCGCCTGGGGGATGTGCAAGGCGCCGGAGTCGGAGGTGAAGATGCTGCCGGAGCTCGAGGGCAAAGACGTCATCGAGCTCGGCTGCGGAACGGCGTATTTCGGCGCGTGGCTGAAGCGGGCAGGGGCACGGCGCGTGGTCGGCGTCGACGTGACACCCGCGCAGCTCGAGACGGCGCGGCGCATGGACGAGGAGTTCGGGCTGGGTCTCGAGCTCGTCGAGGCGAACGCGGAGGAGACGGGGCTCCCCGAGGCGTCGTTCGACCTGGCCGTTTCGGAGTATGGCGCGTCGATCTGGTGCGATCCGTACAAGTGGGTGCCCGAGGCGGCGCGGCTGCTTCGACCCGGCGGAGAGCTCGTGTTTCTCCGCAATGCGACCCTGGCGGTGCTCTGCTGGAAGGACGAGGAAACGGCCGACACGCTCCAGCGTCCCCAACGAGGCTTGTACCGCATCGACTGGGAGGACGACGGCACGACGGAGTTCCAGATGGGGCACAGCGAGTGGGTGAAGGTTCTGCGCGGAAACGGTTTCGAGATTCTCGACCTGGCGGAGCTCTACGCGGACAAGGAGACGGCGAAGCACGCCTACTACGCGTTCAATCCCGAGTGGGCCCGGCGCTGGCCATGGGAAGAGATTTGGCGCGCTCGTAAGACCGCGTGAGGGTCCCGCCGGCGCCACCTCTGCTCCTCGCCTCGATCTCCCCGCAGCGCCGAAAAATCCTCAGGCAGCTCGAGATCCCGTTCGACGCCGTCGGGCCTCGCTACGAAGAAACCCCTGCAAACCTACAAAAAGGGTCAGACCCCTCGACAATAGTTACGGAACACGCACGGGGAAAGGCCAGGTCGGTCGCGGACACGGCTGGGGATCGGCCCGTGCTCGGTGTGGACACGGCTGTCGTAGTCGACGACGAGGTGCTCGGCAAGCCCGCGCACGCCGTCGAGGCCGAGTCGATGCTCGAGCGGCTCTCGGGCCGAACGCACGAGGTCGTCTCGGGGCTTTGCCTCGTCACGCCTGCCTGGGAAGAGCTCCATCACGAGACGACGCTCGTCAGCGTTCGTGAGCTCACTGCCCGCGACCTCGCGCAGTACCTCGGCAGCCGCGAATGGGAGAACCGCGCCGGTGGTTATGCGATCCAGGGCCTCGGCGCCAGCCTCGTCGAGCGCGTCGAAGGCGACTACCTGAACGTCGTCGGCCTGCCCGCCGCGCTCCTCGTGCGGCTCCTAGCAGAGCGTTTTGCAGGCATTTACGGGTTTGGCTAGTTACTAGCGTTTTCCCACCGTTTAACTACACTCGGGCGGGGCGAATGGGCTTTCTAGGCTTCTTCAACGGCTTCGGCGGCCGCGACATGGCCGTCGACTTGGGCACAGCGAACACGCTGGTCTACGTCCGCGGGCGCGGAATCGTGCTCTCGGAGCCGTCGGTCGTCGCCATCGACCAGCGGTCGGGTGAGGTGCACGCGGTCGGCGTCGAGGCCAAGCGGATGCTCGGCCGCACCCCGGGCACGATCGCCGCGATCAGGCCGCTGAAGGACGGCGTCATCGCCGACTTCGACGTCACGGAGCAGATGCTCCGCCACTTCATCCAGAAGGTCCACCAGCACCGCTTCGCACATCCGCGCGTGGTCGTCTGCGTCCCGTCCGGCGTGACCGGTGTCGAGAAGCGCGCCGTCGAGGAGGCGACGCTCTCCGCGGGCGCTCGCGAGGCGCACCTGATCGAGGAGCCGATGGCCGCCGCGATCGGAGCCGGGCTCCCAGTCTCCGAGCCGACGGGGAACATGATCGTCGACGTCGGCGGCGGCACCACCGAGGTCGCAGTCATCTCGCTCGGCGGCATTGTCGTCTCCCAGTCCCTCCGGGTCGGCGGCGACGAGATGGACGAGGCGATCATCAGCCACATCAAGAAGGAGTACAAGCTCCTGATCGGCCAGCAGACGGCCGAGGAGATCAAGCTCGAGGTGGGCTCGGCGTTCCCCCTCAAGGAGGAGGTGCAGGCCGAGGTGCGAGGGCGCGACATGCTCACGGGCCTGCCGAAGACGGTCATCCTCTCCTCCGACGAGGTGCGCCACGCGCTCGAGGATCCCGTCAGCCAGATCATCGACGCGATCCGCTCCACGCTCGACAAGACCCCGCCCGAGCTGGCTGCCGACATCATGGACCGCGGCATCGTCCTGGCCGGTGGCGGCGCGCTGCTCACCGGTCTCGACGAGCGCCTACGGCACGAGACGCAGATGCCGACCCAGCTGGCCGAATCGCCGCTCACGTGCGTCGCGGTCGGCTCCGGGCGCAGCCTCGAGGTGCTCGAGGTCATGAACCGGGCTGCGAAAGCGCGTCGCCGCAGCCGCAACGGCTACCGTCGTTAGGCCATTTCCCGCTCTTCGTTAACCTCAAGGCCCGTGCCCAGGAAGCGCAGCCCGCGGGTGGCGGCGCTCGGCTCCCCGACCCGGCGGACGGTCGCCCCCTCGTACTCCTCTCGGCAGACAGGTCCGCTCAAGCGGCGCCTGATCGTTGCCGTGCTCCTGCTGGCCTCGCTCGCGATGATCACCGTTTACTTCCGCGAGACGCCGAGTGGCGCCCTCCACGACTTCCAGAGCGTGGCCGCCAGCGCCATGAGGCCCTTCGAGATCGGCGCGCAGCGTGTTTCCCGCCCGTTCCGAGATGCCTACGGCTGGGCGGCCAACCTCGTTCACGCGAAGTCCGAGAACGAGCGCCTGCACCAGGAGCTCGAGGACGTGAGGTCACAGGTGATCGTGAGCGCCGACGCGCTGCGGGAGAACAAGCGGCTCAAGGACTTGCTCAAGTACCAGCGCGGCGCCACGTTCCCCGAGGACTTCCCGCGCAACCGCGCAGTGGCCGCCAGCGTGATGTCGAACCCGGCGGGGGAGTTCGAGCAGAAGATCATCATCTCCGCCGGATCGTCCGACGGCGTCCGGCTCTATGACGCCGTCGTCACCGGACGCGGCCTCGTCGGGCACGTCTCGAAGGTCCTCCGCGATCAGTCCCGAGTGACGATGCTCACCGACCAGGAGAGCGCGGTCACCGCGCGCGCGGTCAAGACGGGCGCCATCGGCGTGCTGCGGCACGGTGAGGGCTCCGCACTCATTCTCGACCGCGTTCCGAAGGAGAAGTCCGTCGTGCAGAACGACATCGTCGTCACGGCGGGACGAGGCCAGGGGCGGCTCGGCTCCTTCTTCCCGGGAAACATCCCCGTCGGCTACGTGAACAGCGTCGGGCAGACAGACGTCGATCTCTACCAGGACGTGCAGGTGCGCCCCTTCGTCGATTTCAGCGACCTCGACAGCGTGCTGGTGCTCGTCCCGAAGAAGCGCTGATGCTCGCGGCGGGAGCCAAAGCAGCCGTCCTGCTCTTCTTCGCGGTCGTCGTCCAGGTCACGATCGTCGGCACGATCGGAGTTCTGGGCGGCTCCCCGGACCTCGTGCTCGTCATCCTGGTCGCGATCGCCCTGTTGAACGGGGCCGTGTTCGGAGCGGTCAGCGGCTTCTGGGCGGGCCTGCTCTTCGACGTCTCTCTGCTCGGCACGCTCGGGTTCACGTCGCTCCTGCTGACCCTGGCCGGGTTCTGGGTCGGCCGATACGGCGAGACGACGGGGCGGGGGCGCGCACACGCGCCACTGGTCTCGGTGGCCGTCGTGACCGTGCTCTACGCGCTCAGTTCCCTGATCCTCCACTTCATGCTCGGCGACCCCGTGTCCGCCAAGGTCGCGCTCGTCGACGCGCTGCCGCCCGAGGTTGCGCTGAACCTGATCCTCGCCTTCCCGGTCTTCTCGCTGTGCCGCAGGCTCTTCTTGCCGGCGGTGCCTCGCCCGGAGGTGGAATTCGTTGGCTAGCACCGGCGCACGCGTGCGCCCGGGCCGGTTCCTGCCACGGGACCCGCGCGCCCAGACCCCGTATCGCCTGACGCCGCAGATGGTATTCCGGATCGGGATCCTCGGCTTCCTCGTCCTCGTTGCTTTCGCCATCCTCTTCTTCCGGCTCTGGGCGCTCCAGGTGCTGTCCGGGACGCAGCACCTCCAGGCCGCCGAGAACAACCAGCTCCGCACGCTGCGGATCGAAGCCGCGCGAGGGCCGATCCGCGACTGGCGCGGCCGGGTGCTCGTCGACAACGCCGGCGCGACCGCGATCCGCGTCTACCCGTCAGACCTCCCGGACAAGGGCGCGTACGCCGAGCTCAAGCGCCTGGCGCAGATCCTGCGCGTCCCGCTGGTCGACATCACGAAGCAGATTGAGCAATACCAGGGCGACCCGGTCACCCCGGTCACCGTGAAGGAGGACGCGACCGAGGCCGAGGTGCAGTTCCTCACCGAGCGAAACGCGGAGTTCCCCGGCGTCGTCGTCGAAGACACCTACGTCCGCCGCTATCCATTCGGTGACCTCGCCCCTCAACTCCTCGGCCATGTGGGAGAGATCTCGCCTGAACAGCTCGCCGAGCAGCGCAGCTATCGATCGGGAGACAGGATCGGACAGGGCGGGGTCGAGTCCGCTTTCGACAAGTTCCTGCGCGGACAGACCGGCCTCGCCCGACTCCGGGTCGACTCGCTCGGCCGACCGACGAGCGCAGCCTTGAGGGACACCGATCCGATTCCCGGACACGGCCTCCGGCTGACGCTCGACGCGAAGCTGCAGCGGGCAGCGCAGGCCGCGCTCGTCTACGGGATCGACCTCGCTCTCGACGAGGGCAACTGGAACGCGAATGCCGGCGCGATCGTCGCCCTCGACCCACGCGACGGGGCGATTCGCGCGATGGCGTCACATCCGACGTTCCACCCGGAGGTCTACGTCAAGCCCGGCCAGCGCAAGCAGTTGCAGCTGCTCCTCGATCAGGAGGCCGCCGCGAAGGCGAACTATCCGTCTCTGAACCGGGTCACGTCCGGCCTCTATCCGCCGGGGTCCACGTTCAAGCCGGTCACCGCCCTCGCCGGGATGCAGGAGCACATCCTCGCTCCTTATGACGCGATCCCGTGTACGGGCGAGGTCACGATCTTCAAGCAGCGCTTCCGTAACTGGAACCCGTTTGTGAACGAGGCGATGACGCTGCCGACGGCGCTCGCACAGTCGTGCGACACGTACTTCTACGAGGTCGGCAAGCGCTTCTACGACCTACCGCCGGAGCGCGGCCACCCACTCCAGGAGTGGGCCAACCGCTTCGGCTTCGGGCAGCTGACGGGCCTCGACGTCGGGCCCGAGCTGGCCGGCCTCCTGCCGACACCCGAGTGGCGGAAGGCGACGTACACGAAAAAGACAGATCCTTGCTGCTGGGAGATCGACAGGCTCTGGAAGCCGGGCGACTCGGTGCAGCTCGCGATCGGCCAGAAGGACCTGCAGGTGACGCCGCTCCAGATGGCCCGCATGTACGCGCTGATCGCGAACGGCGGCAAGCTCGTGACGCCACACGTGGTCGCGGCGGTTCAGCAGGGCAACGCGAGAGGGGGGCCGACCGGGCCGCTGACGCTACGCCGCTTCTCGCCGCCGCCGCGCGAAATCGCCATCGACAAAGAGGCTCTCGAGGTCGTGCGGGAAGGCCTCTACCAGGCGACGCACGCGGCGGACGGCACCTCGGCCGGGACCTTCGGCCACTTCCCGGTGCCGATCGCCGGCAAGACGGGGACGGCCGAGCGGCTGATCAACTTCACCGACTACTCGACCCTCATGGACACGTCCTGGTGGTGCGGCTACGGGCCCTCGCACGCGGCCGAGCTCGTCGTCTGCGCCCTGATCGAGAATGGCGGCTTCGGCGGCGAGGCAGCGGCGCCGGCGGCGCTCAAAGTCTTCGAGTCCTACTTCGGCGAACAGGCCGGGCTCGTGCAGCCCGCGGAGGCCGACTGATGGTCGATTACGTCGTCACACAGCGGATGCCGTCGCGCATGCCCGCGCGTGCGCGCGAGGCGTCACTCCTCCGCAACCTCGACTGGGTGCTGCTCGCCACGGTCGTCGCGCTCGTGGGGTACGGCCTCTGGGCGATCGACGGCATCACGAAGCTCGACGTCGCGGGCGATCCGGACTACTACGTCAAGCGGCAGGCCGCCTACGCGCTGATCGGATCGATCGGCCTGATCGGCGCGGTGCTGATCGACCCGCAGCTCTATCGCCGGCACAGCAGGATCGTGTACGGCGGGATGATCGCGATGCTGCTCCTCGTCCCCGTGATCGGCGTCGAGGTCCGCAACACGCGGCGCTGGATCGAGCTCGGCGCGTTTCAGTTCCAGCCCTCGGAGTTCGGGAAGCTCCTCGTCATCCTCTCCCTCGCCGCCTTCCTGGCAGATCGCGGGAAACGGGTCGCCGAGGGGAGGACGATGCTCGCCGCGACGGGCCTCGCCTTGGTGCCGATGATCCTCGTCTTCCTACAGCCGGACCTCGGGACGGCAGTCGCGTATGCGGCTGCCCTGTGGGCGACGCTCTTCGTCGCAGGGACGCGCTGGGTGCACCTGTCGGCGCTCCTCGGCGTGGCCGCGCTCGCCTCGGTCGTCGTCCTCTGGGCAGCGCCGGCGGCAGGGATCCACCTGCTCGCGGACTATCAGCGGGACCGCCTCACGGGCTTTCTGAACCCGTCGGAGAATCCGCAGGGATCGACCTACAACATCACGCAGTCGACGACGGCTGTGGGCGCGGGCGGACTCGACGGACGCGGAGTCTCCGGAGCCACCCAGACGAACCTGAACTACCTCCCCGAGCATCACACGGACTTCGTCTTCGCCTCGCTCGCCGAGCAGCGTGGCTTCTTCGGCGTCTCGATCCTGCTGCTCCTCTACCTCCTCCTCATCTGGCGGGCAATCAAAGTCATCACCTACGCGACGGACGCGTACACGGCGACGGTTGCAGGCGGCATCGCCTTCGTTTTTCTGGTGCAGATCTTCATCAACGTCGGCATGACGATCGGGATGGCGCCGATCACCGGGATTCCGCTTCCGTTCGTGTCATCCGGCGGGTCCTCGATGGTCGTGAATCTCGCGTCAGTCGGTGTTTTGCAGGCGATCTGCGCTCGACGGCGCTGAGGCACCGCGGGCGGTGTCGCCCCCAAGTGACCCGCCGAACGTCTGAACTACCCTCGGACGCCCTAATTCGGACGTTAGTCCGTCCGGTCCGGGACCTACCCTGGCGGCGGATGGCATCTAAGCGTGAGGCGCACGAGCTGCTTCTGATCGAGGAAGCCGACGCGTGGTTCGAGTATCTGGCGTCGACCAGGGGTCAGACCGCCGCGCGTTACAAGGAGGTTGAGCCCTGGGCCTGGGCACGACTGGGGCAACGGTTGCGTGCGATCCGAACGAGGCGCGCCAAGCTGAGACCCGTCGCAGCGGCCTGACTCCTGTCGTGGAGGTGCACCGCCACCAGCACGAGCGTGCTAAACAGCGTACGCCGCCAAAGCGTGCTTTTCGCCGCCGAAAGTCGTGAGACATTCGGCGGGTCGCCGAAGGCGACCTAGGCTCCTGATACCCTGGGAATCGAGCTTTCTATGCTCGAACTTTCCACCATCCATTCGCAGCGCGCGCCCTACCGGGGCAGCGCGCGCGTCACACAAGGAGTTTTCGCTTGCTGCAATGGTTCAGGCGCAAGACGCGCCAGGAACAGGCGCGCGATGAGCGCCCCGCTTCGGACACTGTCCGAGAAGTAGCCGACAGGCCCGCCCCACAGGCGGCGGGCGACACGACAACACAGGAGAGACCAAAGAGGCGCCGGGGGTCGCGCGGCGGCCGGAACCGCAAGAAACGACCGTCCGACGCGGGCACGATGTCCACGTCCACAGCGAAGGCGGAGGCCAAGCCGGCTTCGGCCCGCCCGCCCACCCCGAAGCCCGCGGCCGAGAGGAAGCCAGCCGGCGCCCGGACGCGCACACAGCGTCGCCGCACACCGGCCAAGCGCCCACCGCTCCCGCCGGCGAAGCGCGAGCTGCTCGTCTCCGTCGACGTCGGTGAGCAGCGTGTCGGCGTGCTCGAGGACGGCCGCGTCGCCGAGGTCTACCTCGAGCGCCCCGCCCGCCGCTCGATCGCCGGAAACATTTACAAGGGCTCGGTCGACAACGTCCTGCCGGGCATGGAGGCCGCATTCGTCGAGATCGGCCTGGAGAAGAACGGCTTCCTCTACGTCGACGAGATCGTCAGGCCGGAGCTCGAGGGCCGGGGGAAGGGCAAGAAGATCCAGGACTTGTTGAGCCGGGGTCAGGATGTCCTCGTCCAAGCGGTCAAGGACCCGATGAAGGGCAAGGGCGCGCGACTCACGACAGACATCTCGTTGCCCGGCCGCTTCGTGGTCTTCGTCCCGAACGGCGAGGGCCTCGGAGTCTCGCGTCGGCTGGAGGACGACGAGCGCATCCGCTTGCGCGACATCCTCAAGGCGCTCGCGCCGAAGGAGGGCGGCGTCATCGTCCGCACCGCCGCCGAGGGAGCTTCGGCCGAAGACGTCGAGCGCGACCTCGTCTTCCTGCAGCGCCTCTGGAAGTCGATCGAGACGACGGCGAAGTCGGCCAAGGCGCCGAGCCTCGTTTACCAGGAGGCGGAGCTTCCGCTCCGCGTCGTGCGCGACCTCTTCACGGAGGATTTCCAGCGCGCGGTCGTCGATCACGACCTCACGTTCAAGCGGGTCGTCGGCTATTTGAAGAAGACCTCGCCGCACATGGTCGAGCGCGTCTCCCGCCACCGCGACAAGACCCCTCTCTTTGAGGCGACCGGTGTTGAGGATGCGATCCGCTCCACGCTCTCGCGTCGAGTCGACCTGCCTTCGGGGGGCTACCTCGTGTTCGACTACGCCGAAGCGTTCACCGTTATCGACGTCAACACGGGCCGCTTCGTCGGTTCCCGCTCGAAGAGCTCCGGCGCCCGCCTCGAGGACACGATCACCGCGAACAACCTCGAAGCCGTCAAGGAGGTCGTCCACCAGCTGCGGCTGCGGGACATCGGCGGGATCATCGTCATCGACTTCATCGACATGGCGAACCCGAAGAACCGGACCACGGTCGAGGAGGCCCTGAACAAGGAGCTCGAACGCGATCGCACCAAGACATACGTCGTCGAGATCTCGCCCCTCGGGCTCGTCGAGATGACGCGCCAGAACGTGACGGAGGGCCCGCGCGAGATCCTCACGCAGAAGTGTCCGACCTGCACCGGGGACGGGATCGTGCTCTCGGCCGAATCCGCCGCCGTCGACATCGAGCGCAAGCTGCGTGGCCTCGCCGTCAGCGCCAAGCGCGGCGTCGAGGCTTTCCGCGTCGAGTTGGAGCAGCATGTCGCCGAGCACGTGATTGGGCAGGGCGCTTCGCGTCTCGCCGAGATCGAGGAGCGCTCCAAGCGGCGGTTCTTCATCGACCGCCAGACCGGTGTGTCGCTGGAGCACTTCCAGGTCGTGGCTGAAGGCAAGCTCGTTGATCTTGCCCCGACCGGCCCTGTCTCGGAGGGCGAGGAGACGCGTGTCGAGCTCGTCGAGGTCGGGCGGCATGATCTCGCAGCAGCCGTTGCCAAGCTCGACGGGTCCGCGCTGATCGTCTCCGACGCGGCCAAGCTCGTCGGAAAGAAAGTCAAGGTTCGGGTCGACCGCGTGCTCGACGGAGTGGCTTACGCGTCGCTCGTCACGCCGGCAAAGTCAGGTGCCGGCGATGGGCCGATCACCGCCGAGTCGGAGGCCGAGAAGCCCACACGGGCACCGCGGCGCAAGAAGGCCGAGGCAACGCCTGGGCTCGAAGCGAAATCGGAAACCGTGGCCGACCCCGAGGAAGCGGTTGAGCCGTTGCTCGAAGTGGAGGCTGAAGCCGAAGCCGAAGCTGTGGCTGAGCCGGATGAAGCCACCGAGGAGCCCGCTGGAGAGGGGACCGCCGCGGACGAGAAGCCGAAGAAGAAAACGCGTCGGGGAACGCGCGGAGGCCGAAACCGTCGCCGCAAGCCTGCACCGGCCACGATGGCCACGGCGCCCACTGCGGCCGCCGCGGCCGCCGCGGCCGCGAACGGCGAGCCCGAAGCAGAGGCTGTGGCCACGATTCACGTCCCCGATCCGGAGCTCGGCCGCGAGAACGGCGAGGCGCCGGTTTCCGATACTGCCGCTGCGGCCGAAGGGGAGCAACCGGTCAAGAAGAAGACACGACGTGGCTCCCGCGGCGGCCGCAACCGGCGCAAGAAGGTCGCGACTACGACCGAGCCGGAGCCGACGCCCGAGAGCTAGTAGCACTGTGTAGGCCCCGGTGCGGGGCTTTGCAGGACTTCGGCCGATGGGTAGACTGATTCGTCCGCGGGCGAGCGCCCGCGATTTCTATGGCCGGCTACGCGATCATCTCACTGGGGGGCAAGCAGTACCGCGTCCAGGAGGGCGACCGGTTGCTCGTGGACCGGCTCCGTCAGGACGAGGGCAAGACGTTCCAGCCCGACATCCTGTTCCTCGGCGGCGACGGCAAGGCCGACTTCAGCCCGACGGGCACCGCTGTGACCGTTCGGGTCGTGGGCCACACCCTCGGCAAGAAGATCAAGGTCGGCAAGTACCGCAAGCGAACCGGCTACAGGCGGCACACGGGACACCGCAGCCGGCTTTCGGAGATCGAGATCGAGGCGATCGGCGGCAAGAGCTCGACCGCCTCGAAGCCGAAGGCCGAGGAGAAGAAGGCCGAGGCGCCGAAGCGGACGACGACCACGACGAAGAAGCCAACCGCCAAAAAGGCCCCGGCCAAGAAAGAGAGCTAAGCGATATGGCACACAAAAAAGGGCTCGGCTCCTCGCGCAACGGCCGCGACTCGAACTCGAAACGCCTCGGTGTGAAGCTGTTCGACGGCCAGGAGGTCAAGGCGGGCATGATCCTCGTTCGCCAGCGAGGCAGCCGCTTCCGGCCAGGTACGGGTGTCGGCATCGGCCGCGACGACACGATCTTCGCCAAGCAGGACGGCAAGGTTGCCTTCCAGACGAGCGGCGCCCGCCGCGTGGTCGCCGTCGTGCCCGACAGCACAGACTAGAAGCGTCGTGTTCCAGGATCGGGCCCGCATCGAGTTGCAGGCCGGGCGCGGGGGAGACGGAGGGCTCAGCTTCCGCCGCGAGAAGTTCGTGCCCAAAGGTGGCCCGGACGGCGGTGACGGCGGATCGGGGGGCGACATCGCACTTGTCGCCGACGCGGCTCTGCGCGATCTCTCGTCGTTCCGTGGCCGCAAGCGATTCAAGGCCGGCCGCGGCGGGCCTGGGAAGAGCACGAACAAGCACGGGGCGGCGGGGGATCACGTCGAGCTTCGTGTCCCGGCTGGGACACAGGTCTTCGACGACGTGGGTCAGCTCCTCGCCGACCTGGCGAGCCCCGGCGGGCGGTTCCTGGTTGCCCGCGGGGGCGCGGGCGGACGGGGAAACAAACGGTTTGCCTCGCCGACCCGTCAGGCGCCGAGGTTCGCCGAGGTCGGGCTCCCCGGGGAGGAGGCCGTCATCGAGCTCCGGCTCAAGCTGCTGGCGGACGCCGCGCTGGTCGGGTTGCCGAACGCCGGCAAGTCGTCCTTGATTCGCCGCATCTCGAACGCGAAACCGAAGGTCGCCGAGTACCCGTTCACGACGCTGGCCCCGGTGCTCGGCACGGTGGACGCTCCGGATGGGAGGCAGCTGGTCGTCGCGGACGTGCCGGGCCTGATCGAAGGCGCCAGCCAGGGCATCGGGCTGGGGCACGAGTTCCTCGCTCATCTCGAGCGCGCCCAGCTGCTCGTGCACGTGATCGACGTCGCCGCCGGTGATCCGCACGAGTCCTTCGCAGCGATCAACGTCGAGCTCCGTGAGTACGGGGCGGGGTTGCACGAGCGCCGGCAGGTCGTCGTCCTGAACAAGGTCGACCTGCTGCCCGAGGTACCGCCGTTTCGGGTCGACGACGAGCGCGTCGAGGCTGTCTTCGCCTTGTCCTGCGCGACCGGGGTGGGCGTCGAGGAGTTCAGGCGGGCGCTCTTCGAGCTGTGCCCGCCCACGGAGGAGCCTTCCGAGGCACGAGCAGGCGGGCTCGCCGACTTCCTCGTCTACCGGCCGAAGCCGAAGGGCCGCCGGACGTTCCGGATCCTGCGCACCGATCGGGGCTTTCGCGTCGCCGGCCGCCCTCCGCCTCAGGACGAGCTCGAGGCGGCCTTGCGGGCCGCAGGCGCGCGACCCGGCGCGGAGATCGAGATCGGCGACGACGTCATGGAGCTCGGTTGATCGGTCTCCTGGGTGGGCGCTTCGACCCCCCGCACAATGGCCATGTCGCCCTGGCGCGCTCCGCCGTAGAGCAGCTGCCGATCGACCGACTGATCGTAATGGTCGCGGAGCGGCCGGGTCACCGGGCCGCGTTGGCAAGCGCTGACGACAGGTTCCGGATGGCCGAGGCTGCTTTCGCGGGCCTGGGTGAGGTGGTGCTCGATCCGCATCCGTACACGGTCGACGCGGTTCGTGGTGGTCGCTTCGGCGACGCCTACTTCATCGTCGGCGCCGACCAGGCCGCCGTGTTCGAGAGCTGGAAGGATCCCGACGAGATCCTGCGCTGGGTCACGCTCGCAGTCGGGACCCGGTCAGGGTACGAGAGTGAGGTCACATTCGATTTCGACTCCCCGCGAATCTCGGGCACCGACGTGCGTGACCGAGTGTCCTGCGGCGAATCGATTGCAGACCTCGTCCCGCCCGCAGTGGCGCGGATCATCGAGGAGCGCAGCCTCTACCGGGAAGGCGCTTGCTGGAATCCGTAGTGCATCTGCATGACGCGCTGGTCGATGCCGGCATCCTCGAACCGTGCTTTTCGTCGCGCTACGCGCGCAGCACTTACCGCGAGTCGCCGGAGGCGATCACCGAGGGCACGTCTTCCCAGAGCTCCTCGAGGCGGTAGTAATCGCGCATCTCGGGCGTAAAGACGTGCAGGACGACGTCGGTGTAGTCGGCCACGATCCAGGTGCCCTCACGCTCACCGTCGACCGCGGGCGGAAGCACCTGCTCGTCTTGCTTGAGCCCTTGGCGGACATCGTCGACGATTGCTTTCGTCTGCCGCGGGTTCTGGCCCGAGCAGATGACGAAGAAGTCCGTGTACGCGCACACGGGGCGCATGTCGAGGATGACGATGTCCTGCGCCAACTTCTCCTCGGCGAGGCCGGCGATACGACGTGCTTGGTCGAGTGAAGTCAGAGCTGGTTGGTTCCTTTCCTTGGCCTGAGTGTAGCCCGAGCGGGGGTTGTCTAATCGAGACATGGCCCTGCCGATGCGCGCGGTACGTTGGCTGACATAACAACGGATGAGAAAGGAGCGATCCCCGAGCAGGAGTCGTCCTCAGACCCACTGCGCCTCCAGTGCAAATGGGCGTCTTACCGCCAAGGTGTGATCACGGTGACGATTACGACTTCGCGGCTAGACTGGGATACCTGCGAGGGGCCGTAGCTCAGCTGGGAGAGCGCCAGAGTGGCACTCTGGAGGTCACGGGTTCGATCCCCGTCGGCTCCATCCAAAACCTTCCTCGCTAGGAGCGGGAAAAACACCCGGCTTTGCCGCAAGCCGGGGGGCCGTCCACGCGTCTCTCTAAGTGGACGAGCACAGACCTACGTTGCGGAGAGGGATGGCCGGAGAACGGAGAAAAGCCAAGCGGAGGTCCCCCGAGGAGCAGGGTGACGAGCCCCCGGGGGAGTTCCTGTCCGACGATCTCCGCGACGACACCTCACGCTTCCTCGACGAGGTAAAACGCCAGATCAAGCGGCGCAGGGAGCCCGAGCCGGCTCCGAGGCTCGGCCCCCCGGATCGCCAGCGGCGCTAGCGCATCCGAATTCCCCTCACCCGAGGGATTGGCGGTGAGCGCCGAGAGCGCGATGCAGTGAGCGAGCAGAGGCCGGCTCACCCTGAACTCCATGGTTACTGATTCAAAAACCCTCCGCACGCTTCTCGCCGCCGCGCTCGGAACTGTCGTGTTCCTAGCCGCCGCGCCGGCGCACGCCGCCCTGAAGGCGCCGACTCCCCTCGAGCCCGGCTCCGGAGCAAGCGTCGATGCGCTGCCGGCGTTCTCCTGGAGCGCAGTCGCCGGCGCGGCCTCTTACGAGTTCCAGCTCGCGGCCGACCAGAACTTCAACGCCCCGGTCCTCGGGCGTGGTGAGGGCCAGTTCTCGACGCGAAACACCCGCGCGACGGTCAAGAAAACCGTACCCAACGGCACGTACTGGTGGCGCGTCCGGGCCGCCACGCAGACCGGTAACACCTCGCCGTGGTCCGCGCCGCGCTCCCTTCGCAAGAGCTGGACCGGCGCTCCGAGCTCCCTGGCGCCGGCGCCAGGGTTTCCCTTCGCCTTCCCGAGCTCTCCGATGCGGGTCAACTGGTCGCCCGTCCCGTACGCCGCGAGCTATCTCTTCTCCCTCGCCAGCGATCCCGCTCTCGCCAACCTCGTCGAAGGTGCCGGCAAGCCGGTGAAGACCTGGGCGACGAACTACGTCCCCGAGTTCAACCTCCTGCCTCAGGGCACGTACTACTGGGGAGTCACCCCGCTCGACTCCCAGGGGAACCGTGGCGCCGCGTCCACCGTGGCGAGCTTCACGTGGTCGTGGCCGTCGACCACGTCTCCGGCCGTCACCGACCTCGTGTCCGCCGACGAGTACTTCGACCCGCAGTTCTCGTGGGGCCCGGTTGCTGGGGCAACGCGGTACGAGGTCGAGGTCAGCTCATCTCAGGACTTCGCCCCTGGCTCCAAGGTCTGCTGCGCGCAGACGACGATCTCGACGTCCTTGTCCCCGACGGTCGTGTTCCGAGACAACACCTATTACTGGCGTATCCGCGCCCTCGACGCCGTCGGCAACTCGGGTGTCTGGAACCTCGGGCCGTCCTTCACGAAGACCTTCGACAAGGTGCCCCCGGTGACCGCGCCGAGCATCAAGAACCTGCACATGCGAGACAACCAGGGTGACCCCGGCACCGACGTCGAACCCGCTACGCCCGGATACCAGACCGAGGTCCCGATCCTCGCCTGGGACCCGGTGCCCGGCGCCTCCAGCTACTTCGTCGAGGTTGCGCCCTACGTCACGGGCATGTGCACCTGGGGCATCTCCGCCTGGCGGGTCACCACCTCGGTCCCCTTCTGGACTCCGCTCGGAAGCGGCTGGAACAATGTCAAGCCGTATCCCGATCCGATGGCCGTCGCGTATGACTTCGAGTCCCTCGACCTCAGCCAGCCGTACTGCGCGCGAGTCCGTGCGCGCGGCGAGCGCGACTCCGCTCTCGGCGAGGTATACGGAGACTTCACGTACCTCGACGACGGCACGGGCGCCGCCTTCGAGTTCACGAGCTACCCGGCCGGAAGCGCGTGCACCCCGTCCTGCAACGTCGGTTACCCGGGCGACGACGACTACACGCTGCCGATTCGCGGCGCGACGACGACTCGCACGCCGCTCTTCACCTGGCGCCCGCTCGCCGGCCGAGCCAGCTACTTCGTGCTCGTCGCCAAGGATCCGTCGTTCAGCAACATCGTCGACTACGGCTTCACCCAGGTGCCGGCCTACGCGCCTCGCAGCCGGACCCGCGCGACCACGTACGCCGATGAGACGACGCTCTACTACTGGGCCGTCCTGCCGGCAGCGTCTTTCAACGGAAGCGGCGCTGTGGGCAACCCGCTCGCCGCAGCCGCCTCGAACTTCCAGAAGCGCTCGACTCCGTCCTCGCTCATGTCCCCCCCTGACGGTGCGCTGATGACCGAACAACCGGTGTTCCGGTGGAGCTCGGTCGAAGGCGCCCGACGTTACCGTTTCCAGGTCGCGCAGGAGCCGACGTTCGCCGCCCTGCTCGAGGACGTGACCACCGCCTCGACGGCCTACACGCCCTTCACCACGCACCCTGCCGACACGACGCTCTACTGGCGGGTTCGCGCCGATGACGAGAACCTGATCGGCCTCACTTGGTCGTCTGTCCGCCAGTTCCAGCGCCGCCTCCCGACGCCTGTTCCAGCATCTGACAATGCCACGAGCGGCGACTTCACGCCTACTTGGATGTGGTCGCACGTCGAAGGCGCGTCGGGCTACACGTTCTCCATGGACGGTCCCGACGGCACCCACAAGGAATGGGCGAACCTGCGCCTACGGGCCGGAGCCTTTGTCTACCTGTTCGGCCCCGGGATCTGGCGCTGGCGAGTCCGTGCCGAGTTCCCCAAGGCGACGGGCTCAGTGACGGGTCCCTGGTCGTCGTTCAGTTCTTTCACGCGCACGCTCAGCGAGCCCGCCAACGTGCGGACGAGCCTCTCGGGCAACCACCTGCTCCTCTCGTGGGGCTGGAAGCTCGGCGCCAAGAACTTCCGCGTGCAGATCTCGCCGCGGCAGGACTTCACCACCTTGATCGAGGACGTGACGACCGACAACACGAGCTACGCGCCGCTTCTGCTCCACCCCACTTACGTCAACGGGGGCAGTCTCTACTGGCGCGTGGCAGCCATGGACGAGAACCGCAACGCCGGCGAGTTCGCCCCGCCGCAGAAGATCAACATCGCTCAGCGCCTGCGCATGGCGGCCATGGGACAACCCCGGCGCAAGAAGCGGACCCTCGTTACCGTAATGGTCTCAAATCCTGTCCGGCGTCCGGTCGCCGCCGCCACCGTGCGCGTCTCCGGGGCCGGGATCCGCGCCCGCAGCGCGCGCACGAACCGCGCCGGCCGCGTCACGTTCAGGCTTCGCCCGACGAAGCGCGGCCGTCTGAGCTTCAGAGCGACGAAGGCCGGCTTCGCAGCGGGCAGCCTCTCGATCAGAATCCGCTAGCTCCGTAGAATCGGCAGCATGGAGCGCGCGGTCAAAGCCGCTTGCGTCCAGGCCGAGCCAGTCGTGCTCGACCGTGGCGCCACGCTGGAGAAGCTCGAGCGGCTGACGGCCGAGGCTGCCGGCGAGGGCGCGGAGCTCGTTGTCTTCCCGGAGGCCTTCATCCCGGTCTATCCGTCCTCGACGTGGGCGAAGCACTTCGCCGGCTGGGCCGACGAGCGCTCGAAGGCGGCATTCGCCCGCATCGCGGAGGAGGCCGTGGCCGTCCCGGGTCCAGCGGCCGACCAGCTGGGCGCGACCGCAAAGTCACACGGCGTGTGGCTCGTCACGGGTGTCACCGAGATCGACCCCGAGCGCCCCGGCACCCTCTACAACACACTTCTCTACCACGCGCCGGACGGGAGCCTCGCCCTGCGCCACCGGAAACTCGTGCCGACGAACCACGAGCGGCTCGTCTGGGGGCCGGGCGACGGAAGCGGCCTGCGAGCGATCCAGACCGGCGTCGGCCGGCTGGGTGGGCTGATCTGCTGGGAGAACTACATGCCGCTGGCCCGGTTCGCGCTCTACGAGTCCGGAATCGAGGTCTACATCGCCGCAACGGCCGACGACGGCGACGCTTGGCAGTCGACCCTCATCCACATTGCCCGGGAGGCTCGCTCGTTCGTCGTCTCCCCAAGTCACTTCCAGCGCGCCTCCGCCTACCCCGACGATTTCCCGCTTCGAGAGGCACTGGACGGGCTCGACGTCCTCGGCCGGGGCGGCAGCGCGATCCTCGGGCCCGACGGCTCATACCTCGCTGGACCGCTCTACGACGAGGAGGGGATCCTCTACGCAGAGCTCGTGCCGGCGCGACTGCACGAGGAGCGGCAGCGCTTCGACGCCGCCGGCCACTACCACCGGCCCGACGTCTTTCAGCTGCGCGTGCGCGAGAATCGTCGCAATTCTGTTGCCTAGTTAGGCAAGTGATCGAACTAGTGTCGGGGGCATGCGAATTGCCCTGATCCTGGCCGTCGCGCTCCTGCTCGCCCCGCCGGCGCACGCCCACTTCCGCAGTCATCTGTACTCGTTCAGCGACCCGGCGTGCAGTCGGATCAGCGATCCGATCGGCGCCGTCTTCTACGGGAACGGCGACGTGGCACGAGCGCGGGCACACGTGCAACACCACACGGGGTGGGGCGGAGTCGTCTTCACGAACACCCAGTGGTTCTACAGCCATGGCGCGTGCCGGGCCGAGAACGGCGAGAACTCGAACGGCTCCTGGTATGAGACGCGGTACCACATTCGCTTTCGCCAGACGCCCGATTGGGATTCCGGGCTGGGTTTCACCACTGAGGGCACGCCACACTACGAAGAGGCGGTTCGCTGCGGCCATGCGACGCGGAGCTTCGACGCGGCGCGGCGCCTCCTCACGGGCTATATGGCGCTGGGAGGACACGCCACCTGGTTCGAGTACTGGGGCAACACGGCGATTCTCGTCCAGTGCGACGGACGCGCAGCCTGGAGCAACGGCTACGTACGGTTCTTCGCGGTCCCGCTCTGATGCGCCGGGTTGCTCTCATCTCGGTCGCCGTCGCCCTCGTGGCCGGGTCGGCCGCGCTCGCAGGCGCCTCTCCTCGCCGCTCCGACGTGAATGGCAACTTCACGCTGGCGTGGGCGAAGGCGTTCGACGAGTTCCCTGTCTATTACCTCGGCGAGTCGTTTGACGGACTGCCGCTGTCGGCGATCTACAGGATCGACGACCGTCCGTTCCCTGGTGAGGCCGTGCGTCGCGACGATGTCACCTTCGTGTACGGGAGCTGCGTTGCCGAGCGCGGCTCCGGCTGCCTGCCGCCCCTGCAGGTCCAGAGCTGGTCGGCGTGCGAGCGACCTCGCGGTCTCTACCCGTACGCCGCGGACGAGACCTTCACGATGGATGGAAAGCCGGCGGCGATCTACGAGGAAGGCCGGCGGCTCGAGCTCGCTGCCGGGCGCACGACCGTCGTGCTCTACGCGAGCGATCCCAAGGAACTCAGGTCGGCTGCCGCGGCTCTGCGCCCGATCAACGAGCCCGGGGAGGAAACGTGTAAGGCGCCGGGGTAAGCTTGTGTTCTTGGTCGAGTTGGTCTTCATGATGCTCGTCCTGAAGCTCCCGCTGGTGTACCTGGGGCTGGTCTGCTGGTGGGCGATCAGGGCCGAACCGAAACCGCTCGAGCCTGTGCTGCTTCCGGTCGAGCCCGCCGAGCCCACAGGTCCCGCAGGGTGGCGGCGTGCATCCAGGCCCCGCCGCCCGGGCCCGCGAGGTGGGCCGGTCCGCGGCTACGCCCGCACCGAGCGGACGGCGGCCACTCTGCCGTGAGCGCGTACGACGAGGAGCGGGTTCCTGTCGAGCGAACCCGGCCGGCGGAGGCCGTCGGTGGGTTTCTCGCGGCTGCCTCAATGGCCTTGAGCGCAGTTGCGATGGTGTATCGCCCGGTGCGGCTCGTGCCCTTCGCGCTCGTGATCGCGTTCGTCGCGGTCGGCCTCACTAGCGGGCGCCACGCACGACTGGCGGCGTTCGCAGTCGCGGTCGGCGCACTCGCCTGGCTCGTGGGGATGATCGTCGCCGTACTGACGGGCAAGCCGCTCTTCTGACGCGGCCCTGGCCAAAGGGGCGTTCGCTGATAGAAAGAACCTCATGAGCGTGCACGACGTCGATGGGATGAACGTCGGCTACGCCCGCGGCCTCCTCGAGGAGTACCTCGAGAACCCCGAGGCCGTTCCGGCCGAGTGGCGCGCGGTGTTCGAGAGTGGCGACAGTGACCTTCTGGAGTCGCTACCCGGCCTTGCGCGCCTGCTCGAGACGCTTCGGGCCGACGGCGACGGGGCAGCGCAGGTCAGTTCGCCGGCCGTCGAGGAGCCGGCGCCGGAGATCGAGCGCACCCCGGCACCGCCGACAGACGCCACCGACGACGAGTTGCTCGGCGCCGTGGCGGCCGCAATGGCGCTCATCAAAGCCCACCGCACGCATGGACACCTCGCGGCGCGGCTCGACCCGTTGGGCTCCGAGCCCGTGGGCGACCCTGCGCTCGAGCCCGAGCTCCTCGTCCCAAAGCTGACCCCCGAGCTCCAGGCCCGCGTACCCGCGTCGGTTCTCCGCGTCGGGATCCTGGGCGAGACGCTGGCCGACATCCTGCCCCATCTGCGCGAGACCTACTGCGGGACGATGACCTATGAGATCGAGCACATCTCCGACCATCAAGAGCGCGTCTGGTTGCGGCAGGCGATCGAGTCGGGCCGGTATCGCACCCCTCTCACGGCCGACGAGAAGAAGCGGATGCTCGCGCGGCTGACCGAGGTCGAAGGCTTCGAGCACTATCTGCGCCGCGCCTTCCTCGGGCAGAAGCAATTCTCCATCGAAGGGCTCGACGTCATGGTGCCGATGCTCGACGAGTCGCTGGGCCTCGCTGCGGAGGCCGGGGCACACGAGGTCGTGATCGGCATGGCACATCGTGGGCGCCTGAACGTCCTCGCGCACATCATCGGCAGGCCGTACGAGGAGCTCCTGCGCGAGTTCGAGGGCGAGCGGACGATCGAGGCCGTCTCCGCGACGGCCGAGGGCGCGAGTGGGGACGTCAAGTACCACCTCGGTGCGGTCGGGCGCCGCCCGACGAGTGCCGGGGAGCTCACGGTCTCGCTCGCCGCCAACCCCAGCCACCTCGAGGCGGTCGACCCCGTCGTCGAAGGCATCACGCGCGCGGAGCAGACCGATCGCGCCGTCCCGGCGGCCCCTCACGATCCGTGCATAGCCCTGCCCGTCCTCATCCACGGCGACGCATCGTTCCCGGGCCAGGGAGTCGTCGCGGAGACGCTGAACCTGCAGGGCCTCGTGGGGTACACGACCGGCGGCACGCTGCATGTGATCGCCAACAACCAGGTTGGCTTCACGACCGATCCGGCAGACGGGCGCTCGACCCGCTACTCGAGCGACCTCGCCAAGGGGTTCGACATCCCGATCATCCACGTCAACGCCGACGACCCGCAGGCCGCCATCTGGGCGATTCGTCTCGCGCTTGCGTTCCGCCGGCGCTTCGGCCGCGATGTCGTCGTCGATCTCGTCGGCTACCGGCGGCATGGCCACAACGAGGGTGACGAAGCGGCGTTCACGCAGCCTCTGATGGCCCAGCAGATCGCCGAGCAGCCATCTGTCCGAGACCAGTTCGTCGAGGCGCTCGTCGCCGAGGGGACAACCACGCGTGAGGAAGCGGAGCGGTTGGCCGCCGAACAGCAAACGCGGCTCCGGTCTGCCCACGAGACCCTGAAGACGACCTTCGGCGCCCCGTCGGCCGATGCAGGCGACCGCACGCCCGAAGCGGCGGACGCACGGGTGGTGACCGCTGTTCCTGCCGAGCGTCTGCGGCAGTTGAACGCCGAGCTCGTCAGCACACCCGAGGGCTTTACCGTCAATCCCAAGCTCGGGAAACAGCTGCAGCGCCGCGTGGAGGCTCTGGACGCGGGCGGCATCGATTGGGGCCAAGCTGAGGCGCTCGCATTCGCGGCGCTGCTCGTCGAAGGCATCTCCGTCCGGCTCACCGGCCAGGACACGGAACGCGGCACGTTCTCGCACCGTCACCTCGTCCTCCACGACGTCGTCACCGGTGCGCAGTACGCCCCCGTCAGGCACCTCTCCCAGGCTCAGGCCTCGTTCGAGCTCCACAACTCGCCGCTCTCCGAGTATGCGACGCTCGGCTTCGAGTACGGCTACTCGATCGCGGCGCCGGAAGCACTCGTGCTCTGGGAGGCGCAGTTCGGAGACTTCGTCAACGGGGCGCAGATCGTGATCGACCAGTTCCTCGTCTCCGGCCTGCCGAAGTGGAGACAGAGCTCACGGCTGACACTCCTGCTGCCGCACGGCTACGAGGGGAACGGGCCCGAGCACTCGAGTGCGAGGCTCGAGAGATTCCTCCAACTCGCGGCGCAGGAGAACATCCGCATCGTCAACGCGACGACTGCGGCCCAGTACTTCCACCTGCTTCGCCGGCAGGCGCTCGATCCCAGCGCCCGACCTCTCGTCGTGATGACCCCGAAAGGGCTCCTGAGACTGAAGGACGCCGCCTCGACCCTGGCCGACCTTTCCTCGGGCTCGTTTGCTCCGGCACTCGACGATCCGAACGCAGACCGTGAGCGGGTTCGCCGCCTCGTCGTCGTCTCCGGAAAGCTCTACTACGACATCGTCGGCCACGAGGCGCGTGCCGCCGCCAAGGCGGCGGCGGTCGCCCGGATCGAGCAGCTCTACCCGTTTCCCGTCGGCGCAACGGAGGCTCTCGTCGCCTCGTACCCAGGGCTGGAGGAGGTCGTCTGGGCCCAGGAGGAGCCACAAAACATGGGCGCCTGGCGCGCGATCCGGCACCGGCTCGAAGAGGCTGTCGGCGACCTACCGCTCCGCTACATCGGGCGACCCTGGCGCGCCAGCACTAGTGAGGGCTATCCCACCGCCCATCAACGCATGCAGGACCGGATCGTCCGCGAGGCGCTCGAGGTGCCCGACACCTTGCCGGTGTCAGACACTGCCGAACAGACCTAGCGGCGCCCGCTGGTGCGGCGTTGGCGTGCCGCTCTGGCCAGTCTCGGGCCGTGCCTGCGCGCCTCGGCGAGGATGCGCTTGCGGTGCTTCGGCGGAATCCGCCGCCAGATGTCGACCGCGGTCAGGACGAGCCCGAAGGGGCCCATGCGTCGATAGACGAGATGGCGTAGGCGCGGCACGCGCCCATCCTAGTCGTCATCGTCCGAGTGCTCGCCCTCTTCGCCGCGTTCCTTTTCGGCGTCGTATTTGTCGTCGTCCCACTTCTTGTGTTTCTTCTCCTTGCGCGGCTTGTCACTCCCCTTGTCCTTCTTGCCGGCTTTCCCCTTGTCCTTCCTGTCGCCTTTCCCTTTGTCCGTCTTGCCGCTCACGCTTGCCACCCCGATCGCTGGGGGCTCGATCGGCGTGACAGGAAGAGGGGCGGCCGTCTCGAGTGGCGGCGGTGGGTTGGGGACGACCGTCTGAACCGGCGGAGGCGGAGGCGGAGGCGGTGCTACGGGGGGCCCGACGGGAACCTGAACCGGCGGAGGCGGTGCTACGGGGGGCCCGACGGGAACCCGACCGGAGATGGCAACGGCGACCGGTACCAGGGGCACCGGTGCGCGGCGTGCCACCACGACCAGCGGGCGGCGAGTCACCGGTGCGGCGTGCTGCACGCGCTGCGGGCGAAACGTCGCCGCTCGCACGACCATGCGCTCGGCAGGAACCTCGAGCGCGAGGCCCGGGACGGCAGCATCCTCGGGTCCGAGGAAGCGCTCCGGCACGAGCATGGAGCCCGTTACGGCTGCCAGAGCCAGTCCACTCAAGATGTTTCCGACCGCCGGCCTCATGTTTTCCCCTCTCTCGCCGACAACTGTGTAGATGAGGTATCGGCCGCTAGGCGTAACGCTTTAGGGGGTAGTGGTGGGGAGTTTCAAAGTCAGGCTCGCTGCTTATTTCGCGTTGATCGCGTTGTTGCCGTTTGCAGCCGCTTTCCAAGGGTTTCACTCCCTCTCCAAGCGCAGCGAGACGCGTCGCGTCGACTCCGTGTTGCAATCCGGCTTGCGCTCGTCGCTCGCCGCCTACCGCGATGAGCTCGACGACGCCGAGCGCTCCGCGGCCACGCTCGCCGACAAGCGCAGCTTCCAGCGAGCTCTGGCGGCCAGAGATCGTGGTGAGCTCGAGCGCATGATCCGTCCGCATCCGAACGTCAGCGTGCGTGCGGGCGCGAAGCTGAGTGTCGGCCAGACACCGAACCACGCGGCAACCCGGGTGGTCACAGTGGTCGGCGGCAACCGCCCCCTCGGCGAGGTCGTAGCGGCGCTGCCGATCGACACCAGGCTCGTGCGCCGTCTCAGGACCCGAGCAGGGCTCGAGACGAATCAACGCCTCGCGTTCGTCGAGAATGGCCGCGTCCTTGCCGGCGCCGGCGGCGACACCAGCGGCGCCGGCCTGCACATCTCCTCCGGCCGACCGAGCACCGTTTCGCTGCGGGATCAGCGGTTCCGCGCCCTGGCTTCCGAGCCGCTCCTCGATCCGGGTGACGCGCGGCTCGTGCTCCTTGCCCCTCAGGAACCGATTGACCGCGCAACCGGCTCGATCGAGCGGAGGCTAGAGCTGACGATGCTCGTGTCGCTTGTGCTCCTTGTCCTGCTCGCCTACTTCGAGGGTCGCTCCATCGTCCGCAAGCTCGGCCAGGTCGTGTCGGCCGCGCACGACATCGCCCAGGGCCGTCTCGACCGCCGTGTGCCCGTGATCAAGGGCCGCGACGAGTTCGCGCGCCTCGGCCGCGCCTTCAACGAGATGGCCGATCAGCTCCAGGCCCGGATGACGGACCTCGAAGAGGAGCGCCAGCGGCTGCGCGAGGCGACGATGCGCTTCGGTGAGGCGCTCGCCGCGACGCACGACGTCGACCGCCTGCTTCGCACCATCGTCGACGCAGCCGTGGACTCCACCGGCGCCAAAGGCGGACTGCTCATGGCGGAGGCCGGCGAGATCATCCGCAAGGGCGAGCCCACCGCCGGTGCCGTGCACCTCGAGCTTCCGCTGAAAGCGGGGCGCGAGAGCTTCGGGACGCTGATCCTGTCGAGCGACGAGTTCACCACGGATGACCGCGAGACGGCCAACTGGCTCGTCGGCCACGGCGTGATCGCACTCGAGAACGCGCGGCTGCACCGGACGGTCCAGCGGCAGGCGCTCGTCGACGGGCTGACCGGGCTCGCGAACCGGCGACTCTGTGAGGCCGCGCTGCAGAAGGAGATCTCGCGAGCCGATCGCTTCTCGGAGCCAGTGACGCTGGTGCTGGTCGATCTCGACGACTTCAAGAAGATCAACGACGCGCATGGCCATCCCACGGGGGACGAGGTGCTGCGCGAGGTCGCCCGAACGCTCAAGGACTGCCTTCGCGAGATCGACCTGGCGGCCCGCTGGGGCGGCGAGGAGTTCGCGGTCGTTCTCCCCGGGACGGACGTCGAGGGCGGCATCAACCTCGCGGAGCGCGTGCGGAGCACGCTCGCGGATCGCGTTGTTGTCTCGGCCCTTGGCGACCACATCGCAGTGACGGCTAGCTTTGGAGTCGCGGAATGGGACGAATCCGGCACTGTGAACAGCCTCATGGCGTCCGCTGATGCCGCTCTGTACGCAGCGAAACGGCGCGGAAAGAACCGCGTGGAGGCTGCTGCGGGCCCGTCTCTCGAGGCCGCCCACGCTTCGGCCTAGCGCACAAGCCCGTTACAATCCCCCGCCGACCATGTCCCACGACCTTTCAGCGAAGGAGGAACAATGCCAGTAGAGACACCTTCGCTCTTCGCCAACGTCATCCAGGATCACCTCGAGCTCAAGCGCAAGAACACGGAGATCGAGACGGATTTGCCGATCGACCGCTACAAGTCCGAGGATCCATTCGACAACCACCCTCTGTTCAAGAGCGAGGAGCAAGCCCGAATCGAAGAGACCATGGACGGCGAGGAATCGGTGCCGTCTGAGCGAGTCAGCCTGGTCGCCGCAGAGCCCGAGCCGCCGGCCGAGGAGGACACGCTCTGGGGTCGCTCCCGCGACTTCGACTGGGGCGACTAGCGTAGGACTCGGGGAAAGTGCTTCGCACTTCCCCCGACCTAGATCACGCTTCGTCGACAGCGGGACCCCGCTGACCCTCGTGTGGTTGGGACTGTTTCGCTAGGTGGCGATCGGGTACCCCTGAGTTACCGCAAACAATCGAACGCAAAGGGGTTTCCATGCTTCGCCTTCTCCGTTATGCCTCCCTTGGGGCCGCACTCACGTACTTCTTCGACCCGCAGAATGGCCGGCGCCGGCGCGCGCTCGCCATGGACCGCATCCCGGCTTTTCTCCGGGGTAAGGCGCGCCATGCGGAGCGCCTTGGTCGCACCGCCCAGTCGCAAGCCTACGGTGCGACGCAGAAGCTCAAGCACCGCCAGGAGGAGGACAAGCCACAGCCCGACGATGTCACCCTCGCGCGCAAGGTCGAGACCGAGATCTTCCGCGACGCCGAGGTCCCGAAGGGCCAAATCAACGTCAACGCCGAGAACGGCGTCGTCGTCCTCCGCGGTGAGGTCGAGCAGCCCGAGTTGATTCGCGACCTTGAAAAGAAGACACGGAACGTGCAGGGCGTCCGCGAGGTGGAGAACCTCCTCCACGCGCCGGGCACCCCTGCCCCGGCGAAGAGCTAACGACTCTCGCCGGCCCGGCTGAGCCGCCGCAGGAGCGGCAGCACGTACCAGAAGAGCGCGTAGAAGGCGGCCGTCGCCCCCGTCAAGAGGGCGGCGGTCGTCGTTGCGAAGAGCAGGTCGGTGACCACGAAGACGGCGGCTGAGATCGCCACGGCCAGGAAAAACGTGCCCGCGATCGTGAAGGCGTTCCCGACCTTGAGGAGGTGCTCCTTGTCGCCCTGCCTCCACGTGAGGCGGTGGTAGGCGGAGGGCGCGATGAGCAGAGCCGTGGCGGCGGCTGTGCAGAGAAAGGTGAAGAAGTAGGCGTCCTTCTGGAGGCCTGTCGCCTGCGCGAATCGCTGGGTAAAGGGGACACCGAGCAGGAACGCGAAGAGCACCTGCACTCCAGGCAGAGCCACGCGGAGCTCGTTCAGGAGCTCGATCAACTCCCGGTTGAGGCGCTCATCCTTGCTCTCGTCTGCCACGGGCCTACGTTAAATCTTTTTCGGGCCGCAATCCGGTGAGCGCTCTCTTCCTATTCCGGAATGCCCGCAAAACAAGATTCTCTCTCGATCGCGTCTCCCCAAGAGGCGCCGGAGGGGCATACCCTCCTTGCTCCCCTCCGGCCCGTCTTGCCGTCGGCCGAGGCTTCCCCTACGCTGAAAGCGTCCACTGTCGACGGAAGGAGGCGCAGAGATGACCGCTATTGGCTTTGCCGTCCGTCGCACGGTGCGCGCCGGCTAGACCTCGGACTAGCTCCTCGGCGCGGGTCGTGCACCTATCTCGAGCCCCCGCATTTCGTCGACCGAGGAGGTCACCGTTTGTCCGAAGAATCGCACGCGGAAGCCAGACTGAAGTCTGGCACCGAAGAACTGGAAAAGCTCGGTTGGAGCGCACATTTCGAAGAGGCGTTCGCGCCCTACTTGGAGGAGGGATTCCTCCCCGCGCGCGTCGCGGCGCAGCATCGTGGCGGCTACGTCGTCTACGCAGAGACAGGCGAGCTGTCAGCGGAGCCGAGCGGACGCTTGCACCACGAGACCGCTCCCGGCGGGTTGCCCGTCGCCGGCGACTGGGTTGCCGTCCGCCCGCACGACGATGGGTCCGGCGCGATCATCCACGCCGTTCTCCCGCGCCGCACATCGATCTCGAGAAAGGCTGCGTGGCTAGCCGCCAAAGAGCAAGTTCTCGGCGCGAACATCGACGTCGTCTTCCTGGTCGCCGGCCTCGACGGTGATCTCAATCTCCGGCGTCTCGAGCGTTACCTGGCGACCGTGTGGAACTCGGGCGCAACCCCGGTCGTGGTGCTCTCCAAGGCCGACCTCTGCGACAACGTGGAGGCGGCACTGGCCTCGGTCGCCGGCGTGGCGATCGGAGTTGCAGTTCACGTGGCCAGCGGGCTGACCGGCGAGGGCGTGGACGAGCTCCGCGGATACCTCACCGACACTCGAACGGTTGCTCTGCTCGGGTCCTCGGGAGTTGGAAAGTCGACCCTCATCAACCGTCTTCGCGGCGAGGACGTCCAAGCCGTCGGCGACGTTCGTAGTGACGGGCGCGGCCGGCACACAACTACGACCCGAGAGCTCGTCGTTCTCCCCGAAGGCGGCCTGCTGCTCGACAGCCCGGGGATGCGCGAGCTGCAGCTCTGGGACGCGAACGAGGGCCTCGGCGCCACCTTCGGCGACGTCGAGGCGCTGGCCGCCGAGTGTCGCTTCTCCGACTGCTCGCACGACGGAGAGCCGGGGTGCGCGATCCAGCGCGCGCTCGTGGACGGCTCCCTCGAACGCGAGCGCTATGCGAGCTACAGCAAGCTGCAACGAGAGCTGCGGGCGCTGGCGATCAAGCAGGACAAGCGGCTACAGGCCGACGAACGGAAAGCGAGACGTCGCTTCGGACGGGCCCAGCGGCACCCCAAGCGCTGGTGATCTAGCCTTGGCATCTACAGCGAAGGAGGAGATGACCATGCGCATCGAGTCGTCCGTCACAGCCATCTCGTGGATCCCGTCGGAAGCCGTCGAGGGGTTGCCGAAGCTCCCGTTTTCGATGGGCGTCGCCCACTACGACGACCCGCCCCCCGAGGTCATTCTCGACCTGGAGGCGATGACGGAGGCCGATGCGTTCCGTGAGGCAAACGAGCTGCGCGCGTTCATCGAGGTGGAGGACGGCGGCAAGATCGTGGGCTACGGCCACCTCGGCGGGGGTCACCTCGGCGTCACGAAGGTCAAGGTCGGGCCGCGCGAGGTCAGCGTCCCTGCGGTCGCCATGCCGACGCTGCAGCCAGAGCCTGAAGTCGGCGAGGGATGGGTGCGCTTCACCCAGACAGCCGGTGGTCGCACGGGCATGCCGGCTCCGCGGCATGTGCGCGGAAAGCCCTTCTTCCAGATCTCCTCTGCGCTGGCCTGGACGACGCTGTCGCTCACGCTCCACGCCGACGGCTCGTCCGAGCACAAGCTCGTCGGCGCCAGCACGTTCCCCCGCCACTGGGTCTACCG
Source organism: Actinomycetota bacterium (assembly GCA_013696805.1). GTDB lineage: Bacteria > Actinomycetota > Thermoleophilia > Gaiellales > Gaiellaceae > VAXT01. The sequence continues at coordinate 30,710 of JACCXX010000053.1, forward strand.
AGAGGAAAAGCTCGTCGAGAAGAGCGGTCTCATCGACTTCAAGGAGTGGTACCGGAAGGCGTTCGGCGAGAACACGCCCTGGGGCAAAGAGGACACGGAGCCGTTTGTGACTGCTGTGGAGACGGCCCTCGAGCGTGACCTATCGAAGACGATCATGAGGAGCGGCTCGTCCTCGAAGCCGCGCACCCTCGCAGTCGACGACACGCTTGTCGAGCAGGGTGAGGAGAGCGACGATCTCTACCTAGTCCTCGATGGAGTGCTGGCGGCAGAGGTCGACGGCGAGACAGTGGCCGAGATCGGGCCCGGCGCCGTTCTAGGCGAGCGGGCGGTGCTCGAAGGTGGCGCACGTACGGCGACGTTGCGCGCCGTCACGCCCACGAAGGTCGTCTCCATCTCGTCCGGCGAGCTGAGCCCCGGCGCGCTCGAGGAGCTCGCGGCGAGTCACCGCCGGGAGGAGTAGCCCTCCTACGGGGTTGCCGTGCGGACGGCGGCGACGACGCGGTCGCCGTTCTCAGCGCGCATGGCCGAGGAGAGGCGCTCTTCACCACCGAGCCCGAGCCTGGCGGACAGGACCTCGTACAGGCGATCGGCGCCGAGCCCGCGCTCGCGTGCCGCGCTCGTTACTCGTTGAACGGCGGGTAAGGGCCGCCAGTCCTCGTCGAACTGCCAGACCGGGTAGTAGTGCTCCGACGAGCCGGGTGGACGGATTGCGATCAGCTCCCCGGAGCGGCGCATGACCTCGATCAGCCTCGGCTCGATCGCGAGCCGCTGCGCGAGCCACGAGCCGGTGAGCGCCTCGGTCGAGAGGCGCTTGAGCAGATCGTCGCGGGCCATGCCGCTCTTGAGCGTATCGCGACCCCACTAAGCTGGTCGCATGAGCAGGGACACCGTGCGCGAGCAGCTGCAGCGCGGCCTCGAGGTCGACGAGTACCGCGAGATCCGCGAGCTCTGGAAACGGCACTCGATCGCGGAGGACGAGCGCGACCTGCCCGGCCTCATCTCGACGCTGACCTCGGACTGCGTCTACGAGCTGCCCCAGTCAGCTCACACCTGGGAGGGCCACGAAGGCGCCGCTCGCTTCTACGCCGGGCTTCTTGGCGCCTTCCCGGACATCCATTTCGACCTGACGGACATCGTGATCGGGCCGCAGGGCGTCTGCGAACGGGCCCGCGTGACTGGCACCCACCTGGCGGACTGGCTCGACTACCCGGCGACCGGCGAGCCCGTGGAGTTCTTCGTCGTCATCTTCTTTCCCTGGGATCGTGAGCAGCGCTTGTTCGACGGCGAGACCGTGTACGTCGACCTGCGCCGGTGATCGCAGGGCTGCGAGACGCGCTCATTGCCGTGGGCTAGACGGCAGAGAGGCCTCAAGCGAGCGCCTGGCACGCCGTCCCGCATCGGCCACGGCACGACCAGGAGGTGTACGTCAGGCAGCAGCTGATGCTGCGTGGCATGGTCGTCCCGGCGGTCTGATCCTGTAGGAGCTGCCCGCGAAGCGGCCGGACTTCGTTTCGGGAATGGAGCGTACCGGGATCGAACCGGTGACCTCCGCCTTGCAAAGGCGGCGCTCTCCCAGCTGAGCTAACGCCCCGTAGGCTAGAAGTGTAGAGGCCGTTTCGGAGCAGGCGCCTTGCTGGGCGGAGCCGGGCTTTGCCCGGCGGGAGCCCAAGATCCAGCCACGACCGACCAGGGCACCAAACGCCGGGGGAAGCCCGCTTTCCCCGGCGCCGCTACGCCGCCCGTGCTAGTCGTTCTTCGAGCCGGGCCCGCTTGATGATGCGATCCCGGTCACCGAAGCGCTGCGTCACGCGTGCTTGACGGTGTTCGTCCCAGAGCACCTTGATCTCGGCTTCGAGCTCCTTGAGCTCGGCCGCCGGCACGGGGTCATGGGCTTGCGAGAGCGTGTGGTACAGATCGGCACGCCGTTCGGTGGCCCGCTCGATCTCGAGCTTGATGTCTTCGATTGTCCTCACGTCTTCATAAACGCCCGAGGGGCGCAGGACATTCCGACGAAGAGCGCCAGCCTCACGTTGGAAGTGAGGCCAGGTGGTGTGGAACGTCGTGCCATTCGGCCTTCGGCACGGTGTCCGCCGACGAGCTCAGCGCTCACGTTCCGCCGGCAGGCGCGGCGTGCCCCTCCCTAGTGCCAACGGCCGAAGAAGAAGACGAGCAGGACGCCTGCGCCCACGACGCCGGCTCCGATCGCGACCACGTTGAGGAAGGTGACCACTATTCGTACCCGAGCTCGCCGAGGCGGGACTCGTCGATCCCGAAGTAATGCGCGAGCTCGTGCAGGACGGTGATCCGGATCTCGCGCCGCAGCTCGTCTGGATCGGCGAACGCTTCCTCGAGGGGCCGCTGGTAGATCGTGATCGTCGCCGGCGGGCTCGGCCCGAAGGAGGAGCGCTCGGTCAGCGGAACGCCGTGGAACGAGCCGAAGATGTCGCGGTCCCCCGGGTCTTCGTCCTCGACGACGACGACGACGTTCTCGAGCCCCTTTGCCAGGTCCAGCGGCACCAGGTCGAGGGCGGCTCGGATCTGCTCCTCGAAGTCCTCTGCCATCAGTGGTGGGAGGGTCGTAACGGCCTTCGCCCGGCCGCGAAGACGTACACGAGCAGCATTCCGAAGACGAAACCTCCGATATGCGCGAAGAACGCGACACCGCCACCGGCCTCAGGGTGCGTCAGCGAGACCCCGCCCTCCCAGAGCTGGAAGAGGAACCAGAAGCCGAGGAAGAGGAAGGCCGGGACCTCGGGGAAGAAGATGATGATCATGAAGATCAGGACGCGGACACGCGCGTGCGGCAGCAGCAGGAGGTAGGCGCCGAGCACACCGGACACAGCGCCGCTCGCGCCCAGGTTCGGAATTGCCCCCTCTGCGGGCGTGCTCGTCTGGAGCGTGACCGCCGTCTGCAGGGCGGTCGCCGCGAAGCCGGCCCCGAGGTAGAAGACCAGGTACTTGACCCTGCCCATGGTGTCCTCGACGTTGTTGCCGAAGATCCAGAGGAACAGCATGTTGCCCCCTATGTGGAGCCAGTCGCCGTGCATGAACATCGAGGTGACCGAGGTGAGGGGCCAGTCCTCACCGACGGCGCCGCCCGGGAGGCACGAGTCGTCGAACTCGCACGGCTGGTAGGCCAGCTCCCGTGCGGAGGCGTCGAGATCGGGGAGTTGGTAGAAGATCCAGACGGCGGCGTTCACCGCGATCAGGAGCACGGTGACGATCGGGAAGTGCCTGGTCGGGACGTTGTCCTTGAGGGGGAGCACCTACGCGATCGTGAGCGCCATCAGCGCTTTCTGTGCGTGGAGGCGGTTCTCGGCCTCGTCCCACACCGCCGACTGTGGCCCGTAGAGCACGTCCTCGGTGATCTCCTCGCCGTAGTGCGCAGGCAGGCAGTGCAAGACGATTGCGTCGTCGGCGGCAAGTTTCAGCAGCTCGCTGTCGATGCGATAGGCCGCGAGGTCGCCGCGCCGCTTCTCCGCCTCGTCCTCCTGGCCCATGCTCGTCCAGACATCGGTGTACACGGCATCGGCGTCACGCGCGGCCTCCTGCGGGTCGGAGACGAGCTCGACGGTTCCGCCCATCTGCACGGCTGCGCGGCGCGCGGCCGTGACGGCGTTGGCGTCTGGCTCGTAGCCCGGCGGCGTCGCCGCGACGAAACGCATCCCGAAGCGGGCCGCGCCCACCATCAGCGACACACAGACGTTGTTGCCGTCTCCGAGATAGGCGAGGCGGGTCCCGGAGAGGCGGCCCAACTTCTCTCGAATCGTCATCAGGTCGGCGAGCGCCTGGCACGGATGCGCGTAATCCGTGAGCCCGTTGATGACCGGGATGTCCGCGTGCTCGGCGAGCTCCTCGACGTCGTCCTGCGCGAACGCGCGGATCATGATCGCGTCGAGATAGCGGGAGAGCACGACCCCGGTGTCCCTGATCGTCTCCCCGCGGCCGAGCTGGAGATCGTTCGCCGCGAGGTAGAGGCCGCGGCCGCCGAGCTGGGCGATCCCGACCTCGAACGAGACGCGCGTCCGCGTCGAGGGCTTCTGGAAGATCATCCCGAGCGTTCGCCCGGGGAGCAGCTCGTGCGGCTCTCCCTGCTGCTGGAGCTCCTTCAGGCTGTCAGCAACGTCGAGCACGGTCTTCAGCTCTTCCGTGTTCCAGCTGCCGAGGCGCGTGAAGTCGCGTCCCTTGAGGTGTTGAGGAACCTCGATCATCGCGCGAGGCCGCATGCTAGCGCCGTTCTGTATCAGGGAGCGGCGGCTTCGAATCCTGCTTCGTCGAGCAGGCCGCGCAGCCGTTGCAGGCCTGCGAACATCCGGCTCTTGATCGTACCTAGAGGCTCGCCGAGTAGATCCGCAAGCTCCGACTGGGTGTAGCCGCCGTAGTAGGCGAGCTCGATCGCCTCACGCTGCTCCGGTGGGAGTTGCCGGAGCGCCTCCTGGACGACCTCGCGTTTCGACCGCCGTTCGACAGCCTCGTCCGCGCCCGGCCCCGTAGGCACCGGCGCCGCTTCCGCGGGCTCGGTTCGGCGGCGCTCCTCACGTCGTACGAGATCGACGGAGCGCCGGTGCACGAAGGTGAGAATCCATGTGCTTGCCTTGGCACGTCGCCGGTCGAAGCGGTCGGCGGAGCGCCAGACCTGGAGGAAGGCCTCCTGGACGGCGTCCTCAGCCAGCGCAGCATCACGCAACACGCGCAGGGCAAGCCCGTAAGCGACGCGGCCGAAGCGGTCGTAGAGCTCCGCGAGCGCGGTCTCGTCAGAACGCGCGACGGCGCCGAGTAGCGCCTCGTCTGAAAGTTGTGCGGCGGCAGGCACGAGCTCAGGTCTGTTGGCTCTCCTCCGTGAACCCACATCGAGTCCCAGTTCGGCCGTGCACATGACTCAAACCGATTCCGAGCGCACGAGCACCCGCCCCGTGGGCTGCGGTGCCCCGCCGCCTTGCTCGAGCGTCACTCCGACCTGCTCGTCGACGGACACCGGTTGGTCGAGGAGGATTGGGGCGCAACCGGCCGTCCCGCCGCGGAACAGTCCGGCCGGCCTGTATGTCCTGTCCTTGATCACCCACGCTTCGTACGTCTTTCCCTTCGGCGCCGCCTCCAAGCCGCAGACAACCAGGGCGGCGGCGCCGTCGTCGTCCACCAGCAGTCCGCCCTGAGCGCCTCTGATCTTCACGACCTTGGCGTCACCGCCGAGGATCTGCGAAATGTCGGACAGCTCCGCATTCGCCGACCGCTGCCGGTCGAGGTCGCGAGAGAGCGAGTTCGCCCACAGCCCGACGCCAATGGCTACAACGGCGGCGGCGGCCGCTGCGGCGGCGGTCACCGGGAGGAGCCAGCGGCGGCGCGGGAACTGAATGATCTTGGCGCCGTTCTCGGAGCGTGCCGCCTCCAGGATCCGCTCGCGCAACCCGGCCGGCGGCTCGGTGCTCTCGCCGTAAGCGAGGGCAATCGTCGCCTCCTGCAGATCGGCCAACTGCTCTTGGCAATCTGCGCACTCGTCGAGGTGGCGTTCGAAGGCGTCGTGGTCTGCGGGCTCGAGCGCGTCGAGCGCGTATGGAGCTACGAGGTCGTGAAGTTGATGATTCATGGGCAAAAGTGATTCGACTTACTGTCCGATACGGTTTGAAGTCTAGAAATAGTAGGGCACTAGCTCCTGGGCCCCGAGTGCGTACCACGCTCCGAAAACGAGGCTCACGAGCCCGAGGACCGGGGCGAGACGTCCATACGAGCGGCTGATTGGATTCGAGGTGAGCGTGATCCCGAGTCCGGTCGTCAACAAGGTCATCGAGACGGCCGTGAAGAAGGCGAGGATTCCGAGCGCGGCCACAGCCACGAGCTTTCCGTCGATCGTGCTGATCAGCAGGATCCCGACGCCAGCGCTGCCGCCCATTCCGTGGAGCAGGCCGATCGAGAAGGCCTGGAGCGGTGACCGCGCGCGCGCCGGGTGCTGGTGAGCATGCGAGGAGCTCCTTTCGTGCGAATGGAGGTGAACGTGCCGGTCTTCTGCGTGGTCGTGCGCATGCGCGTGCAGAGCGCCGCGGCGCCAGCGAATCAGCAGCCAGACAGCGAGGCCCACGATCAGGATTCCGACCGCGGTCTCGGCCCCTCGCTGCACGGCGTCCGGCAGAAAGGCGCTGTAGAGGACGATCGGCAATCCGAAGGCGAAGAGCGTGACCGCATGACCGAGGCCCCAAGCGACGCCGAGACGGGCCGCATCGCGCGCACGGCTTCCCTTCGTTGCAAGCAAGGTTGTGACAGCTGCCAGGTGGTCGGGATCGGTCGCGTGTCGCAAACCGAGCAGCACGGCGACCGCGAGCACGACGACAAGCGACGCGCCGTCGGAGAACGAAGCGAGATGGTCATCGAGACCGAACATCAGAGCACCTCCGGTAGGGCGTTCAGGGTGATGCCGACTCCGACCGCCAGGATCACGAGCGCGCTGACTGCGGGGAGGGCGTTGACCAGGGGGCCGTCGAGCCGGAGGCGCCCGAAGACGCGGCGGGCCAGGACGGCGACGAGGCCGATTGCGGTGATGGTCGCGGCGAGGCCGACGCTGAACGCCACGATCAGGGCGAGACCGAGGCCGATGCGATGGAGGGCAATCGCCGACAGCAAGACGACGAGCGCCGAGGGGCACGGAAGCAGGCCGGCGGCGACGCCGACGCCGAGGAGGCCGCCGCGCCCATAGCCGTTGTCGTGGCTGTGTTCGTGGCCGTGGTGGTGGTGCCCCTGGTGATGAGCCCGCCGATGCCGAAGGCGCTTCAGGAGCACCGAGGCGCCGACCGCGACGACCAACAGGCCCGAGGTCAGCGTGAGCCACGGATACAGCCGTTCCGGGACGATGAACTGCGACAGGGCCAGGGTGATTAGGCCAATCGCGAAGACGCCCACCGTGTGGGAGACCGTGACGATCAGCCCGAGCGCAACCGCATGGCGAGGTCGGCCGCGGGAGCCGACGAGGTAGCCGGCGACGATCGCCTTGCCGTGACCCGGGGTCAAAGCATGCGCGGCTCCCCAGAAGGCCGCGATGAGAAGGGAGAGCAGAATGACACCGAGTCCGAGGTCCTCTCGCGCGATGAGGCTTGCGAAGCCTCCGGAGGAGCTGCGCACCGTAGGCGCCTCACCGAGCGCGGGCGGCTCACCGGCGCCGGAGCCGAGCGTAACCGCAGCAGTCCCGTATTCGACGTTGAGGGGCTCCTTGAGCAGATCTCGCGGGTACCTCCGCAACTCGTCGCTCACGCTGCGAGAACTGACGCTTGCCGACTCGATTCGCGCCCCTCGACTCGCGCGCACGATGACCTCTTCCCAGCCGATTCGCGAGCCGAACGACTTGTCGCGGAAGCGCAGCGAGCGGCCGCTCAGGTTCGACTCGTAGACCGCCTCGAAGCGGAGTGTCTTCAGCCCTCCGGCCCCCGGGCGGAACGCGACCGAGGAGTCCAGGAGCCGAAGAGAAGCGCGCTTCCCGTCAACGTGGAGCTGGAGGCTTTCGGCGAGCTCCCTCGCGTATCCGGCCCGCCGAACCCGTTTCCCCTCCTGGAACGTCGGGATCTCAGCGAGGTCGAGAACCTGTTTGACGTAAATCGTCTCGCCCGACACTTCGACGGCGCTGAAGCGGTTGACCGTGAAGTTCCCGAGGGGGTGCGCGAACGCGTCCGCAGAAATGACGAGCGCGCCTAGCAGTGTGACGAAAACGACGAAACGCTTCATGACGCGTACCTCCTGGCGACGGGCGCCCAGACGAGGGAAAAGTGGGGGTTGGTGTCGATCGCCCTGGCGAACCAGCCGCGAGCAGCGTCGCTTCGGCCCAGGCAGCGCTCAATCATTCCGCGGTGAAAGAACTTCGAGGCATCGAGGGAGCCGAGCCGGAGCGCGCGGCGTGAATAGCCGAGCGCCTCCTGGCAGTGGCCGTTTCGCGTCAGCGCCCAGGCCAGGACGTCGTCGGCTTCGATGCTCGGCCGCTCACGGTGCGCTCTGCGGGCGGAGACGAGCGACTGCCGCAAGCGACGGCCGTGGTCGACGTTGAAGAGTGCGATCTCGAGGTCGGTGCGTACGCCGTTTGCGCGGAGCAGCTGCTCGATGGCGCCGACGAGCGCGAACTGGTCGCGTGCCTCGCGCTGGCGGCCGGCGGCAAGCTGGAGATCGCCGAGGGTTGCGACGAACTGCGGAAGCGGAGTCTGCTCGGTCGCTTGGCTCGCAAGCGCTACTCCTCGCTCGAGGTGACCGTCTGCCGCCTCGACGCGAGCGAGCCCGTCCAGCGCGAAGGCGTAGCCGGGGAACGCGCGGAGGGCGGCGCGAAAGTGTCTGCCCGCCTTCCCGACCTGCCCCTGGGCGAAGGCCAGCTTGCCGAGCTCGGTGTGCGTCCAGGCTGTCGGCTCGGGCTGGCCACCCGTGGCGTCGAGTGCGAGGTTCATCGCCTGCTCGGCCGCACGGGGCCGGCCGAGCAGCTCGCGTGCGTAGGACACCCTCGCATAGGCGCCGAGGCTCGGCTTCAGCTCGGCCATCCGGTCAAAGGTGCGAAACGCCTGCTCGTAACGGCCCAGCTCGATGAGTGCGTCGCCGACGACGCCGTAGTTTCGTGCCGAGTACGGGGCGAGCCGTTGCGCACGGCGGCCGAGCGCGAGCGCGCGGCGGAAATCGTGTCGGGCGAGCGCCAACGAGCCGAGCGCGCCCAGCGTGAGCGGGTCCCGGGGGGCAAGGGCCAGCGAGCGGCGCAGAGCGCGGTCGCTACGCGAGTAGAAGTCGGCGCTGCCGGTCTCACGCGCCCGCTGCTGGTAGGCGAGGCCGAGCAGCGTGAACGAGCGTGAGTCGTCGGGTTCGGAGCGCAGCTTGTCCTGAAGCGAGCGGATGAGGCCGGCCGTGTCGCCGGCGGCGAAACCGGCCTCGAGCCGATCGCCCGTCGGGCCAGCCACAAGGGGTCCGGCGGCGGCGGGCTCTCCCGAGTTGCGGAGAGCGCCACCGGCGAGTAGGACGGTGGCGGCGAGCGCCGCCACCGTCCCTGCGAGTGCGAGTCGTTTTCGCATTGCCTCGCGACCTCCGTCCCTACGGCTGAGGAGGATTGTCGTGTTGCCGATTGCGGCCGTCAGAAGGCGTTCCCAGGTAGGGGAAGCCCGCCGTCAGTGCCGCGTCGTCCGTATTGACGCCGTCACCGATGCGGTTGGCGACGTAGTTCGCTCCGCCGACCACGCGGACCGCGATGTCCGTCACGTCGTCTTTTGGCCGGCGTCCGTTCGGCCAGGCAGCCGGATCGGGTGCCGGTGTGGCCAACGGGCCCATGCGCCGCTGTGCAGCGAAAGCCGTGGGCGCCACTGCCAGGTTCAGCCGGAGCAGCTCGGAGAGCCGCCGGTCACCCGGCTGGTACTTGAGCAGCAGGTCGACCAGGTCCTCGCGACCCGTCGTCTCGGCGGGTACGCCGAACACGAGTTGGAGGGCGAGGGCGAGCCGCGGGTTGACGTAATAGT
>JACCXX010000057.1 GCA_013696805.1 Actinomycetota bacterium
AGGACGTCGTCCCCTTTCCACGCCTCGTCGGCGTCGAGCGGCATGAACTCGATGAAGCGGACGATGTAGGGCTTGCGGCGGGCGAGCTCCGCCAGCGCGGGCACCTCCTCCTCCGTGAAGCCGCGAATCGCCACGCAGTTGACCTTGATCGGTCGCAGCTCGGGATAGCGCTCGGCCTCGGCCAGGCCCGCGAGCACCTTGTCGAGCGCGTCCCGTCGAGTGATCTCGGCAAAGCGAACATGCGAGAGCGAGTCGAGCGAGACGTTCAGGCGGCGCAACCCGGCTTCGACGAGCGGCCCGCAGAACCGGTCGAGGAGGACGCCGTTCGTCGTCAGCGAGAGGTCTTGGACGCCCGGGATCGGCGCGAGCATCGAGACGAGCGCCGGCAGATCGCGGCGGGCGAGCGGCTCGCCCCCCGTCAGGCGCACCTCGGTCACGCCCATGTGCGCGAGGACCGTCACCAGGCGGGCGATCTCCTCGAAGCTCAGGAGCTCGTCGCGGCCGAGCCACTCGAGCCCCTGGGCGGGCATGCAGTAGCGGCAGCGGAAGTTGCACTTGTCCGTGACCGAGATGCGAACACTCGCGATTTCCCGGCCCCACGAGTCGACGAGTGGCCCCATGAGGAGAGGGTAGCGAGGTTTCGGCAGGGGGCAAGATGAGGAACTACCCTTGCTGCGCGCTGACGTTTCAGCGCACACCTCGAAAAGGAGAGGACTCATGTCTGATTGGCAGCAGGAAGGCGGCCAGGGCGGCCAGGAGAGCGGCAGCCAGGGCGGCGGCGGAATGGAAGAAGGCGGCCAGAGCGGCGGCGGAACGGAAGAGGGCGGCCAGGAGAGCGGCGGGGGAACGGAAGAGGGCGGCCAGGAGAGCGGCGGCGGCATGGAAGAGGGCGGCCAGGAAGGCGGCGGCGGCATGGGTGGCGGCCAGGAGGGTGGCGGCGACTCAGGTGGCGGCAGCAGCGACGACATGGGCGGCGAGAGCGCCTAATCCCTGCTCGTCTTACGTTTCTTCGGAGGCGCCCCACGGGGCGCCTCCGTCGTTTGCGGGTGGGCCGAGCCGGGAAGGATGCTCTTGACCTAACCCCTCGGAAGGAGAAGAGGCACATGCCCGATTTCGACAAGATCGAAGGCGAGCTGAAGGAGAAGGAAGGCGAGGTCACGGGCGACGAGGTTCGTGAGAAGCAGGGCGAGGCCCAGAAGGCCTGGGGCGACGCCAAGGACAAGGCGGGCGACGCCAAGGACGAGATCGACGAGCGGACGTAGGTGTCCGACCACGACCTCGAACCGGGTGAGCGGCCAAGCGAGACCGAGCCGAACCCGACCCAGGAGCGGATGGACGAGTTGGGCGAGTCCGAGTCGGACAAGCCCGTCGACGTCGCGGACGGGGAAGAGAGCGATTCCGCCTAGCGCCAGGATCACGCCGTAGCGGCGATCGACAGCTGGCTGCCGCGGTTTGACGTTTACGAGCGCCACGAGATCGAGCTGCCCGTTCCACCGGAGCGGGCGCTCGAGCTCGTGCTGTCGACTCCCGCAGCCTCCGACCGGATCGTCGGGCTGCTGATTGGGGCGCGGGGGATGGCCGCGCGCGAGGAGCCGCTCGAACGCTTTTTCCTCGCGCACCGGTTTGTCGTCCTCTCGCGATCGCCGACGGAGCTGGTCGCGGGGGCAGTCGGCGCGGTCTGGCGCCCACGTGGCGGCCTCGTCCACCTCGATGGTGCGGACGCATGGCGGAACGCGGACCTGCCGGGAACGATCAAGGCGGCCGTCGACTTTCGCGCTGAGCCGACCGCGGCCGGTTCCCGGCTCTCCACCGAGACACGTGTCCTTGCATCCGACCCGCACGCCCGGCGAGTCTTCCGCCTCTACTGGCTCGTCGTCGGCCCGTTCTCGGGACTCATCCGCCGGCGTTGGCTCTCAACCGCGATGGCTGCTGCGAAGCGCTCGGCGGCTCCTTCTGCGTAGCCGATAAAGAGCGACGGCTCGGTCAGCTCGACCTCGAGCACCACGGGGCCCGGTAGCAGGTCGATTCGCGTATAGAGCAACTCTTCCCGTGCGAACGGCAAGGCGTCTAACACCCGTTCGGCGAGCACGAGCTCCTGCTCAGTGGCTTCGACCGCGCTCATCTGCTCCTTGACGTAGAGCTCTCCGGCGGCCGGCTTCCCGCCGCGAGTGAGGACGGGTTCCTTGTGAACCGCGTGCGAGAACTCCCCGCTGACGTAGATCAACGCCGTCTCTCCGTAATCGTCGATCTCTTCGACGTACGGCTGCACCATCACGGTCCGGCCCGCGGCATGGAGCCCGGTGACGTGCGAAAGGCCCCCCGGATCGCCGGCGTCGTAGCGGGCCGCGCCGATCGACCCCGCGCCGATCGACGGTTTGATCACGTACGGATGGCCGGGCGCCGCGAACTCGGCTCCAGGGTCGAGGAACTCAGTGGGAACTGAATCGGTGCCTAAAACTTCTAGGTAGCGCTTGTCCGTGTTCCAACGCAGGACCTCGGGTGGATTGAGGACCTGGGGCAGCCGCTCAGCCCAGGCGAGGAACTGGTCGCGCCTTCCCGTGTAGTCCCACGTCGAGCGGACGACGACGAGGTCGAAACGATCCCAGTTGACGCTTCGGTCGTCCCAGACTGCCGACTCGGCCTCGACGCCGTGGGCAGCCAGGGCTTCGATCAGAGGGCGGGCTTCGTCGTCGCCGTTCGGAATCTCCGCGCAGGTGGCAAGCGCGACCGTCAGCTCAGAATGTCCACTCGCCGTCTTGCTGGACGACCTCGCCGTCGCACTCGATTCGGCCACCGTTCCGCAGCTCCTTGACCATGTCCCAGTGCGTGGCGCTCTTGTTCTTGCCGCCGACGAAGGGCAGGCCCGCGCCGACGGCGAGGTGGATCGTCCCGTACATCTTCTCGTCGAACAGCGTGTTCTTCATGAACTTCTTGATGCCGGGGTTGCACCCGATGCCGAACTCGCCGAGCACGCGCGCGCCCTGGTCGCGGTCGAGCGCCGCGATCAGCGCCTCCTCGTTCGACGTGGCCGAGGCTTCGACGACACGGCCCCCCTCGTAGCGCATGCGCACCCCCTCGACGAAGTCCGGCTCGCGCACCGCCGGGTACTCGGAGAACGCGACGATGCCCTCGGTCGAGTCTTCGACCGGCGAGTAGAAGACCTCGCCTCCCGGCATGTTCACCCGGCCATCGTCGACGTGTCCGTCGCGGCCGGCGATGCTGAAGCGGAGGTCGGTCTCGTGCCCGACGATCCGGACCTCGTCGGCCTGGTCGAAGCGCTCCTTGATCCGTTGCATCTTCTGGCCTTCGGCGTCCCAGTCGAGGAGCACCGTGCCCCAGAAGAACTCCTCGAAGGCGCGAAAGCTCATGCCCGCGTCCTGCGCCATCGCGGGAGTGGGGAACCGGCACGTCAGCCACGGGATGTCGAAGTTGAGGCGCCGCTCGAGGAAGGGGTGGGCGGCCTGGGCGAGGAGCTTGCGCCGCTCGAGGGGCAGTTCGGCGCCCTCCCGGGTGTTCTCGGGCGCGCCGATGTAGACCCAGGCGTCGACGCTCTCCTCGGTCGCAACCCGAAGCGGCGCCCGCTGTCCCAGCAGCTCCTCGGGCGCCTCAGAGGCCCAGATGAACTCGTACGGCCACCGCTCCTCCATGTAGCTGATGCGGACCAGGGGCCAGGCGCCTCTCCTGGCGACCCGGCGAACGACCTCGTCGACCAGTGGGCGGGCCAGCGGGCTCGAGGCGATCTCGACCTGCCAGCCCGGCTTGGGGTCGAGGGAGCGCTCGACGATCAGGTCTGCGTACTGGGCAACGCGTGGATCGGCCATTACCCTGCTATACTCCGACTTAGATTTCTTGCAAGCACTGACTTAGAAACGGAGGATCCCTTCATGTCAAAGACGATTGGTATCGACCTCGGCACGACCAACTCCTGTATGGCCGTGCTCGAGGGCGGTGAGCCTACCGTCATTCCGAACGCCGAGGGCGGGCGCACGACACCGTCCGTCGTCGCGTTCACCAAGGACGGCCAGCGACTCGTCGGTCCGCCGGCGAAGCGCCAGCAGGTGACAAACCCCCAGAACACGATCTTCTCGATCAAGCGGTTCATGGGTCGCAAGTACGAGGAGGTCTCGGAGGAGATGAAGATCGTCCCCTACGAGGTCATCCAGGGCGAGAACGGCGACGTGCGGGTGTCCGCCGAGGGGACCGAGTACGCCCCGCCGGAGATTTCGGCGATGATCCTGCAGAAGCTGAAGACGGACGCCGAGGCGTATCTCGGCGAGCCGGTCTCGGACGCGGTCGTCACCGTCCCGGCGTACTTCAACAACGCGCAGCGCGAGGCGACGAAGGATGCCGGCAAGGTCGCCGGCCTGAACGTCGTCCGCATCATCAACGAGCCGACCGCGGCGGCCCTCGCGTACGGGCTCGACAAGGAGACAGACCAGACGATCCTCGTCTTCGATCTCGGGGGCGGCACGTTCGATGTCTCGATCCTCGAGCTCGCGGAAGGCGTCTACGAGGTCAAGGCCACGAACGGAGACAACCACCTGGGTGGAGACAACTTCGACAAGGCGGTCGTCGACTGGATGGTCGCCGAGTTCAAGAAGGATCAGGGCATCGACCTCTCGACCGACAAGATGGCCCTCCAGCGCCTCTACGAGGCGGCCGAGAAGGCGAAGATCGAGCTGTCGTCCACGATGACGACACAAGTCAATCTGCCGTTCATCACGGCGACGCAGGAAGGGCCGAAGCATCTCGATCTGCAGCTGACGCGCGCGAAGCTCAACGAGCTGACCGCCGACCTGCTCGCGCGGACGATCGAGCCCACGAAGCAGGCGCTCGCCGATGCGGGGCTCAAGCCATCGGCAATCGAGCACGTCGTCCTCGTCGGCGGAATGACCCGGATGCCGGCAGTGGCCGAGAAGGTCAAGGAGCTGACCGGCAAGGATCCGCACAAGGGCGTCAACCCCGACGAGGTCGTCGCCGTCGGCGCAGCCATTCAGGGCGGCGTCTTGAAGGGTGAGGTCAAGGACGTGCTGCTGCTGGATGTGACGCCATTGTCGCTCGGCATCGAGACGAAGGGCGGCGTGTTCACCAAGCTGATCGAGCGCAACACGACCATCCCGACCCGCAAGTCGGAGGTCTTCACGACTGCCGAGGACAACCAGCCCGAGGTGCAGGTGCACGTGGGCCAGGGCGAGTCCGAGATGATCGGTTTCAACAAGACGCTCGGGAAGTTCAACCTCACCGGCATCCCGTCGGCGCCACGCGGCATGCCGCAGGTCGAGGTCACGTTCGACATCGACGCGAACGGGATCATCAATGTCTCCGCCAAGGACCTCGGGACGGGCAACGAGCAGCAGATCCGCATCGAAGGCGGCTCGGGCCTGAACGAGGACGAGGTGCGGAGGATGATCTCCGAGGCCGAGACCCACGCCGACGAGGCCCACAAGCTGCGCGAGCTCGCCGACGCGCGGAACATGGCCGAGCAGCTCGCCTACCAGACCGAGCGCACGCTGAAGGAGCACCGCGAGACCCTCGACGAGGCGGAGGCTTCGACGATCGAAGGTCGGGTCATGGAGCTGAAGGCAGTGCTCGACAGCTCGGACGTGAACGAGATCAAGCAGAAGACCGAGGCACTCCAGGAGGCCTCCCACAAACTCGCCGAGGCGGTCTACGCCCAGGCGACCGCTCAGCAGCAGCAGCAGGCGTCCACCGGCGACAACGGTGCGGGCTCGGCTGACGACGAGGTCGTCGAGGACGCCGACTACGAGGTCATCGACGAGGAGGAGGCGAAGACCTCGTAATGCCCGAGGAGGTCGAGAACACCGAGGAGGTCGAGCAGGTCCAAGTCGAGGTCGAGGTCGAGGTCGACGAGACCGATGCGCTGCGGGCCGAGAACGAGGAGCTGATCGACACGCTCCAGCGCGTCAAGGCCGACTTCGACAACTACCGCAAGCGGGCCGCGCGCGATCAGGAGAGCCTGGTCGCGCGCGCCCACGAGCGGTTGGTCAAGGAGCTCCTGCCCGTGCTCGACGACCTGGAGCGGGCGCTCGGGGCTGCGGAGCAACACGAGGAGGCGAAGCTGGAAGACGGCGTCCGTCTCGTGCATCGGTCGTTGGCCGACGCCTTGGAGCGCGAGGGTCTTGCCGAGATCGAGACGAACGGCAGGTTCGACCCGCACGTGCACGAGGCGCTGCTCACGCAGCCGTCCAAGGCCAAGGAAGGCTCTGTGATCGAGGTCTTGCAGAGGGGCTACAAGCTCGGCGACCGCGTGCTGCGGCCGGCTCGCGTCGTCGTGGCTGGACCGTCCGATGGCGACGCGGCCTAAGAATCTCTACGACGCCCTCGGCGTCTCGAAGACTGCGTCTCCGGACGAGATCAAGAAGGCCTACCGCAAGCTCGTCCAGCAGTTCCACCCGGACAAGAACCCGGGCGACAAGGACGCCGAAGACCGCTTCAAGGAGGTGCAGGGTGCCTACGACGTCCTCTCCGACGCAGCGAAGCGCAAGCAGTACGACGCCTTCGGCTCGGCCGACGGGCGCGCCGGTGGAGTCCGGGGCGGGGGCTTCAACTTCGGCGAGGGCGGGATCAAGATCGGCGACCTGGGCGATCTGCTCGGCGGGTTCGGCGATGTCTTCGGCGGCGGCGCGACGCGGACTCAGCAGCAACGGGCAGGGCGGGGAGCCGACCTCGAGACCGAGGTCAGGCTGTCGTTCGAGGACTCGCTGCGGGGGATCGAGACCCGCATCCCCGTGGAGGTCGAGGCCGCCTGCCGTGAATGTGGTGGAACCGGCACTGCCGACGGCTCGCCGCCCAAGGTCTGCCCAGAGTGCAAGGGGCGCGGGGCGACCGTCGAGAGCCAGGGCTTCTTCGGGATCTCACAGCCGTGCCGCCGCTGCGGCGGAAACGGGACGATCGTGGAGAACCCGTGCCGGCGCTGCGACGGCTCGGGCCGCGAGCTCCAGACGAAGCAGTACGCCGTGAAGATTCCGGCAGGCGCCAAGAACGGCACGCGGATCCGGCTCAAGGGTAAGGGCGAGCCGGGCTACAACGGCGGGCCACCGGGCGACCTCTACGTCGTCACGCGTGTGGCCGGCTCACCGCTTTACGAGCGGCGCGGAGACGATCTCGTCGTCGACGTGTCGATTACGTTCGCCGATGCGGCGCTCGGGTCCGAGGTCGAGGTGCCGACCCCCGAGGGTGCGGTCTCGCTGAAGGTGCCGGCCGGCACGGAGAGCGGCAAGCTCCTGCGGATCAAGGGCCGCGGCGCCCCGAAGCTGCGCGGCAGCGGGCGGGGCGACGTCCTCGCACGCGTAAAGATCGCAGTGCCGAAGAAGCCGAACAAGCAGGAGCGAAAACTGCTCGAGGAGCTCCGGAAAGTGCAGCGCTCGACGTGATGGTGCGAGCAGGTCGATTCCTCGTCGCCGGCGCCATTCTCGTCGTCATCTCCCTCGGCCTTTTCTCACTTTTCGTGAACCGATTCAGCGAGGGATACGACGGAGCCTGGGGCGAGGTCGTCCGGAACGCCGCTTGGTTCGCATTCATCGCAGGTGTCGGGCTCGGCCTCGCCGGGCTCGTATCCCTGCTCAGAAGGACCGTGTGATGGACGATCGGCCGCGCTACATGATTTCCGTCGCCGCCGACCTCGTCGGCATGCACCCGCAGACGCTTCGCATTTACGAGACCAAGGGCCTCGTCCAGCCGCAGCGAACCGCCGGGAACACGCGCCTGTACTCCGAGGCCGACCTCGCGCGACTGCGCCTCATCAACCAGTTGACCACCGAGCTCGGCCTGAATCTCGCCGGCGTCGAGCACGTGATCCGCCTCGAGGAGCAGCTGCGACGGATGCAGAACCGCATGGAGCGCCTCGAGCGCCAGATGCGCGAGCGCCTCCAGGAAGTGCGGCGTCAGTACAGCGCCGAGCTCGTCCCCTACGACCCAGACGCACGCCGCTTACCGATCCGGAGAACATGGACTTCAACCGACTGACCGTGAAATCGCAGGAGGCGATCGCGGCTGCTCAGGAGCTCGCGCGCCGCGTGGGCAACCCCGAGATTCACACCGAGCATCTGCTGCTTGGGCTGCTCGGCCAGGAGCTGCCGCAGACGCTGCTCGGCGAGCGCGCGGCGGAGATCCGTGCCCAGACCGAGGCCGACCTTGCCCGCAAGCCCTCGATGCAGGGCGCCGAGAACCTCCAGCCGCAGGCTTCCGGCGCCTTCCGCAAAGTCCTCGACCGGGCCGAGGAAGAAATGCAGAAGCTCGAGGACGAGTTCATCTCGACCGAGCACCTGCTGCTCGCGCTCGACGTCGTGCCTCGTGACGAGCTGCTGGCGCGCCTCAAGGAGGTGCGGGGCGGCCAGCGCGTCACCTCGCAGGATCCCGAAGGCACCTACCAGGCGCTCGAGAAGTTCGGACGCGACCTGACCGAGGCTGCCGAGGCGGGGAAGCTCGACCCGGTCATCGGCCGCGACGAGGAGATCCGGCGCATCATCCAGGTGCTCTCGCGCCGCACTAAGAACAATCCGGTGCTCATCGGCGACCCGGGAGTGGGCAAGACGGCGATCGTCGAAGGCCTGGCGCAGCGCATCATGGCTGGCGATGTGCCGGAAGGGCTGAAGGGCAAGCGCGTCTGGGCGCTCGACATCGGCGCGCTCCTGGCCGGCGCGAAGTACCGCGGCGAGTTCGAGGAGCGGATCAAGGCCGTCCTGCAGGAGATCAAGTCGGCCGAGGGCGAGATCGTCCTCTTCATCGACGAGCTGCACACGATCGTCGGTGCGGGCGCGGCCGAAGGCGCGGTCGACGCGGCCAACCTGCTGAAGCCGATGCTCGCGCGCGGCGAGCTCCGCGCGATCGGCGCAACGACCCTCGACGAATACCGCAAGCACATCGAGAAGGACGCGGCCCTCGAGCGCCGCTTCCAGCCCGTCTTCGTCGGCGAGCCGTCCGTCTCGGACACGATCGCGATCCTTCGCGGTCTGAAAGAGCGCTACGAGGCGCACCATGGCATCCGCATTCGCGATGCCGCGCTGGTGGCGGCAGCGGTGCTCTCCGACCGCTACATCTCGGACCGGCAGCTACCCGACAAGGCGATCGACCTCGTCGACGAGTCAGCCTCGAAGCTACGGATGGAGATCGACTCGGCGCCGCTAGAGCTCGACGAGGCCGAGCGCCGCGTGCGCCAGTTGGAGATCGAGCTCGCCGCGATGGGCAAGGAGTCGAAGGAGCGGCGCGAGCCGGTCGAGCGCGAGCTGGCCGAGGCGAAGGAGCTTCGCGGCGAGCTCGCCGCGCGCTGGTCGCGCGAGAAGGAAGCGCTCGATCGCGTCAGTGAAATCAAGCGCAAGATCGACGAGCTGCGCATGGAGGCCGATCGCGCCGAGCGGCACGGCGAGCTCCAGCGCGTCGCCGAGATCCGCTATGGCGAGCTGCCGGAGCTCGGGCGCGAGCTCGACGAGCGAGCCGAGCCCGAGGTCGAGCCGATGGTCAAGGAAGAGGTCGACGAGGACGACATCGCCGAGGTGGTGGCGCGCTGGACCGGGATCCCGGTCCAGCGTCTGCTCGAGGGCGAGGTCGAGAAGCTGATTCACATGGAGGGGCGGCTGCACAAGCGTGTGGTCGGCCAGGACGCCGCCGTCTCGGCCGTAGCCAACGCGCTTCGTCGCGCCCGCTCGGGCTTGCAGGACCCGAGCCGGCCGATCGGCTCGTTCGTCTTCCTCGGCCCGACCGGTGTCGGCAAGACCGAGCTCGCCCGTGCGCTCGCGGAGTTCATGTTCGACGACGAGCGGGCCATGGTCAGGCTCGACATGTCCGAGTACCAGGAGAAGCACACGGTCAGCCGCCTCGTCGGGGCGCCGCCCGGCTACGTCGGCTTCGAGGAAGGCGGCCAGCTCACAGAGGCCGTTCGGCGCCGCCCCTACTCGGTCATCCTGCTCGACGAGATCGAGAAGGCCCACCCCGAGGTCTTCAACCTCCTGCTCCAGGTGCTCGACGACGGGCGGCTGACCGACGGCCAGGGCCGAACCGTCGACCTTCGCAACACAGTCCTGATCATGACCTCGAACGTGCGCTCCGAAAACGCGATGCGCGAGACGTTCCGGCCCGAGTTCCTAAACCGGATCGACGAGATCGTCGAGTTTCAGCCGCTGACGCGGGAGCAGATCGAAGACATCGTCGAGCTCCAGCTCGAGCGGCTGCGATCCCGGCTCGCCGAACGCGGGATCCGCATCGAGCTCACCGATGCGGCGAAGGAGCACCTCGCCGAGGCGGGCTGGGACCCGACCTACGGCGCCCGCCCTCTGAAGCGGGCAATTCAGCGCCTGATCGAGAATCCGCTCGCGCTGCGCCTGCTCGAGAGTGACTTCGGAGAGGGTGACCTCGTCCGAGTGGACGTCCAGAACGGTCAGCTCGTGTTCGAACTGGCAGTCGCACCCGAGTCTGCGACCGTTTAGCGGCTTGCGCCGCCGACGCCGAACGGTGAGCCGGGCAGCGCCAAGGTGGATAGCGTCCCCGCGTGCCCGAGACTCGCACCGTCGGCCAGCTCGTCGCTGACACGATCCGCCTCTACGGCGACCGGTTCTGGCGAGCGCTGCCGCTCGGACTGAGCGTCGCCGTCGTCGACCAGCTGTTCCACGGCCTACCGCGCGAGGGGTGGGTGCTGATGATGATCACCGTGGGCGCGCTCCTGATGTCGGCGTCGTACGCAGCCGCGAGCTTGCTCGCGCTCGGCAAGAGCGCAGATCGAGGCACCTGGGGACGAGCTGTCCTCGCCGGCTGCGTTGCGTTCTTTCCCGTGCCGGCGCTCCTGCTGCTCTTTGTGCTCCCGGCGGTCGCCTGGCTGGCGCTCGTCGGGCTGGTCGTCCCGGTGATCCTCGCCGAGGGACTGTCCCTGCGGGCCGGATTCCGGCGGGCCGTGGAGCTCGCACGAGCCGACTACATCCACGCTGTCGGGTCGCTCGCGACTCTCGTGATCGTCTACTTCCTGACGCGCACGATGCTGGTCCTGCTGCTACGCGGAACGAGCGACCAGACCGAGCGGGTGGCGGTCTTCCTCGGCGACCTCGTGCTCGCGCCGCTGCTCTTCCTGGGCGGAGCGCTCCTTTACTTCGACCAGGTCGCGCGCGACCATGGACGGCATGCAGAACCTGTACCACGGCGGTAGCCGCCGCCTTCAGGACCGCTTCGACACTCGTCGCATAGCCAACAGGCTCGAGGAGAAGACGGTCCGCGACACGATCGACGACGACGACCGCGCCTTCATCGAGGGGCGGGACATGTTCTTCATCTCCACCGCCGATGCCGACGGCCGGCCGCAATGCTCGTACAAGGGCGGGGATCCCGGATTCGTGCGCGTGCTCGACGAGCGCACTATCGCCTTCCCGAACTACGACGGGAACGGCATGTACCTGACGGCCGGAAACATGCTCGTCAATCCCCACGTCGGGCTGCTCTTCATCGATTTCGAAGCCCGAAAGCGGATGCGCCTGAACGGCGTCGCGTCTGTGGACGAGAACGACCCGTGGCTCGCCGAGTATCCGGAGGCGCAGTTCGTGATCCGCGTCCGCGCGACTGAGGTCTTCCCGAACTGTCCGCGTTACATCCACGAGTACAGGCTCGTACAGCGTTCGCGCTTCGTGCCCAAGGCTGATTGCGACACACCCGTACCGGGTTGGAAGACGCGCGAGTGGGCCCACGACGCGCTGCCGGAGGGAGACCCTGCGTACGACCCCGCGCGCGAAGTGATCGAACGGGGTTAGGCTTGCTCTATGCCGATCTTCATCCTGCTTT
>JACCXX010000065.1 GCA_013696805.1 Actinomycetota bacterium
TGACGATCGCGACCTTCATGATCCTGGAGCAGCTGAAGATCGCGCACGACATCGTCGTCACGACCTACACGCTGCTCCTTGGTGCTGTCGCGCTCGGCTCGGCGCTCGCCTTCGGCCTCGGAGGCCGTGACGTGGCGGCCAGGATGCTGGAGGGCGCCTACCAGAAGGGTCAGCAGAACAAGGAGCAGATCAAGCAGGACTTCGCGCAGGGCAAGGAGCAGGCCAAGCAGGAGGCCCAGGAGAAGAAGGAAGAGATGGAATCGCGAAGCACTGAACCGATGGGCGCCACGACCAGGCCGGCCTGACGTGGCTGCGAACGAGCGTCACGTCGGGCCCAATCCGTCCGGTGGCTGGGAGGTCGTGTTGCCGGGCGCGTCCCGCACGTCGGCCGTCTTCAAAAAGCAAAGCGACGCGATCACCCGAGCGCGCGAGATCCTGAAAGGCTCGGGCGGGGGCGAGCTCGTCGTTCACGACAGGGAGGGCAGAATCCGGGAGAAGGACACCGTCCCGCCGGCCCGCGACCCTCACCCGCCGAAAGACAAAACCTAGGAGTTAGAGCGCGTCGTCCCGCTCGGGCGGCGCGCTCTCGCCCTCGTCGTCCTCGACCACAGCGAGGGGCACAGGCGGCTTCCTGAGCGGCTTCCCCGTGTCCACATCGAGGACCGGCTCACCCGTGAGCTCGTCCACGATGATCTCGCCGAGCGGCTCGCCGGTGATGGTCTCCCCGCGCAACTCCGCCTCGCGGGTGGCCTTCTTGAGGGCATTTCGCTCCTGCTTCTTGGCCTGTTTTTCCTTGACCGCCCGCTCTCGATTCATCTTCGCCATCGTCGTCCGTTTTTTTGAGCTCGACGCCATGAAGCCGTCCTTTCCAAGACTGTTGTGGTGTTAGAGCGCGCCCCCGGCGGCGGGTGGAGCGGATGCGCTCTCGCCCGCGTCGCCGACCTGGTTGCGCGCCAGATAGTCCTCGACGAGGAGGATGTTCGACTCCGAGGCCCGCTCAACGATCGCGAGCAGGTCCGACATCGACGCTACCTCTTCGCGCTGCTCGGCGAGAAACCAGTGCAGGAACTGCTCCCCGACGAGGTCGTTCTCTTCACGTGCCAGGGCGGCGAGGGTCGCAATCTGCTCGGTCACGCGCTTCTCCTGCTCCAGCGCCAGCGCCACGGGTGCGCGCACGTCGGGGAACGACGTCTGCGGAGCCTCGACCCCCGGCGTGACGACGTCGTGCCCTGCGTCGAGCAGGTACTGGACAAGCATCATCGCGTGGTTCCGCTCCTCGACCGACTGCCGGTAGAAGTGTGCCGCGAGCTCGGGCAGCGTCTCCGCGTCGTAGTACACGGCGATGGCTACGTACTGCTGAGAAGCCGCGAACTCGTGCGCGACCTGCTCGTTCATCACCTGCGGGAACCGGGCCATCGCCTACGACTTTACCGCGCTCTGTCCGATGACTAGGTGCATACTCCTTATACATGGCGCGCACGCGCGTACTGATCGCAGGAGCCGCCGGGCGCGACTTCCACAACTTCAACCTCGTCTACCGGGGGCGGCAGGAGTACGAGGTCGTCGCGTTCACAGCGACGCAGATCCCGAATATCGACGGCCGGGTCTATCCCACCGAGCTGTCCGGTGACCTCTACCCGGACGGTATCCCGATCCGGCCGGAGGACGAGCTCACAGCCCTGATCCGCGACCAGCGCATCGACGAGGTCGTCTTCGCCTATTCAGACGTGACCCACGAGCACGTCATGCACATCGCCTCGCAAGCGCTCGCCGCCGGCGCCAGCTTCCGGCTGCTTTCGCCACACGACACGACGCTGACGTCGTCGAAGCCGGTCGTCGCCGTCTGCGCCGTCCGCACCGGCAGTGGCAAGAGCCAGACCACCAGGCACATCGCCGCGCTGCTCCGCGAGAGCGGAAAGCGGGTCGCCGTCCTACGGCACCCGATGCCGTACGGCGATTTGACGAAACAGGTCGTACAACGCTTCGAGCGCTACGAAGACCTCGAGGCGGCCGACGCGACGATCGAAGAGCGCGAGGAGTACGAGCCGCACCTCGCCGAGGGAAACCTGGTCTTCGCGGGCATCGACTACGCCGCGATCCTCGATCAGGCCGAGAGGGAGGCCGACGTCATCCTCTGGGACGGCGGCAACAACGACACGCCGTTCATCAAGCCGAACGTCCATGTCGTCGTCGTCGACCCCCACCGCGCCGGTCACGAGCTGCGCTATCACCCGGGCGAGACCAATCTCCGGATGGCTCATGTCTGCGTCGTCAATAAGGTCGATAGCGCCGACCAGGAGGGCATCGACGCGGTCCTCGTCTCGATCCGCACACACAACCCCGGGGCCAAGGTGGTGCTGGCCGCCTCGCCGTTCGTCGTCGAGGGCGACGCGAACGAAATCGCCGGCAAGCGCGTGCTCGCGATCGAGGACGGACCAACTCTGACCCACGGCGAGATGACCTTCGGCGCGGCCGTGCTGGCGGCCAAGGCGAACGGCGCCGCCGAGCTCGTCGACCCGCGACCGCACGCAGTCGGCTCGATCCGGGCGACCTTCGACGAGTACCCGCATGTCGGCGCGCTCCTCCCCGCGATGGGATATGGCCAGAAGCAGCGCGAGGATCTTTGCGAGACGATCAAGAAGGCTGACCCCGACCTCGTCTTGATCGGAACCCCGATCGACCTCCGCCGGCTGATCGACTTCGACCGGCCCGCGATGCGGGTCACCTACCGCCTGCAGGAGGTCGGAGAGCCGACGCTTGCCGACGTGCTCGCCGAGCACGGCCTCATCGAACCGGTCGCAGTCGCCTCCTAGCGTGACCCTCGTCATCGCGCTCGGCGGCAACGCAATCGTGCGGGCCGGCGAACGAGGCACCGCTGCCGAGCAGCTCGCCGCTCTCCGGGACACATTCGCAGTGCTGGCACCCCTCGTCCGTGAGGGCGCGGTCGTGATCACCCATGGAAACGGCCCCCAGGTTGGAAACGAGCTGCTGCGGCAGGAACGCGCAGCCGACGAGGTGCCGCCGCTGCCGCTCTGGCTCGCAGTCGCCCAGACGCAGGGCGAGATCGGCGCGCTGATCGAGAGCGAGCTCGCGCCCGTCGCCGAGCGCGCTGTCGTTTGCCTGCTCACCCACGTCCGGGTCGATGCAGGTGACACGGCCTTCGAGGAACCGACGAAGCCGATCGGCCCGTTCTACGGCGACGACCAGGCGAAGACCTTGGAGCGGGAACGCGGCTGGCAGCTCGTCGAGGACGCGGGACGCGGGTTTCGCCGGGTCGTCCCCTCCCCCGCGCCGCTCGAGATCGTCGAGGTCGACGCGATTCGGGCGCTCGTCGCCAGCGGCGCCATCGCCGTTGCTTGTGGCGGCGGTGGGATCCCCGTCACGAGCCGGAACGGGAAGCTGAAGGGCATCGATGCGGTCATCGACAAGGATCGTGCGTCTGCGCTCCTCGCCAGGCAGCTCGGCGCGACCCGGCTCTTGATCCTCACGGAAGTGCCGGCGGTCTACCGCGCCTTCGGCACGGAGAGCGCCGAGGAGCTGCGCGAGCTGACAGCCGAGCAGGCGGCTGGGCTTCTACCCGAGTTGCCACCTGGCTCGATGAGGCCGAAGGTCGAGGCCGCGATCGACCTCGCACGCGCCGGCGGGGAGACGCTGATCACATCGATGGAAGCTCTCACCGATGCACTTGCCGGTCGCGCCGGAACTCGCGTCAGCCGTTAGCTCCGCTTGAACCGCTCGACGCGCCAAGGCGAATGAGCCGCGACACGAAACGGCCATCCGTCATCAATTTGTCTCTGCAAGGCCGTCGGAGAAAGGGGTCGCACACGATGCGCAAACTGGCACTCGTCTTCCTGGCCGCCTTCGCTGCAATCCTGCTCGCCGCGTTCACCCGCGGGACCGAGCCGGACGCAAGCGAGGCCTCGAGCCACAGGGAAGCACCACTCATCTCGGAGGATCCGACCGCGGACAACACGGATCTCTACGCGTTCCGCAGCCTGGACGCACCGGACAGCCTGACGATCATCTCGAACGTGATCCCGGCTCAGGATCCAGCCGCAGGCCCGATGTTCTACCGCTTCTCACAGAGCGCGCGTTACAACATCTATATCGACCGGAACGGCGACGCGAAGCCGGACGTGACCTATCGGTTCCGCTTCCGCAACAAGCCGAGCCCGCTGTTTCTCGCGAACACCGAGCAGACGTATACGGTCACGCGGACGATCGGGCGCACCTCGAGGGTCGTTGCCCGCGGAACGACTCCGCCGAACAACATCGGTCCTCGCACGACGCCGAACTACCGGCAGCTCGCCCAAAGCCGGGTCTTCGACCTCGACAGCGGTGGGAAGGTCTTCGCCGGTCAGCGTGAGGACGCCTTCTACGCGGACATCGGTGCCATCTTCGACCTGGTCGCGATCAGGAGAGGCGTTGGCAACATGGGCGGAGGGAAGGACTTCTTCGCCGGTTACGGCGTCCACGCCCTCGCGCTGCAGGTACCAATCTCACAGCTCGACGACGGCGACCACACGGTCGGCGTCTGGACTTCGGTCGACCGCCAGAAGCTGACGGTCAAGCGCGTCAAGCGCTTCATCAAGGTCCGCAGGGGCGGCAAGCTCCGGCGGGTGGCAGTGCGGCGCACGGTCGTCTCGCAGCCATTCGTGCAGGTCTCGCGCCTCGCGAACCCGCTCGTGAACGAGCTCATCATCCCGACGTCATTGAAGGACCGTTGGAATGCGGGCTCGCCTGCATCGGAGAGTCGTTTCCAGCAGTTCTACACCTCGCCGATCCTGGCCAAGGCGATCAACCAGCTCTACGGTCTGAACGTGCCGGAGAACAACCGTGACGACCTCGTTGCGGTGCTCCTGACAGGCGTTCCGACCCTCAACTTCACCGGCCCGAAGCTGGCCGACATGTTGCGGATCAACCTGTCGATTCCGCCGACGCCTGCGAACCGCGTCAACCGGCTCGGCGTGTTCGGTGGGGACAATGCCGGATACCCGAACGGCCGCCGCCTCGTCGACGACGTGATCGACATCGCCGAGCGTGCGGTGGCAGGAAAGCTCAAGGGCCACCCGGCCGGCGACCTGCTCGGAGACGGCGTCGACGCGAACGACGTCCCGAACCTCGGCACCTTCCCCTACGAGGCCGATCCGCCCAGCGGATTCGACAATACGAAGGGGCAGCAGAAGCCGTAAAGAAGACGCGGCGCCGGGGCCCATCGCGCTGCGGCGGGCCCCGGCCCCCGCCGACGAGAAGGGCGGCGGCAACCACCCACTCGGAGAGCCCGACTGCCGAACCGATCTCGGTAGCGATGCGAATGAGCGTCAAAGCAAAGGGGTCAAAGAACGGGAGGTAACCGGCTATGCACATGGCCGTCATCGAACGAAGGAGGCTCGCCCTGTTGCTCGGGCTGGCCTTTGGGGCTCTCGTGCTCGCACTCGTTGCGACGCGGGGAACCGGTCCCGAAGCAGCCCAGGCTGCGAGTCACCGCGAGGCCCCGCTCATCTCGCTCGACGGGCCCGCGGACATCAGCGACTTCTTCATGTTCCGGAGCTACCAGCCCGGGAACGCAGACAAGGTCTCGCTGATCATGAACGTCAACCCGGGCTCGGAGCCGAGCTCCGGGCCGAACTACTGGAACTTCGATCCCAGCGTCACCTACGCCTTCCACGTCGACAACGACCGTGACGGCAGGGCCGACGACGTCAGCTTCGAGTTCCGCTTCGACAACGAGATCCGCGGCACGGTCGCCGACGCCGGTCTCTTCCTGTCGTATGTTGGGGGCGCGGGGCCATTCCCGCCGATCACCGACCTGAACTCCCCGGGCATCGGGCTTCGCCAGAAGTACGAGGTGACGATGGTGCGCGGGCACCACCGCACACGGCTGGCCCGCGGCCTGATTGCGGTGCCCTCGAACGTGGGTCCGCGAACCATGCCGGACTACGAGGCACTGGCAGCCCAGGGCATCAATGAGCTCGGAAGCGGCATCAAGGTCTTCGCCGGTCAGCGACAGGACCCGTTCTACATCGACCTCGGAGGCGTGTTCGATACGTTCAACTTCCGCCGGCCCGTCCCGGCTCTGACGATCCCGGAGGACGAGGACGACAACCTGAACCCGTTCGGGACGGACATGCTCTCGGGCTTCAATGTCTCGACGATCGCTCTCGAGCTGCCCTCGTGGATGCTCACCGGGGACACGGGCACGACGAAGCTCGGTGCCTACGCCAGCACCGGCCGTCCACACCAGAATGTCCGGAGCAGGCAGTCGAATCCCGGCAAGGGTGACGTCGTGCAGGTGCAGCGTCTCGCCAACCCGCTGATCAACGAGACGATCATCGGCACGAAGGACAAGGATGAGTGGAACTCCCGCGAGCCCGAGCAGGAGCGGCGCTTCCGCGACTATTACGTCAACCCGCGGCTCGCCCTCGCCCTCCAACTCGTGTTCGGCGTACCCGCCGAGACGACGGGTCGCGAGGACCTGGTCGACCTGCTGCTCAAGTACCAGCCGGGTGACCGGCGGCTCTC
>JACCXX010000092.1 GCA_013696805.1 Actinomycetota bacterium
CGCCTGCCGAGCTGTCGTGTCGAGGTCGACGGGCTAGCAGCGAGCCTCGATCGTGAAGAGAGCGTCGAAGTCGTGCTCTATCGCGAGGGGGACGAGGCCGTCGCGCGGCGCGCCGGAGAGGAGCTCCGCTTCGTCCCGGAGGACGGCGCCTTCTCCACTCGCGGCGATGAGTCCCTGCTCCCCTATCCGGACGCGCTGGAGCGCTCGTGGGCCGCCCTGCAGAACCCGAACGCAGGCGACCTGATCATCTCCGCCGCGCCGGGCTTCGAGTTCGCAGACTTGGGCGGCCGCCACCACGCGGGCGGCGGCAGTCATGGCTCGCTCGAGGTCGGCGACTCGGAGGTGCCGATGCTCGCAGTCGGGCTCGAACCTCCCGGCGGGATCGTGGAGGTGGCGCCGGCAGTGCTTCGCTACTTCGGAGTCGAGCCGCCCGCGTCTATGCGTGACGCCGCTCATGTCGCCTGATTCGAGCTCGTCCGCGCGCGCGCGGATGGTTGACGACCAGCTGCGAGCTCGCGGCATCGTCGACCAGCGGGTCCTCGACGCAATGGAGCGCGTCCCGCGTGAGCTGTTCGTTCGAGGGGCCGAGCGTCTACGCGCATACGACGACGCGGCCTTGCCGATCGGGCACGGCCAGACGATCTCGCAGCCGTACATGGTCGCCCGCATCTGTGAGGCGTTGTCGCTTTGCGGTCGGGAGCGTGTACTCGACGTGGGAACCGGTTCCGGCTACCAGGCCGCCGTTCTCGCAGAGCTGGCCGGTGAGGTCTTCACGATCGAGCGTATCTCGAAGCTCGCCGAACAGGCCAGGCTCAACCTGGCGGCGGCGGGCTACGATCGCGTAAGCATCCACGAAGGCGACGGCACGCTCGGTCTGCCCGAGCAGGCGCCCTTTCATGCGATCGCGGTCGCTGCTGCGGCCCCAGGCTTGCCGCAGCAGCTCTACGACCAGCTCAAGCCGCGCGGACGGCTTGCCGTGCCGGTTGGCGGGCGGGGCGGGCAGCGCCTCGAGCTCGTGATCGCGAGCTCCGAAGGGCCGGCGATCCTCCGCTCCGTTTCGTGCCGTTTCGTGCCGCTCGTCGGCGAGGGCGGGTTCCCACGCTGAAGGGGCACGAGTTTTCGGGCTCCGGGTCGAGGGGAGAAGGACTGGGGCGATGGCGACAGAAGCCCTCCTGAACCGGCGGGTCGTCCTCGTCCGAGGCCGGATCGAGCTCGGCCGCGTGGTCGACGTGATCCTCGAGGCCGACGCCGCCCGGCCCCTCGGGCTCGACGTCCTCTGCGGCGACGGCGAGCACCGCTTCCTGCCGATGGCGACCTTGGGGCGAACCGGCCCTGATGTGGAGATCGAGTCGGCGCTCATGCTGCTCGAGCCCGCGGAGCTCGAGTTTTACCGCGCTCGTGGCCGCTCCCTTCGCCGCAGCGCCTCGGGTACGCTCGCCGACCGGTGACGAACGAGCCCGCAGCAGCCTCGTCTTCGCTCGTGCAGGCCCGCCAGCGCGCCGGGCGCGCGCTCCGCCGTCCCGCCAACTGGGTGCAGCTCGCAAAGTTCTCGGTCGTCGGCGCGACCGGGTACGTCGTCAACCTGGCCGTCTACGTCGCACTGATCGGGGCCGGCCTCCACTACAGCATGGCCGCCGCGTGTTCCTTCCTCGTCGCCGCTACGAACAACTACACGTGGAACAGGATCTGGACGTTCCGCGGCCAGCGTGGTCACATCGCCTACCAGGGCCTGCGTTTCCTCATCGTCGCGATGGCGGCCCTGGCGGCGAACGAGGTTCTCCTGACGGCGTTCGTCGCGCTCGGAATCGGCAAGATCGTCGCCCAGGCGATCGCAGTCGTGCTCGTCATGCCGATCAACTTCGTCGGCAACAAGCTCTGGTCGTTCCGGCGGCGTTAGAGCGCCGTGCGGCGCGTCGTCCTTCCACTGCTCCTCCTCGCTGTCGTCGCAGCTCCGGCTGCGAGCGCGGCAACCACGCCGACCCGGCCCGCGTACGACGCGCAAGGGCGGCTGGTTCAGACGCCGTTCGCGCCGGTCGAGGACCGGCCTACGCTGAACGAGAACAGCGCGACCAAGGTCTTTCTGAACCACATCAAGGTCGCCAACTGGCTAGGGCGCTACGCGAAATCGAACAGGACGACGGACGCCGAGTTCGACAAGACGCGTCAGGACTGGAAGGTGAACGTCTGGGACCGGCGCGCGGGTCAGATCGCCACCGGCCGGGTCCACGACGAGACCGAGGTCGTGACCGAGGCGTGGACGGGGCCGCAGGTCGCCTGGAAGATGGCTCGCGGCTATCCAGGTGCCTTCGGGGGCCGCCAGCTCGAGAGCCCGGTGATCTGGCTCGGTTTCTGCGCCGTCTTCCTCGCTGGGCTCCTGGACTTCCGCCGTCTGCGTTCGGTCCGCAACCTCGACCTGCTCGTCCTGCTCTCCTTCTCCGTGTCGCTGTGGCTCTTCAACGACGGACACGTCTTCGCAAGCGTTCCGCTCGCCT
>JACCXX010000116.1 GCA_013696805.1 Actinomycetota bacterium
ACCGAGCCCGGCGTGAAAGGCGACACGGTCTCGAACGTGACGAAGCCCGCGACGCTCGAGACGGGGGCGATCGTCCAGGTTCCGCTCTTCGTGACGAAGGGCGAGCGGATCAAGGTCGACCCGAAAGAACGCCGCTACATCTCGCGGGCGTAACCCTCCCGCGGGTCGCGAGTTACCCTCTGCGCGTGCCCGCGCTCATCGACACGACTATTCGCCTGCTCAGCCAGGAGCCCCTGGCCGGGCGGATTCCCACGGCCCAGGTCCTCGAGCTCGTCGAGATCCTCGACCGCGCGGGGTTCGCGGCGCTCGAAGTCTCGGGGGGTGGAGTGTTCGACAGCGCCGTGCGCCGGGGAGTGGAGAGCCCCTGGGAGCAGATCCGGGCCATCGACGCGCGGACGAAGACTCCGCTCGGCCTGGCCCTCCGTGGGCGCTTCCTCGTCGGCTCGCAGCCCGTCGCCAGCGACTTCGTCCCGCGCTTCGTGGCCAGCGCAGCCGAGAATGGGATCGAGATTTTCCGCCTTCACGACCCGCTGAACGACGTCTCGAACCTCCGCGAGGCCGGTCAGGCGATCACCGCCGCCGGCCGAGAGTTCGATGCCGGCCTCATCTACAGCCCCGGCGTCACGGCAGGCACCGAGCAGCTGGTCGAGCAGGCCAAGAAGCTCCCGGATCTCGGCGCTTCGCGCGTCCTTCTCCACGATGCATCCGGGGCTCTGACGGCCCCCCAGGCGCACGAGTTGGTTTCCGCGCTGGCCGAAGGGAGCGGGCTGCCGGTGGGCATGTACGGCCAGGGCGCCGCCGGCAACGCGCTCGCTGCGAACCTCGAGGCGGCTCGCGCCGGGGCTGACCGGCTCGCCTGCGCCGTCTATCCGGTCGCGCTCACCCTGCATCGCGTATCGGGCGAGGCCCTTGCTACCTCTCTGGCCGGGCTCAATCTCGACTCCGGCGTCGACGTGGCGACCCTCTGGGAAGCGTCGGAGTTGATCGACGAGCACATCGGGGACGAGCCGGTGACACCTCTGCCGACCCGGATCTCGGTCCGAGCGGCCCAGCACAAGCTGCCGGCCGGGCTCGTCGCCGCCATGGACTCGAGGCTCCGCACGCACGGCGCCGCCGACCGGCTGGACGAAGTGCTCGACGAGTTGATCCTGATTCGCACCGAGGCGGGATCGCCACCCCTCGCAGCGCCGATCGGGCAGATCCTCGCCTCCCAGGCACTCATCCACGTCCTCTCGGCGAGCCGCTACCAGACGGTCGTCGATGAGCTGCGAGACCTCCTCGAAGGCCGCTTCGGAACCACGCCCGGACCGATCGACTCCGCGGTCCAACGAGCGACCGAGCTCCTGGCGGAGGTAGAGCCTGCCGAGGAGCCGGCCGCGAACCTCGAAGAGTTGCGCGAGGACGCCGCCGGCCTGGCCTCGAGCGAGGAGGAGCTTCTGCTGCTCGCGCTCTTCGGAGACGAGGCTGAGCCGCTTCTGCGTGGGATCCGTGAGCGCGCGACCGGAGAGGAAACGCTGCTCGGGGGAGGGGTCGACCAGTCGCGAGCCGAGCGCATCCGCGAGATCGTCCGCATCGTTCAGGAAACCGGCGTCGCCGAAATCGCACTCGAGGAGGGCGGTACGCGGGTCTCAGTCCGCCGGACCGAGGAGGCCTCTCTCGCGCCGGCGGGTCAGGAGCCCGCGCTCCCTGCGGAGACGGAGCCCGTCCCCGCCGCCGAGCCGACGACCGACGGTGTCCTGCGAATCGAGGCGCCGATGGTCGGCACCTTCTACCGCGCGTCGCAGCCGGGCGCCCCTCCATTCGTCGAGGAGGGGGACATCGTTAGCGCAGGGCAGACCCTCTGCATCCTCGAGGCGATGAAGTTGATGAACGAGGTCAAAGCCGAAGTGGAGGGAGTCGTCCGCACGATCCACGCGCAGAACGGGCAGCCGGTCGAGTTCGGGCAGGCACTGTTCGACCTCGAACCAGCGATGGGCCGCCCGCTAGACGCCTTCTGATGTTCAACCGAGTCCTGATCGCGAACCGCGGCGAGGTGGCAGTCCGCGTCATCCGAACTCTGCACGAGCTCGGCATCGAGGCGGTCGCCGTCTACTCGACCGCGGACGAGGGCTCACTGCACACCCGGCTCGCCGACCGCGCCGTCTGTGTCGGGCCGCCGGCCGCGGCGGACAGCTATCTCAAGATTCCGTCCATCATCGCGGCCGCGACCACGACCCGTTGCGAGGCCATCCACCCGGGCTGGGGCTTTCTCGCCGAGAACCCCGCGTTTGCCGCGGCGTGCGACGACAACGAGCTGATCTTCATCGGCCCGAGCGCCGAGACCATGGCGCGCATGGGCGACAAGGTGGAGGCGAAGCGCGAGATGATCGCCGCCGGGGTCCCGGTCGTGCCGGGAACCGAGGAACCGACCGCGATCGGGGATGCACGGCTGGCCGCCGAGGAGACCGGCTATCCGGTGCTCCTGAAGGCCGTCGCCGGCGGGGGCGGCAAGGGCATGCGCCTCGTCGAGACTCCGGACGACCTCGAGAGCGCCTACGGGATGGCCGCCGCCGAGGCCGAGGCCGCATTCGGCGATTCCGGGATCTACCTCGAGAAGGCTGTCGTGCCGGCGCGGCACGTCGAGATTCAGGTCATGGCGGACGGAGAGGGCGGCGTGCTTACGCTGGGCGAACGTGAGTGCTCGATTCAGAGGCGGCACCAGAAGCTGATCGAGGAGTCGCCTTCGCCGGCCCTGACGCCGGAGACCCGCGAAGAGATGGAGGGGGCGGCCGAGCGGGCCTGCCACGCAATCGACTACCGGAACGCGGGAACCTTCGAGTTCCTCCTCGGGCCGGAGGGCTCGTTCTTCTTCATCGAGCTGAACGCACGGCTCCAGGTCGAGCACCCGGTGACGGAGATGAACACCGGAGTCGACCTCGTTCGCGAGCAGCTTCGGGTCGCAGCGGGGGAAACGCTTTCACATACCGGGCGGGCGGAGCGGCGGGGTCACGCGATTGAGGTGCGCATCAACGCCGAGGATCCTTCGCGAGGCTTTCTTCCGATGCCGGGCACAATCGAGCGTTTTAGGCCGCCGCTCGGGCCCGGAGTACGCGTCGACACCCACATCGAGGACGGCGCGATCGTGCCCCCGTACTACGACTCGCTCCTGGGCAAGGTGATCGTGTGGGCCGAGAACCGGGAATACTCGATCGCTCGCGCGCTGAGGGCCCTCGCCGAGACGGAGGTCCGGGGAGTGCCGACGACGATCCCCGTGGCGATCGACATCCTGCGGAGCGAACAGTTCGCAACCGGCCGCTATTCGACCAGCTTCCTGGCCGAGGCGGGGTCGCAGCTGCCGGCACTGGCAGAGAGCTGATGTCGGGACGCCGCGCTGCACGACGCACCGCCCTCTTCCTGCTTTACCAGTGGGATCTCACACGTCAGCCAGTCGCGTCGCTCTACGAGGGCGAGGTCGATCCGTTCGCGCGCGAGCTGGCCGAGGCCGTGATCGAGCGGGCCGAGGTGCTCGACGGCGAGATCACGGAGTCCGCGACCGACTGGACCGCCGACCGGCTCGGCGCACTCGAGCGCAACATCTTGCGGATCGGCGCCCACGAGCTCAGCACCGACGACGTCCCGGTCGAGGTCGCGATCAACGAGGCCGTCGAGTTGGCCAAGCGCTATGCGTCCGACGATGCTGCGCGTCTCGTGAACGGGATCCTGGGCAAGATCGCGCGGGAAAAGGCGGTATGAGCACGCCGGCCGAAGACGCTCTGCGACGCGTCGAGGAGCTGCTCGAGCGGCTGGAGGAGACCCGGGCGCGCCTCGAGACGACTGCCGATCCCGATCAGGCGATCGACGTCCTCGGCGAGCTGGCCGAGATCGCGAAACAGGTCGAAGTCGAGATCGAGCAGGCACGGCGCGAGGCCGACAAGTAGTGCGTACGCTGGACGAGCATCGCACCCTCGTCGAGGAGCACATCGGGCGCCTTCCTTTCGCCGGCGAGCTGGCCGGATTGGCCGAGGCGATGCGCTACGCGCTCCAGGGCGGCGGCAAGCGGATCCGTCCAGTGCTCTGTCTGGCGACCGGCGAGGCGGCGGGCGCGGAGCCGGCGGAGCTGCTGCCTGCTGCAGCTGCGGTCGAGCTCGTCCACACATTTTCCCTCGTCCACGACGACCTGCCCGCGCTCGACGACGACGCCCTGCGGCGCGGTCGCGCCAGCGCGCACGTCGAGTACGGCGAGGCCGTCGCGATCCTCGCGGGCGACGCTCTCCTCGCGCAGGCGCTCGATCTGGCGCTCGCCTATGGGCGCTCCGAAGTGGCGCGCGAGCTGACACAGGCGACGCTCGGCATGCTCGGCGGTCAGTACCTCGACGTGACGGACGGCACGGTGGAGCTGGCGCAGCTGCACGCGCTCAAGACCGGGCGCCTGTTTTCTGCCGCTGTCGGCAGTGCGCTCTGGGTGGCAGAGGTGCCGGAGCGCGACCAGGAGCCCTGGCGGGCCTTCGCAGCCGACTTCGGGCTCCTTTTCCAGATCGTGGACGACCTGCTCGACGACGACGGGATCGTGCACGAGCACGGAGAGGCCGCAGCAAGGGCCCTCTCCGACGAGACGGAGGAGAGCGCACGCGCCAAGCTGGCCGAGATACCTGCCGACACGGCTCGGCTGGACGAGCTCGTTTCGGGCCTAAGCATGCGCGCTCGCGCGAGCTAGTCTCAAAGCGGTGAGGAAACGGCTGGACGTCCTCCTGGTCGAGCGTGGGCTCGCCGAAACCCGCACCCAGGCCCAAGCCCTGGTCATGGCAGGTCGGGTGCCGGGCCATGCCAAAGCGGGGGAGCAGGTCGACGAGTCGGCCGAGCTCACCGTCGACCAGCCGCCGCCCTACGTCTCTCGCGGGGGTGAAAAGCTCGCACACGGGCTCGACGCCCTCGGCGTGGAGGTCGCGGGCCGGGACGCGCTCGACGTGGGGGCATCGACCGGCGGGTTCACGGACGTGCTCCTGCAACGCGGCGCGGCCAGGGTGGTCGCGCTCGACGTCGGCCACGGCCAGCTTCACCCCCGGATCCGCGACGATGACCGCGTGACCGTGCTCGAACGCATGAACGCGCGGGAGCTGTCGTACTTGCCGTTCGCGCCGGGGCTCGTGACCTGCGACGTGTCGTTCATCAGCACGCGAGCCGCCCTGCCGCCTGCTCTACGGCTCGCGGCAACCGGCTGGGAGGCGCTCGCGCTCGTCAAGCCCCAGTTCGAGGCGGGACGGGACGAAGCGTCCAGGGGCGGTGGGGTCATCCGCGACCGGGAGGTGCATATCCGCGTCCTGCGCGAAGTGGCCGAAGCCGCTCTGGAATGGGATGCCGAGACGGTGGGCGTCGTAGACTCGGGGCTTCCCGGCCCGAAGGGAAACCGGGAGTTCTTCCTGCACCTCCGTCACCGCGAGCACCCCACGCTTTCCGATGAGCTCGAACGCTGGATCGATGACGCAACGCGCTGAGCCCGTCCGCCGCGCGACCGTGGTCACGCGCGGCAAGGCCGAGATGATCGGCGAGGGCCTCGAACGCCTGGAGCGGGTGGCGGAGGAAGCCGGCGTCGAGCTGATCCTGGACGAGGAGGAGGCGGTCAAGCACGGGGTCGATGCGGCGGAGGACGACGAGTCCACCGACATGACGGTCGTCCTCGGCGGCGACGGGACGATGTTGCGCGCGCTTCAGCGTTCCCTGGGCACGGGCTCGCCGGTCGTCGGTGTCAACTTCGGGGCGGTGGGCTTTCTGACCACGATCCCCGCCGGCGAGCTCGAGGTTGGCCTCAAACGTGTTTTCGCGGGCGAGTACACGGTCGTCGAGCTGCCGACCCTCGAGGCCGAATCCGGGGGTGAGCGCCTGGTCGCGGTCAACGACGTCGTCGTCGCCAGCTCGGTGATCGGGCGCATGGCGCAACTCGGCTGGGAGATCGGGGGCGAGAAGCTCGGGGTGCTTCCCTGCGACGGCGTCATCTGCTCGACCCCAACCGGGTCGACCGGCTACAACCTTTCGAACGGCGGCCCCGTGCTCGTGTGGGGCATGGATGCGATGACGGTGACGTTCATCGCCCCGCACGCACTCGACGCTCGGCCCCTCGTGATCCCGCGCAGCCGCGAACTCGTGGTCGAGAACCGCACCGTCGACTTGCCGCTGGTCCTGCTGGCAGACGGTAGGCAGGCCGGCGAGCTGGCGTACGGCGAGCGGGTAGTCGTCCGGCTCGGAGAGCAACGCACTCTGCTCGGCGTCCTGCCGGAGGCAACCTTCTTCAGGCGCTACCGGGAGACCTTTGCTTCGTAGGCTGCGCATCGAGAACCTCGTACTGATCCGCGAGGCCGACCTCGAGCCCACGGCCGGGCTGAACGCGATCACCGGCGAGACAGGCGCCGGCAAGACGATTCTGGCCCAGGCGATCGGGCTCCTGCTCGGCGCGAAAGGGGACGCGGCCTACCTCGGGCCCGGCGCCCAGGAGGCCTATGTCGAGGCCGAGTTCGACGTGCCTGCGGGCTTGCTCGAGGAAGAGGGGCTGGAGGCTCTGGCCGCTCTGCGGCCCGCGGGCGAGGACGGCGTGGTGCTTGCCCGGCGCGTGTTCGCCGACGGTCGCACGCGCGCCTACGCCTGGGGGCGAAGCGCCGCTCGTGAGGATCTCGCCGCCGCGGGCGAGCGTCTGCTGGCTATGTCGGGGCAGTTCGAGCAACGCCGGCTGGCAAGGCCGTCGTACCAACTTGACGTTCTGGACGCCTTCGTCGGCGACGAGCAGCGGAAGCTGCGCAGCGAAGCCCGCGAAGCCTGGCGCGAGCAGGCTGGCGCGCGCCGCGCCTACGAAGACGTTGCGAGCGGCGCGGCTTCGACCGAGGCTCGCCTGGCGGAGCTACGAGCGCTCGCCGAGGACACCGAAGGCCTCGAGGT
Organism: Actinomycetota bacterium; assembly: GCA_013696805.1. Classification (GTDB taxonomy): domain Bacteria; phylum Actinomycetota; class Thermoleophilia; order Gaiellales; family Gaiellaceae; genus VAXT01. Next base: position 6,904 of record JACCXX010000116.1, read on the forward strand.
GGGAGCCGAGGACCGCCTGCGGGAGGAACGAGAGCGGCTCCGGCACGTCACCGAGCTTGCGGAAGCGGCCGGGAATGCCGCTTCAGCGCTGGCGCCTGACGACGGTGAGGGAGCGGCCGGTCTTGCAGCGCTCGCCGAGCGAGCACTGGGGCCGGTCGAGCTGATCGCTCCGGAGCTGGCGCGCGCACGCAGCGAGTTGCGCGACGCCGAGGTTCGGCTCCGTGAGACGGCGTTGGAGCTGCGCGCCTTCCTCGACTCGCTCCAGGCCGAGCCGCATCGGCTCGAGCAAATCGAGGCCGATCTCGATCGGATCGCGGAGGCCAAGCGCCGGTTCAGGTGCGCCTCCTACGAGGAGCTGCTGGCGCGTAGGGACGAGGCGCGCGCAGAATTCGCGGCGCTCGACGCGGGCACCAATCCGTTGCGGGCGGCCGCCGACGCGCTTGCTGCTGCCGAGCAGCGATTCGCTGAGGTAGCGAGTCGGCTCCGCAGGGCCCGCCAGAAGGCCACGAGCCCCTTCGCCGGAGCGGTCGCCGAGAACCTGAGAGACATCGGCATGGGGGAGGGCGAGTTCGAGGTCGAGCTTCGCGAGCGCGACCCGGGAGTCGCCGGTGCCGACGAGGTGCTCTTCCGCATTCGCCCGAACAGCGGGCTCCCGTTCGCGCCGGTCGCCGAGACAGCTTCAGGTGGGGAGTTGTCGCGCATCGCACTGGCGATCGCTGCCGTCGGGGGAGGCGAGACCCTGGTCTTCGACGAGATCGACGCGGGGATCGGCGGAGAGACCGCACACGCTGTCGGCGAGCTCCTCCGGCGGCTGGGGGAGCGGGCCCAGGTGATCACCATCACCCACCTCCCACAGATCGCGAGCGTCGCCGAGGGTCACTTCCGCGTCGAGAAGGTGCCGGGCGACCCGACACATACGCGTATCGAGCGGCTTGAAGACGCCGAGCGCCGCGAAGAGCTCCAGCGCATGCTCGGAGGCCGCGAGTTCCTCTCGAGCGTTCGATGAGCGCTGGTCGGACCACCTTCGTCGAGCACACCGGGCCGGCGCGACTCGATCGGCGCACCAAGCGTCTCACCCGCCGCCTGAAGCCGGACGACGTGGCGATCATCGACCACACCGACCTCGATCGCGTGTCGGCCGAGGAGCTTCTGGAGTCGGGAGTACGGGTCGTGATCAACGTGTCGCCGTCGCAGACGGGCCGGTTCCCGAACCCCGGCCCGCTGCTCCTCGTCCGCGGAGGCGTTCGCCTGATCGATGCGCCGGGCGCGGAGCTCTTCGAGGCGGTCTCGGACGGCGAGCTCATCACCATCCGCGGCGCGAGCGTCTTCCGGAACGGCGATTGCGTGGCTTCCGGGCAGATCCTGAAGCCGGAGGACCTCGCAACCGCCCTTGCCGATCAGCGCGGCCGAGTGACCGAGGCCCTCGAGTCCTTCGCCGAGAACACCATGCGCTACCTGCGGGAAGAGGGGCGGATCCTCGCCGACGGGATCGACTTCCCTGTGATCGAGACGCGGTTTCGCGACCGCCACGCGCTTGTTGTCGCCCGCGGGCCCGGTCACAAGCGCGATCTTCGGATCGTCAGGCCGTACATCCGCGACTTCAAGCCCGTTCTGGTGGGCATCGACGGAGGCGCCGACGCGCTCCTCGAGGCGGGCTACAAACCGGACGTGATCGTCGGTGACATGGACTCGGTGTCGGATCGGGCACTGAAGTCTGGAGCGGAGCTCCTGATCCACGCGTATCCGGGCGGCGAGGCTCCCGGTGCCGAGCGCATCGAGCGCCTAGGGCTCACGTATCAGGCGGTGCCGACGATGGGCATCAGCGAGGACCTGGCGCTCCTGCTCGCACACGAGAAGGGCGCGGAGCTGATCGTGGCCGTCGGCACGCATTTCAACGTGATCGAGTTCCTCGAGCGGAACCGTTCGGGAATGTCGTCGACGTTCCTCACCCGGCTCAAGGTGGGGGAGATCCTGATCGACGCGAAAGGGGTCTCGCGGCTCGTCAGCCGGCAGGTTGGCATCTGGCCGCTGCTGGCGTTTACCGCCGCCGGCGTGGGAGCGCTCGTGGTCGCGGTCCTGGTCTCCCCCGAGCTTCGCGAGACGATTGACCTGCTCGGGACGCGGGTGCTGGAGATCTTCGGCCTCGCCTGAGCCTGAGCACGCCTCTCGCGTCCGGCTCCCCCCTTGTTTCGGTACCACCAACCTCCTCCCCAAGGCGAGCGTAACGAGGAAATCCGCACGCGTGGGTGACGCCTTCGTGCCGGAGTCGTGACAATCAACGGCATGCGAGTGAAGGCCGAACAGGATCTGGTGGCGGCACCCGGCGACGTCTGGGCCTTGCTCGCAGAGCCGCGCCACCTCTCCGACTGGTGGCCCGGGTACAGAACGATTCGCCCCGATCGCCGTGGCCTCGAGCTCGGGGCCCGGTGGGAGGTCGTTCGCAGCCAGGCGGGGTTGCTTCGCCGTCCGGGTGAGGAGGGGCTGATCACGATCACCGCGGTCGAACCGAATCGCCGCCTCGCGTGGCACGACGTGCAGCAGCGATTCACCGCCACTGTCGCCATCGAGGGCGACCAGAGCCAGACGCGTGCGCGCCTGACCGTCGAAGCGCCTTGGTGGCGCCTCCTCCTCGAGGGGCTCCGACTAGCGCCTCAGGAATCGCTCGCTCGGCTGCATGCCCTCTGCCAGACTGCTGCGGGGCTGCACTGAATGTTCGACCTCCGCTATCACGTCGCCTCGCTCGCGGCCGTGTTCGTCGCGCTCCTGATCGGGATCCTCGTGGGCGTGGGCCTGAGCGGGAAGGTCGACGACGCGGAAAAGAACCAGTTGCGCCGTGAGGCCGCAGCTCTCGAACGCCGACTGGATGCGATTGGAGAGCGGCAGGCGAATTCCGGGCGGGTTGACGAAGCGACGGACGAGGTGGTCGAGCTCGGATATCCGCTTCTGATTGAGGATCGCCTCCGCGGGCGGCGGGTCGGACTGCTCTTCGTGGGCTCCCCAGACCGAGAGCTGGAGTCCGCCGTCCGCGCGACGCTCGAGGACGCCGGTGGGCGCGGCCTGACGAGGATGCGTGCGCTCAACGTCCCGATCGATCCCGAACGTCTTGACGGCGCGCTCGCCGGCCGTCCGGCTCTCGCCGGATACCGCGGGCCGGGTCGACTCCGAGAGCTGGGCAAGCTGCTCGCCCAGGAGTTCGTGTTCGGCGGGGATGCTCCGGCCTGGGATGCGCTCTCCCCGCAGCTCGTCGTCGAGCAACGAGGCCGTGCGCGACCACGCCTGCAGGGAATCGTCGTGGCGCGGAACGTCGGCCCGCAACAGGGTGACACCGCACGATTTCTCGCCGGCGTCTTCGAGGGCCTTGCCTCCACGGGAACCCCGGCAGTCGGAGTCGAGACCTCGACGGACGAACCTTCGGCAGTCCAGGCGTTCGAACGCGCCGAGCTCTCGAGCGTCGACGACATCGACCTGCCCGCGGGCCGGCTCGCCCTCGCGCTCCTGCTCGCCGGGGGCGAGCCGGGCCACTACGGCGTGAAGGAGGCCGACGCCGTCCTCCCGCCCTTCGAGCAGCTCGCCGAGAGTGGTTGAGCCCGCCGCCATCCTCGTCGCGGCGCGCGACGAGGAGCGAACGATCGGTACCACGGTTGCGGCACTGCAGGAGGCGTTTCCGTCCGCCCGAGTGATCGTCGCCGACGACGGCTCGCGCGATGGGACTGCCGAGGAGGCCGAGCGGGCCGGTGCGCGCGTCGTTCGACTTCCGCGCCTCGGCAAAGGTCAGGCGCTCACGCTTGGCGAGTTGGAAGCACCGGCGGGGACGTTGCTCCTCTGTGATGCAGACCTGCGTGGCGACCTTCGCCCGCTGCTCGAGCCCGGCGCCGATTTGGCGATCGCCGTCTTCAGCGAGAAGCAAGGCGGGGGGCTCGGCATCGCCAAACGAGCCGCCCGTGCACTCATCGAAGCGCTCTCGGGCTTCGAAGCCCGAGAGCCGCTCTCGGGCCAGCGGGCGCTCTCGGCGGAAGGGAGGCGACGCTGCTTCCCACTCGCCGCCGGGTTCGGCTGCGAGGTGCGGATGACGGTCGACGCCGCCCGGGCCGGCCTCGAGATCGAAGAACGCGGGCTCGCACTGACGCACCGGGCCACGGGACGCGACCCGGCGGGCTTCCTCCATCGCGGCCGCCAGCTGCTCGATGCGCTCCTGGCGTGTGGCCCGCTCGGCCTCAACTTTCGGGGCCTGCGCCTGCCGCTGGTCGGCTGGACGCTTGGAGTGAGGGGCGGCGGCGCGGTCACCGCGATCGCGGCGCTCGGCCTGGTCGACGACCTGTGGTCGGGCCCGGAGCGTGGTTTCCGCGCTCATCTGCAGTCGGGCCGCACCACGGGGATGCTCAAGCTGGTCGGCATCCCACTGGTCGGCCTGATCGCGACCCGGAAGCTGAGCGGCGCGCTCCTCGTCGGGCTCGCCGCCAACTTCTTGAACCAGCTCGACACGCGGCCTGGGCGGGCGATCAAGGCCTACCTGATCGGCGCTCTCCTCGTCCGCGCTCCGCTTGGTACCGCCGTCCTCCTCCTTCCCTACGATCTTCGCGAGCAGACGATGTTGGGAGACGCTGGGTCAAACGCGCTGGGCGCGATGCTAGGGTTGAGTTCCGTGAGTCGACTCACGGGATCAAGCCGCTGGCTGGCGATCGGGGCGCTGGCAGCGCTGACCGCTCTCGGAGAACGGCGCTCCCTCGGCGAGCTCATCGAGCGCACGCCGCTTCTTGACGAGCTCGACCGTCTCGGCCGGAGGGCGTCCTGAGCCAGACGAAATACGTGTTCGTGACGGGAGGCGTCGTCTCGTCACTCGGCAAGGGCATCACGGCGGCGTCCCTCGGCCGCCTGCTCAAGGCACGGGGGCTGAGCGTTCAGGTGCAGAAGTTCGACCCCTACATCAACGTCGACCCCGGCACGATGAGCCCGTTCCAGCATGGTGAGGTCTTCGTCACCGAGGACGGCGCCGAGACCGACCTCGACATCGGTCACTACGAGCGGTTCATCGACGAGAACCTCTCGCGCAACGCGAACCACACTTCGGGCTCGGTCTGGTATTCGGTGCTGCGCAAGGAGCGCCGGGGCGAGTACCTGGGGTCGACCGTGCAGGTCATCCCGCACATCACGAACGAGATCAAGGAACGGATCCGTCGCGCCGCTGAGTCCGAGCCGGCCGACGTCGTCATCAGCGAGATCGGCGGCACCGTGGGCGACATCGAGTCGCTGCCGTTCCTCGAGGCGATCCGCCAGTTTCGCCGCGAGGCAGGCGCCGAGAACGTGCTCTACCTCCACGTCACCTACGTCCCGTTCGTCGACTCGGCCGGGGAGCTGAAGACCAAGCCGACGCAGCACTCAGTGAACGAGCTGCGGCGCATCGGGATCCACCCGGACATCGTCGTGTGCAGGACGAAGGACGAGCTCTCCCACGACCTACGGGACAAGATCGCGCTCTTCGCGGACATTGAGCCCGGAGCGGTCGTGGTGAACCGCGACGTGCCTGACGTCTACCTCGTTCCGGAGGAGCTGCAGGCCGAGGGCCTCGACGAGCTCGTCGTCCAGAAGCTCGGGCTCGCAGGCGGGCGCGCCGAGCTCGGCGAGTGGGCGGAGCTCACCGAGCGGATCGGCCGCCTCGAGGGCGAGGTTCAGATCGCGCTCGTCGGCAAGTACGTGAAGCTCCAGGACGCATATCTCTCGGTGCACGAGGCGTTGAAGCACGCGGGCATCCATCACGGCTGCGGCGTGCACGTACGTTGGATCGACGCTGAAGGCATGTCGCTCGAAGAGGCGCGCGCCGAGCTCGAGCAGGTCGACGGAGTGCTCGTGCCGGGCGGGTTCGGGGCGCGTGGCTGGGAGGGGAAGATCCTCGCCTGCCGTGTCGCTCGCGAGCAGGGAATCCCGTACCTCGGGATCTGTCTCGGCATGCACGTCGCGGTGTCCGAATTCGCGCGTCACGTGATGGGGCTCGAGGGTGCGAACTCGACGGAGATGGATCCCGAGACGCCGTACCCCGTGATCGACCTGCTGCCCGAGCAGAAAGAGATCGAGGACCTGGGCGGAACCATGCGCCTCGGAGCGCAAGCCGTGGAGCTGGCCGAGGGAACCCGGGTGCGGGAGACCTACGACGAGCCGATCGTCCACGAGCGCCACCGTCATCGGTACGAGGTGAACAACCACTTCCGGCCGCGCCTGGTCGAGACGGGGCTCGTCGTGTCGGGCACGTTCCAGGCCGGGCGCCTTGTCGAGATCGTTGAGTTGCCCGACCATCCATGGTTCGTGGCGAGCCAGTTCCACCCGGAGTTCAAGTCGCGTCCGACAAGACCGGCCCCGCTCTTCCGCGACTTCGTCGGCGCCGCCCTGGAGCGCTCCCACGAGCGCGTGGCCGACCCCCGCTCGGCGGCCGTCGAGGCGTAGCTCGACCCACCACTAAGATCGGCGTCGTGCCGCCGGACGTCGTCGAGCTGTTCGCAGAGCTGGCTGCCATGCCGAGCCCGCCCGGCGACGAGCGGAACGTTGCTGATCGCGTCACCGAGTATCTCCGCGGCGTCGGGCTCTCGGTGGACGAGGACGATGCCGGGCAGCAGATCGGATCGAACGCAGGAAACCTCCTCAGCCGCATGGAGCCGACTGCCGACGGCGAGCCGATCTTCCTCTGTGCGCACCTCGACACGGTGCCGCCGGAGGGCGCGATCGAGCCGGTGATCGACGAGGAAGGCATCGTTCGTAACGCGGCAGGGACCATCCTCGGGGCGGACAACAAGGCGGCGGTGGCCGCCATGCTCGAGGCGACGCGCCGTATTTTGGCGGACAGCAGGCCCCACGCGGGCATCGAGCTCCTCTTCACGCCCAAGGAGGAGGTGGGCCTCATGGGCGCGGCCGCATTCGACGACTCCGCGCTCAATGCGAAAGTCGGCTACGTCTACGACCAGGCCGCGCCGATCGGCGACGTCATCCTCGGGGCGCCGTATGCCCATTCGATGCAGGTGCGCTTCCACGGTCGTGCCGCGCATTCGGGCATGTATCCCGAGGAAGGGCGATCGGCCATCGCCGGCGCGGCCAAGGCAATCGCGGACCTGCGCCTCGGTCGACTGGACGAAGAGACGACGGCGAACGTCGGGCTCATCGAGGGCGGGACCGCCGGAAACATCGTGCCCGAGTGGTGCACGTTCCTCGCCGAGGCGCGATCGCATGACGAGCGGAAGCTGGCGGATCTGATCCAGGAGATGCTCGACGCGATCACGTTCGCGGGCGGTCTCGGCGAGTGCGAGGTCGAGACCGAGGTGCAGAAGAGCTACCAGGGGTATCGCTTCCGGCGAGACGACCTCGCGGTCCGGATCGCCTCTGATGCGCTCCAGGCAGCCGGCTACGAGCCGCGTTTCGGACTGAGCGGCGGCGCGGCCGACGCCAACGTCTTCAATGAGCGCGGCCGGGCGTGCGTCAACCTCGCGAACGGCATGACCGACATCCACACGCCCGACGAGCGGATCTCGGTCGCCGACCTCGAGGGCATGGTCGAGGTCACCCTCGCGCTGGTCGACACCGCCCGCGATGCCGCTTAGCCTTCGGCGGGGCACCGTCTCGGCCGTCCTGGAGGAGCTCGACGGCCTGACGCGGATCGAGGTGGACGGTACGCCGTGCGTGGCGTACCCGAGATTGACCGGTGAGGTCGCCGAGGGCGACGAGGTGCTCGTCAACGTCCAGGCGCGGGAGCTGGGCCTCGG
>JACCXX010000117.1 GCA_013696805.1 Actinomycetota bacterium
AGGTCGAGCAATACACGCCGAGACAACGGCGGCGGTTGGAGGTTCGGCCGGGTCTGACGGGCTGGGCGCAGATCCACGGCCGAGCGCAGCTGCCCTGGGACGAGCGGATCGAGCTCGACCTCTGGTACGTCGAGAACCGCTCTCCGTCGCTCGACCTGAAGATCCTTCTCCGCACGCCGCTCGCACTCTTCCGTGGGACGTACAAGGGCGAAACCGGCGGCTGGAAACCGACCTCCTAGGAGGGATGAGAGTGCCGCTCAGTTAGCCTCTGCGCCCGTGACGGCGGTTCTCTTCACATGCGTCGGCATGCGCGTCGACACGGTCACCGCGTTTCGCGAAGCGGGCGCGAGTGCGATCGGAGCCGACGCAAGTCCTTACGCACCGGCGCTCTACCACTGCGATCACCAGGCCCTCGTCCCACTGAAGGACCAGCCCGACTACATCCCGGCGCTTCGCGAGCTGGTCGAGGCGCACGACGTGCGGCTCGTTGTCCCGCTGACTGACATCGACCAGGCCGTCGTCTCCGCCCGCCGCGACGGACTCGGGGCGCCGGTCCTCCTGCCGGACGACGATGTCGTCCAGACGACCGCGGACAAGTACCTCGCGCACCTCGCCTTCGAGGAGCAGGGCATCGACTCGCCGCCGACCTGGCTTCCCGGCGAGCTTCCGGACGAGCTGCGCTTTCCGGTGCTCGTCAAGGCCCGCGTCGGCTTCGGCAGCCGCAACATCTACCGCGCGCACGACCGTGAGGAGCTCGACTTCTTCCTCAGCACGACGCCGGTCGACTCGATGGTGCAAACCTGCTGCACGGGCGAGGAGTTCTCGATTGACGCCTTCTGCGATCTCGACGGCCGCTGCCTGAACGCGATCCCACGCACGATGATCGAGTCGAAGGGCGGCGAATCGATCAAGGGCATGACCGTCTACGACGCCGAACTGATCGAGCTCGGCCGCCGCGTCGCCGAGGCTCTGCCGCTCAAGGGGCCCGGCACGATCCAGTGCTTCCGCGAGCCCGATGGATCCCTGCAGATCACCGACGTCAACCCGCGCTTCGGCGGCGCCTTCCCGTTGCCGACGGCGGCCGGGAGCCGTTATCCCGAATACGCGATCGCCCTCGCGAACGGGGAGCGTCCAGAGCCACGCGTCGGTGAGTTTCGCCCCGGAGTCGTGATGACGCGGTTCTGGTCGGAGGTGTGCCTGACCACGTCTGACGAGGGCCCGCTCGAGCCCCTCCGCGAAGACCTACCCGTTGCCGAGGCCTAGTGGTCACCCTCTGGGTCAGCTTCGACGTGATCGGGCGCCGCTGCCTCGAGGCGTGCGTCGAAGCCGGCGCGGAAGTGGCCGCAGTCGTCACCCTGCCCGGGCCGATCGACACGAACCGCTCCGGCCAGTGCTCGTTCGACGACCTCGGCGTGCCGGTGATCGAGACCGAGGACGTGAACACGCCCGAGACGATCGCCTCCGTCCGCGAGGTAGCGCCGGACGCGATCTTCGTCGTCGGCTGGTCGCAACTCGTCCGCGGGGAGCTGTTCGCAGTCGCCCCTCAGGGCGCGTTTGGGATGCATCCGACCCTGCTACCGCGCCATCGCGGCCGCGCCGCGATCCCCTGGACGATCCTCACGGGGCTCGCCCGGACCGGCGTCACTCTCTTCGAGATCGTCGATCCGACCGCCGACTCGGGCCCGATCATCGGCCGGCGCGAAGTCGCGGTCGAGCCCGACGAGACGGCGACGACGCTGTACGACAAGCTGCTCCGCGCTCACGTGGAGCTGATCCGCGAGCACGTGCCGCAGATCGCCGATGGCACCGCGCCTCGCCTCCCGCAGGATGCGAAGCGCGCCAGTGCGTGGCCGAAGCGCACGCCTGCAGACGGCATCATCGACTGGGAGACGCGCGCCTCGTACCTCCACGACTGGGTCCGCGCGCAGACCCGTCCGTACCCAGGCGCGTTCACGTACCTCGGCGAAGAGAAGCTGGTCGTCTGGCGTGCTAGGCCGATTGAGGTCGACCCCGGCGATCCCGCAGGGATGGTCGTCGAGGTGCGCTCCGAAGGTGCGGTCGTCGCGTGCGGCGAAGGCGGCCTTCTACTCGAGGAGATCGAGCCGGGACAGCAGATCGCGGTAGGAGACAGGCTCGGATGAACGTCCTCGTCTTCGCAGCGCACCCCGACGACGAAGTGCTCGGCATGGGCGGCACGATCGCCCTCCACGCCGATCGCGGGGACACCGTCACCGTGGTCTGCCTCACGGACGGCAGCTCGACCCAGTACGCCGGCGACGACGACACCCGCACGCAGAAAAACGACGAGGCGCAGGCGGCCGCGAGGGTGCTCGGCGTCGCCGAGTACGTCCATCTCGACCTTCCCGACATGCGCCTGGACACGCTGGCCCACGTCGACGTCAACGCCATCGTCGAGGAGCACCTCAGCGCGCGGCAGGCCGAGGTCGTCTACACCGCGCATCCCGACGTCAACCTCGATCACCGCACGCTGTTCGACTCAGTCGCGGTCGCCACGCGCCCGACGCCGGGCCAGCCGGTGAGCCGTCTCTTCACCTACGCGCCCACGTCGAGCACCGAGTGGACTCCTGCACCCACGAACTGGTTCGTCCCCAACTGGTTCGTCGACATCAGCTCGACGTTCGGGCGCAAGCTCGAGGCCTTCGCATGCTTCAAGACCGAGGAGCGCCCGGTTCCGCACCCCAGAAATGCCCGCGCGCTCGAGGCGCACGCCCAGTTGCACGGCGCCACCGTCGGCTGCGAGTACGCGGAGCCGTTTGTGCTCGTTCGCGGGCTCGAAAGGTAGAGTCGCCCGCTGATGAGGCCCCAGCGAGAAGCTTCCAAGTCGCGCGCCAACGGCGCCCCGAACCTCGACGACGAGCGCGAAGTCGACCTCGGCCGCTACCTCGACGCGCTCGTCGCGCGCTGGTGGCTGCCGGCCCTCGGTCTGATCGTCGGCGTCGCCCTCGGCTACCTCGTCTCGGCCTCGAGCAAGGAGGTCTGGCGCGCGCAGGCGACGGTCTACGCCGGCTCGCCGTACGCGCCGAACGGCAGCACGCCGATCACGAACGCGCTCTCGACGAATCAGAGCACGATCACACGCATCGTGAGATCGGAGGAGACGATCCAGGAAGTCTCGCGCGCCTCGGGAATGCGGCCCCGCAAGCTCCGCGCCGGGATCTCGACCCAGCGGCAGGCCAGTGGTCTTGGCCGCCTCGTCCCGAGCCAGCTCTACGTGATCACCGTCAAGGGCGACGAGCGGGGGCCGACGCAGGAGGCAGCACGGGCCCTCGCCGACCGCGTGGTGCAGCGCGTCGGCGGGTATGCGCGCGGGAAGATCGACGGGTTCAGGCGGCAGCTCAGCTCGCTCAACAAGCAGCTCGAGGCCGTCGACGGCCAGGTGCGCGAGACGCAGGCCCAGCTCGGCCGCGCGGGCCTCTCGGGGGTGGAACGACTCGTAGCGGTGAACACCCTGCAACTCGCAGAGCAGCGTCGCGGAACGATCGAGCAAGACCGCACCGAGACGCTGCAACTGCTCTCGCTGGCCGAGGAGGTCGAGCTCCCGCGAAGCCTCGACCGCGCGGTCGCAGTGAAGACAACCGCGCGCTCGACGCGGAACACGGTCGCGATCGCGGGCTTCCTCGGGCTCCTACTGGGGCTCTTCGCGGCGCTGCTCTGGGAGCCGGTCACGCGTCGCTCATCCTCGGACGCGTAGCGTGCTCGAGGGCAAGAGCGTCGCCGTGGTCGTCCCGGCGTACGAGGAAGAGAAGCTGATCGGGACGACGCTGGCCGGGATCCCGGTCTTCGTCGACCGCATCTACGTCGTCGACGACGCGTCGAAGGACGGCACAGCCGCGCGAGCGCGTGAAGCCGGCGATCGCATCGAGGTCATCGCGCACGAAAAGAACCAGGGCGTGGGCGCCGCGATCCTGACCGGCTACAAGCGTTCACTCGCCGAGGGCATGGACGTCACGGCGGTCATGGCAGGCGACAACCAGATGGACCCGGCCGATCTGGAGGCGATCGCAACCCCGGTTGCCCGCGGCGAGGTCGACTATGCGAAGGCCAACCGGCTCTTCACCGGCCGGGCCTGGGAGCTGATCCCACGCACGCGCTACCTCGGGAACGCGGTGCTCTCGCTGCTGACGAAGATCGCCTCGGGCTACTGGCACGTCGCCGACTCGCAGTCGGGCTACACGGCGGTCTCACGCCACACGCTCGAGCTCCTCGACCTCGATCGGATCTACAAGCGCTACGGCTTTCCGAACGACATGCTCGTGCACTTGAACGTCGTCAACGCGCGGGTGCGCGATGTGCCGTCACGTCCGGTGTACGGCGTCGGGGAGAGCTCTGGGATCCGGCTGCGCAAGGTGGTGCCTGCGATCTCGTGGCTCCTGACGAAGGCGTTCTTCTGGCGGATGCGCGAGAAGTATGTGATCCGCGACTTCCATCCACTCGTCTTCTTCTACGTCTTCGGGCTGCTCTTTTCGCTGATCGGTCTCGTGCTCGGCGTCACGGTCACGGTGCTCCGGTTCCTCGGGAACGAGCTGACGGTGGCCACGGTCGTCCTGGTGGCCCTGATGCTGATGATGGGCCTGCTGTTCACGCTCTTCGCGATGCTGTTCGACATGGAGTCGAACAAAGAGCTGAGGTAAAGGGCCGGTATTTGCAGGTACTTTCCAGATTCGTTCGACTGAGTCGAGCAAGTGCGCGATGTCGTCCAACTTGCGGATCGTAAGCACGCCTGGGCTGAGTCCACCGCTTACGTGATGTGCCAGATCGTTAGCGGATGGCGT
>JACCXX010000125.1 GCA_013696805.1 Actinomycetota bacterium
GTGGTGCAGGGGGTGGCGGAGGCGGCGGCGGCGGTGGTGGCGGAGGCGGTCCGGTGAGGATGACAGTCACGTTGAACGTCGCGGAGCCGACGTTCTCGCGCGTATCGCTTGCCGTGCACGTAACTCCTGTCGTCCCGACCGGAAAGAGGCTGCCTGAGGGCGGGGTGCAAACGACCGGTCGATCGCCGTCCACGAGGTCATGGGCCAACGCGGCAAATGTCACGACAGCGCCGTTCGGGTCGACCGTCTCGACGCTCATGTCGGCCGGAACCGTCACCTCCGGCGGCGTCGTGTCACGGATCCTGACGTCGAAGTTTTTTTGGTCGCTTTCGGCCTGGTACGTCGCAACGCAAGAGACGGTCGTCCGCGCGATCGGAAACGTCGACCCTGACGACGGCGTACACGTGACCGTCGCGTCGTTGCCGTTCCAGCGCGCACTCACCTCGAAGGTCACCACGCGCCCTTCTGGTCCGGTCGCCTCCAGCGTGATCCCGTTCGGAATCGTCCAATCCCACGGAGGGGGGTCGGCCGCGGCCAGGGGTACGACGAGGCCGGCGAGGACGAGCATGAAGACCAGTCTCCGGATCATCGGCTGATCCGATCACGATCGTCAATCGGCAGGACCGGCGGCCGCGGATCGGTGCGCGGCGCGCCCCCCGCGCGCGACGCGGTCAGCGCCGCCAGGCGGCTCATCGCCGCTACTAGAGCTCCCCTCGACCCCACAGACAGCATCATGCCCTTAAACGTCGATCTTCAATCCACGGAGGTGGTGGCCTGAACTTCGTCTGCTGCACCTGCGCCACCCAGTTCGCGCAGAGCGCCGATCCGCCAGAGCGCTGCCCCGTCTGCGTCGACGAGCGCCAGTACGTTGGTCACGGCGGCCAGCGCTGGACGACGATGGAGGAGCTCGCTCGGGATCACCGCTCAGAGCTTCGCGAGGACGCGGGGATGCTCGGCATCGGAATCGAGCCGTCGTTCGCGATCGGGCAGCGCATGCTGCTCCTCGAAACCGGTGAGGGCAACGTCCTCTGGGACATGATCCCGCTGGTCGACGAGGCGGCACTCGAGGCGGTCCGAGTACGTGGCGAGGTGCGCGCGATCGCGATCTCGCACCCGCACTACTACTCCGGGCTGATCGAGTGGTCGCGAGCTCTCGGTGATGTCCCGGTTCTGCTCCATGAGGACGACCGTGAGTGGATCATGCGACCCGACCCGTCGATCGAGCTCTGGTCGGGCGAGACGAGGGAGCTCTTCGGAGGGGCGACACTCATTCGGCTGGGCGGTCACTTCGCCGGCGGCACCGTGCTCCACCGCGAAGGCGTGCTCCTGTCGGGCGACATCGTCCAGGTGATCCCGGATCGCCGTTATGTCGGCTTCATGTGGAGCTACCCGAACCTGGTCCCGCTTCCGGCAACAGAGGTCGAGCGGATCGCGGCCGTACTCGAGCCGTGGCGCTTCGAGCGGATCGTCGGCGCCTGGTGGGACCGGATCGTCCCGCAAGAGGGCAACGAGGTCGTGCGCCGCTCCGCCGAGCGCTACCGGCGCGCCGCGTCGCGCAATGGCTGACCTTCTCTGGACCCGCCCCGACTGGCTCGAGCAGGCCACGAGCTGGATCCGCGAGCGGGCGAGCGTCATCGGGGAGATCGAGCAGCCGCACGTGCAATGGTGGTCGACCGTTCTCCGTGTCCCGACGGGGGAAGGTGACCTCTTCTTCAAGGCCGTGTCGCCGGTGCATCGATTCGAGGCGGAGCTGACCGCAAGGCTCGCGGAGCTGCAGCCAGATCGAGTTCCCGAGCTCGTCGACGTCGACCTCGAGCGCGGCTGGATGCTGATGCGGGACGGCGGCACGCGCCTCCGAGAGCTCGTCGAGACGACCGAGGACCTTCACCACTGGCAGCGCCTGCTCCCCGACTACGCGCAGTTGCAGATCGACCTTGCGCCGCACGCCGGCGAGTTGCTCGAGCTCGGCGTGCCCGACGAGCGCCTCTCTGTCCTACCGGAGCATTTCGGTGAGCTGCTCGACGCCCGGCCGGAAGGGCTGAGGGCTGACGACCACCGTCGCCTTGTCGAGGCGGTGCCACGCGTGGAAGAGATGTGCCTGACGCTGGCCAAGGACGGGATCCCGGAAACGATCCAGCACGACGATTTCCACGACGGCCAGGTGTTCGTGCGCGACGGTCGCTACCTCTTCTTCGACTGGGGCGACAGCTGTGTCTCGCATCCGTTTCACTCCCTTACCGTCGTCCTCAGGGCGATCGCGTGGAAGCTCGACCTTCAGCCGGGCGGAACGGAGCTCCAGCGGCTTCGGGACGCCTACCTCGAGCCCTTCGGCCGTGGCCCGGAGATAGCGGAGCTCGCCTACCGCACGGGCACGATTGCGCGCGCGCTCGCGTGGCACCGCATGGTCGCTGCCCGCGAGCTCGTCGACGAAGAGGATGCGACAGCCGCCGCGTACGGCTTGAAGCTGTTCCTCGAGGCAGGGCCGATCGGAAGCTGGCGAGAGCCTGAGCGAGTGATCAGCGGGTAGCCGCGTTGTCGAGAATGGTCTTTGCTCGGGCAGCTCGTCCCACGAGAAGCCATCGACGTCGCTCGCGCCGGCGCAACTCGTCGAGCCCGGCGTTGTAGACGATCCGATAGAGCCAGGTGCCGAACGCGGATCGGCCGGAGAAGCTCCGCAACGCGGCGAAGGCCTTGACGTATGCGTCCTGGAGGAGGTCGTCCATCCCGTCGCGGTCTTCGAGCAAGCGGAAGGCCAGGCCGCGCAGCTGCCGGTCGTAAGTCTCGATGAGCTCCTCGAACGCGCGCGTTCGACCAGAGCGTCTTCCTCGAGGTTCGGTCGAGCTGAGGTGTCCTCCACGGCAAGGAGCCAGGATGGCGCATGCAGAGTCGTCAGAGGACGATGACCGCCGTCCCGACGGGCATTCGCCGGTAGATCGCGGCGGCGAAGAGCGCCGGCACTCGTATGCAGCCGTGGCTCGCCGGATAGCCCGGGATCACGCCTGCGTGCACGGCGACACCGTGGTTGAAGTAACTGGCCCAGGGCAGCCAGACGCGGTAGGGGACCGACCAGGACCGAACCTCCAGGCGCGTCACCCGGAACCGTCCCTTTCGGGGTCACGAAGCCCAGGCGACCGGTCGAGACGGCGTACGCCGCTTCGAGCTCTCCGTCGTGGACGACCAGCAGGAGCTGCCGGCGCCTGTCGACCTCGATGTGGGTGCCCCGGCCGCCGATCGAAGGCCGGGGCGACTCCGCTTGCCGAAGAGCCCCGAAGGTCGCCTCTCCTGCAACACCAGTCGAACGGAGACGTTCAGCCTGTTGAAACGCGCGTACCGCATGGCTCGTCGCTAACCCGAAGCAGCCGTCAACCGCTCCTACCCCGTAGCCGAGCCCGTTCAGTGACCGCTGCAGGGCGGCGACTTTCCCGCCGCAGTCTCCCCAGGTCAGAGCGCCACCCTGCGCGGTGGCCGGGAACGCGAGGCCCGTGAGCGTCACGATGCTCGCCGCCAAGACATTCCGGATCGCCGTCATATGGGTTTGGAGGACGCACCGCGCCCGTTTCTTCACGACGTGCGAAATAGGCTCTCGGGCAGCGCCTCGATGACGAACTTCCCCCACCTGCCGCCGGGGCACGAGCCGGGCCCTCAAAGCCTGCGCAATCGCACCGGGCGACCGATCCTCGAATGGTTCGTCGGCCTTGTCGGCACCGGGATGTTCCTCTCTGGGATGTTCGCGGCAGCCGGAGGTCGGGGATCGAAGTTCGATCCGATCGAAGAACTTGTCGGGGGCACGTTCTTCGGCTTGATGGGGCTCGGCTGCGCGCTCTGGGCCTACAGCGCCTGGCGGGGGCGGCGGCCGCCGAAGCTCCGCGCTCGCCTGCGCGGGCTCAACCTCTCCGTCGACCGCGACGAGGCCCGACGCGGAGAGAAGGTCACTGTCACGATCACCGTCGCCGAGCGCGTCGAGCGCCTCGAGGTCGGCCTCGTGTGCACCGAGCTGTACGACTTCCAGTCCCACGCCCAGACCAAGGCGGGCGCCGTCACCGTCCGACAGACCGGGCAGGAGAACGCTCATGAGGAGTGGAGAGCCCTCGAGCTCACCTCGGGCGAACAGAGCGGGATGTTCGAGATACCTCCTGAGTCTCCGTACTCGTACGAGGGCAGCTGCGTGTCGTACGCCTGGCGCGTCTCGGCTCGGACCGTCCGCGCGCTTCGTTCCGATCCACAGCTCGACCGTCCGGTGTGGGTCGACCCGTGAAGCTCGCGGTGATCTCAACGGCGAGCGCTTTCGGCGCGGCGAGCGCGTAGCCGGTCGTGTCACCGTCGTCGAGGGTGACGACGAGGCTCGCCGGCTCACGATGACCATCAGCTTCGTCGAGCGGACGCGCGACTACGTCGTGCCCTCGAGCAACGAGCACGTGCTCCACGACGGCCCGCTCAGGGCCGGCCAGACCGTCGCTTTCGACTTCGCCCTACCGGCCGACGCGCGGCCGAGCGTCAAGCCCGAGCACGCCGAGCTCTACTGGAAAATCGACCTCAAATCGGACGCACCTGGACTTGACGCGCATCTGACGCGGCGCCTCGTGGTCGTGGTCTAGCCCGCTGCGCGCAAAGCCGGCGTGCAGCTCGAGCGACCGCGCTTCTCCAGGTACTGCTGGTGGTAGTCCTCAGCCTCGTAGAACGTCTGCGACGGCTCGATCTGCGTCACCACCGGCTGCGGGTGCCGGGTCTGCTCCTGCGCCTTCGAGCGCGTAGCGGCCTCCTGCTGCTCGGCGTCGTGGAAGAAGATCGCCGACCGGTACTGATCGCCGACGTCCCACCCCTGGCGGTTCAGTTGCGTCGGATCGTGCTTGCCCCAGAAGACCTCGAGCAGGTCGTCGTAGGAGAGCCGACCCTCGTCGTAGGTGACCTCGACGACCTCGGCGTGGCCGGTGCCGTGCGAGCAAACCTCCTCGTACGTGGGGTTCTCTGTCTTTCCGCCTGCGTAGCCCACACGCGTACCGATGACGCCGTCGAGCTGTCGGAACGCAGCCTCGACACCCCAGAAGCACCCTGCGCCGAACGTGGCTTTCTTCTCCACTTACTCCTCCTCCAGTTTTAGGGCCGCCGAGTTGATGCAGTAGCGTTGCCCGGTCGGATCCGGCCCGTCGGGAAAGACGTGTCCGAGATGGCCTCCGCAGTTCGCACACATGACCTCGGTCCGGGCCATGCCAAGACTCGTGTCCGTCTCCTCCTCGATCGCCTCGTCGCTCGCCGGTGCATAGAACGCCGGCCAGCCGCAGCCGGAGTCGTACTTCGTCCCCGCGACGAAGAGCTCGGCGCCGCATCCGGCGCACTGGTACGTGCCCGGCTCGAAGACGTGGTCGTACTCGCCGGTGAACGGCGCCTCTGTGCCCTTCTCACGCAGCACCTTGTACTGCTCGGGCGTCAGCTCGGCGCGCCACTCCGCTTCGGTCTTCTGCAGCTTCGTCATGGAAACAGTGTGCCGATCCGAGTCATTGCCGCGCAGTTAAATCGTTGTTATGGCTCGCCGACCCCGCCCCTGCGGATAGAGCGGCCAGCCCTCGGGCTAGTCCTCCACCTCGATGAAGCCGACCGATACCCAAAACGTCATCGCTGCGGCCTTGGTCTCCTTGGCCGAATATCGCATCCTGAGGAGCTCGCCGTCCTTGCGTCGGATCGAGGTCACGCCCGCATTGGTCGCGGTCTTGAGCATGTGCGCGTAGAGATCCGGAGCCTCCGGCGCCACGGCGACGTCCGGGACGCGCAGGTCGAGGAGCTCCTCGCGCGTGTACCCGAGAACCTCGCATGCGTAGCGGTTGACAGCGAGGTAACGCATGTCCTCGTCGGCGAGGAAGACGAGGACGGGGCCATCGTCTAGCGCTTCGCCGATGAGGCTGGCGTGCAGCAGCTCGGTCGGGGTTTGCGGCATGCCTTGAGGGTAACGAGCTATTGCTGTTTCTCCTAGCAACTCGGAGTGTCCCTGCAGGCGAGTGTGTCCGCATCGCCACGAGCGCTTCGGGCGCTCCGTGTCGTTTTGCTCGCGACTACGCTACGGCCTCTATGCGTGTCCGCTCCGTCGAAAGGCCAACTTTCTCAGCCACCGGCCCCACGCGCTGGAACCACCCGAACGAGGCAGTCCACAACCGGATCGCCTACCGCGTGATGGAGCAGGTGCTGGAATATTCGGCCGGCCGCTACGCACGTGGGCGGCTGCTCGACATCGGTTGCGGGTCGAAGCCCTGGCGAGGACTGTTCGCCGCACACGTGGACGAGCACATCGGAATCGACTTCGTGCCCAGCGAGAGGAACCCGGACGCGGTCGACATCATCGCGGGGGCCTACGACGTGCCGCTGCCAGACGAGGATGCTGACACGTTGCTCCTGACCTCGGTGCTCGAGCACCTCGAGGAGCCCGAGCGCGGGGTTGCGGAGGCATTTCGCCTGTTGAAGCCGGGCGGGCACCTGATCCTGACGGCACCCTTCATCTGGCCGGTCCATGAAGCCCCGCGGGACTTCTTTCGCTACTCGCCCTTCGGCTTGCGCCACTTGCTGGCGGAGGCAGGGTTCGAGGTCGTCGAGGTGCACCCGCTCGCCGGGGCGTGGACGACGTTCTCGCTCGAGCTTTCCTACGCTCTCCGCCGCTACCACCGGGGGCCTGCGCGCCCGGTCGTCGGCGGGGTCATGCGCGTCGCCCAGTGGGCCGCCGGCCGCTGGGACAAGGTCGATTTCCAACCGCGGTTTTCGTGGAGCCATCTAGCCATCGCGCGACGCCCGGAAGCGTAAAGCGCTCCCGAGAGCCACAGCGAAACGTCCGCCGGAGTCGGGCCAAGGCCCGGCGGGAGCCCACAATGGAGAGGGAACGGTCGAAGTTCCGCGCAACCAAACCGCAAGGAACACGCGCGCGCGGCATCTAGTTGTCGAGCCGGGTCACCGTGCGAGCGGCCGGCGGGCGCTGGTGCGGCACCGTAGCCCCCGGCCGCTCGCACGGCAGGGCCCGGCTCGTACCATCTCTGGGAATGCGCCGCCTTCTCGCCCTTGTGCTCGTGCTGCTCGCGGTCGCCTCGGCCTTCGGGGCCGCACCCGCGAAATGGCAGCGTGCGGCACAGCTTCCAGCGCCGCGCTCGGAGGTCGGGGCAGCACTTGCCGGCGGCGAGATCTTCGTCGTCGGCGGTTTCACCCCTAGCGGCCAGGGCTCCTCGCGAGTCGATGCCTATTCGCCCGCCACGAACCGCTGGCGCCACGCGCCGGACCTGCCCCTTACGACGCACCATCCAGCGGCTGCCGGGTACCGCGGGCGGCTCTATGTCGCCGGTGGTTATGGAGCCGACGGGCAACCCCTCGCCGCAGCGCACGTTCTGGCGAACGGGCGCTGGACCGTGCTTCCCGCTATGCCGGAGAAGCGGGCCGCAGCCGGTGCCGCGTTCGTGAGCGGCAAGCTCTACGTCGTCGGAGGCGTCGTGCGCACGGACGGTCGCCGGCTCGCCACGACAACCCTCCGGTACGACCCAGCTCGTCGTCGCTGGGCGCGGGTTCCCGGGCCTACGCCTCGCGAGCACCTCGGCGTAACGGCTTTGAACGGACAGTTGTACGCGGTCGCGGGCCGCAAGCTCGGCTTCGATACGAACCTGGCCACGTTCGAGGCCTACCGTCCGGGTGCGCGCCGCTGGCAGCGGCTCGCGCCGGTGCCGGGCAAGCGTGGCGGCACGGGTGCGGCAGGCAACGGGCGGCTGATCGTCTCGGCCGGGGGGGAAGAGCTCGGGGGGACGATACGCACCGTCTTCGGGTACGACGTGGTGAGCAGGCGCTGGCGCCGTCTGCCGGATCTGCCGACCGCGCGCCACGGCCTCGGAGTCGTAGCCTCCGCCTCTCGCGTCTACGTCGTCGCGGGCGGAACGCAGCCCGGGCTGGCCGGCGTCAGTGGTGCGAACGAGTTTCTGACGCTTCGATAGTCAGTCCGCTCGCCACCGCGCGGCGCCCGCCAACGTCGTAGATCACGTCGACCGTGTCGTTTTGGCGATACGTGCCGACAAGGCCGAGGAACATCGACAACCAGCGCCAGAAACCGAGAGGTCCCTCCCGGGCGAGAGACCGATCGAAGACGAGCGAGTGGCCCTCGCGCCGGTAGTCGGCACCTTCCCGCTGGCGCACGCCGTTCACGAAGACCTCGACCGGGGCGACGACGTGGGGCGGTAGCGCGACTCGCGACACGTGGCCTGAGGCCGTCGCTAGCGGCGCCGACCCATGGAGGCCACGCGGGCTTTGCTCGTGTGGCCGCTTCACTTGGCTCCCTCGGCAGGCACCTCCGTAGAATGGCATTCGCCTGTGCACCGGAAGCTTCTCGTCTTCTCCTGGATTCTCCTGGCGCTAGCGTTCGCCCTCAGCGAGAGCGCCCTCGCCGGGAACGGGGGCATCGCGCCGCCCGAGCCCGCCTCGCCGTCCGCCGAGCGCATCAGAGACGCCTACTGGCTCGTTCTCGGCTTCACCGGCGCGATCTTCGTCCTGGTCGAAGGCGCCCTTCTGCTCTTCATCGTCCGCTACCGCGG
>JACCXX010000135.1 GCA_013696805.1 Actinomycetota bacterium
CCGAAGGGGACCCTCTACGATGGGTTGCGCGCCGAAGTGGCGGAACTGGCAGACGCGCCGGACTCAAAATCCGGTGGGGGAAACCCCGTGTGGGTTCAAGTCCCACCTTCGGCACTCCTGGGGCTTGCAAGACTCCCGTTGCGTGGCAAAGCGTCTTGGGATCCTGACCGGCGGGGGCGATTGCCCCGGCCTGAACGCCGTGATCCGCGCGGTCGCACGGCGCTCGCTGGACCGCGGATCCGAGGTGATCGCCGTCCGCGAAGGCTGGCGCGGGCTCGTCGACGCGAAATTCGAGCCGCTCGGCCCGCGCGAGATCTCCGGGATCCTCCCGCGCGGCGGAACGATCATCGGGACCTCCCGCACCAACCCCTACAAGATCGAAGGCGGCGTCGACCAGGTCCTCGCCAATTTCAAGGAACAAAGGCTCGACGCCCTGGTCGCGATCGGCGGCGAGGACACCCTCGGTGTCGCAGCACGCCTGCACGCCGAGCACGACTTCCCTGTGGTCGGCGTGCCGAAGACGATCGACAACGACCTCTCGGCCACGGACTACACGTTCGGCTTCGACACGGCCGTCTTCATCTGCACGCAGGCGATCGACCGGCTGCATACGACCGCCGAGAGCCACAACCGTGTGATGGTCGTGGAGGTCATGGGTCGCCACACGGGCTGGATCGCGGTCATGAGCGGGATCGCCGGGGGCGCCGACGTGATCCTCATCCCGGAGCAGCCGGTCACCGTCGAGCGCGCCTGCGCGGAGCTCGAGCGGCGGCACGAGCGAGGCAAGGACTTCTCGATCGTCGTCGTCAGCGAGGGCTACGAGCTCACCTACGAGTCCGGGGAGCGGCGCCAGGTGGCGCAGGAGCTACGCCCCGACGAGTTCGGGCACGTGCGGCTCGGAGGAGTCGGGCACGCGTTGGCCGCCGACATCGAGGAGCGGACGGGCTACGAGACGCGGGTCACCGTCCTCGGACACGTCCAGCGGGGCGGGAGCCCCACGCCGCGCGACCGGATTCTCGCCACCCGCTATGGGCTCAAGGCCGCAGACCTGGTGCACGAGGGCAAGTTCGGCCGCATGGCCGCCCTCCACGGCGACGCGATCGTCGACGTCTCGCTCGGCGAGGCGACGAAGGAGCTGAAGACCGTGCCACCCGAGTGGTACGAGACAGCCAAGGCATTCTTCGGCTGACGCCTCGAAGCACGGGGGAACCCCTGGTTCCCCCGTGCGCCCCCTCCTCGCGAGCGGCGGCTCGCTTCGTGGGGTTTCAGGAGCCGGCGCTCGGTGGTGTAACTCGAGCGTTCCCCTCTCCGTTGTGGGCCTCCCGCCGGGCTAAGCCCGGCTCCGGCGGCATTTCGGCTGTGGCTCTCGATCAGTCGAGGAAGAGGAGGGAGTCCGTTGGTGCGAAGTCGTCCGTCAGCAGAGGAACGTCCTTCGTCGCGATAAGGCTCTCGTGGCGGTCACGGATTGCCTTCGTCAGATCGGCCGCCTTCGGCGAGCGGGCCCTGAGCCGGCGCCACTGCCGCTGAAGGGCGTCCTGGCCCGGCGCCGCTCCGTCGCCGGCGACGACGATCAGATTGCGGAGAGCGCCGTCCGCGTCGCCCTGCTCGCGAACCGGGTGGACGACCACCGTCGGGAAAACGGCGCGATAGGTCTTGTACATCGCCCGGAAGAGCTTCGACCCTTCGCCGGAGACCGCGCCGATCAGATTGCCGGCGATCACGCCTCCGGGCGCTAGTCGCGAACGGGCGAGCTCGACGAACTCGAGAGTCGTCAGATGGAACGGCAGAGAGTCCGAGAAGTACGCGTCGATCACGATCGCGTCCCAACGCTCGTCGTGTTGCTGCAGGAAGCGGCGGCCGTCCTCGACCGTCACGCGCACTCGAGGGCTCCTCGGCAGCTTGAAGTAACGGTACGCCACGTCGCGCACCACCGGGTCGAGCTCGACCACCTGCTGGTCGACGTCAGGGAAATCGCGCCACATGCGCTTTTGCAGCGAACCGCCCCCGAGCCCGATGAAAAGGATCTTGCGCGCGCCCGGGTTGTAGGCGAGCGGGAGCTGCAGGTAGTCCGTGTACTTGTACCTCGTGCGAAACGGGTTGGCGAGGTACATGCCGCTTTGGAACGAGCTGTCGAACCGCAGGTGCCTCGACTCGCCGTCCTCCACCACGGACAGGCCGTGGTAGCGCGTGTTCTTCGAATAGACGAGGTCGAAGCCCCCGGCCGGGGCGATCACGTCCTGCTGCTCGCCACGCTGCCGGATGAGCGGGGACCAGTTCTCGGCGGCCGCTCCGGAGAGACGCCGCCCCTCGTCAGGAGCGAGGGCGAAGGTCGCCGCAACCGAGGCGGCGACGAGCGCGGCGAGAGCCACCCCCGTCAACAGCATGCGCTCGCCGAGGGCTACCAGGCCGGCCGCGACGAAAAGACCTGTCGCCAGCATTCCGAGCAGCTGGTTCGTGCCCACCTCGGGGATCAGGAAGAACGCCGTGGCGAAGGTCCCGGCGATGCTGCCCGCGGTGGAGAGCGCGAACAGGCGGCCGGCTGTCTTTCCCAGGCTCGTGAGCGAGCGCGCTCTGAGACGGACGGCGATCGGCGTCGCCGTGGCCAGGATCACGCTGGGCAAGCCGAAGAGGGCCACAGCCGCGACCAGCGGGTTCCAGCGCGGGCCCGGGTCCCACCCGACGACGGCCTCTAGCAGCGGGTCGTCCACGACCGGGATGAGGAGAGTCGCCCCAGCGCCCAGCGCCAGGACGACGAGCAGCAGTTGCGGTGCCGGAGTGCGGTCCGCGAGCACGCCTCCGACCCAATAGCCGACCGCCAGCCCCGCCAGGACGACGCCGATCAGGGAACCCCAGACGAAGATCGAGTTGCCGAAGAAAGGCGCCAGCACCCGGCTGGCGACGAGCTCGAGGCCGAGCAGCACTGCGCCTGACAGGAACACCGCCGCGCTGATTCCGATTGCCGAGCTCTCGAGCCGGGGTCGAACCATTACGCCGCCACCTCGACCAGCGGGAAGGAGCGGTGGCTCCTCGGCGGCACGAGGAAGTTCTGGCGATGCGTCGTCCGCAGCACCGAGTTCAGGCCCTGCCCCCGCGCTCTCGGCGCGAGCCCGATCCTGGTCCCGTCGGGGAGCAGCCCGTCCATTGCGAGCCGGTTGCGGTGGAAATCGTCGCTCGACGGGTTGAAAGCCACGAAGTGCAGGCCGGCGGCCGGCCCTTCTGCCATCCCATCGCGCTTTGGGTCCCCGCTCCAAAAGAACGGGTTGTCGAGCGTGTTGAAGTCAGCGCGCTGCGGCACGGCGGTGCCCTTGCGATACAGAGTCCCGTCGGCGCCCATCACATCGGCCTGCAGGCGGGAGCTCGGCTGCAGGGACGAGCTGTGCCCGATGGCGCCGAAACGCTGGAAGTCGCTCGCCACGTCGTCCGGGGAGGCGGCCTTCTCGGGTGGCTGGGGAACCGTCTTCGTCCCCGGCTCGACGGGCAGGCGGGGTCGGAACGTCGTGTCCACGCGCTCGGCGAAGTCGAAGTTCAGATACCAGGCCTCCAGGTTTTCGAAGATGTGTGAGAGGTGCATGTGCGTGCCGCCGCGAAAGTAGGAGTCGGGGCCGAGATCGACGAGCCCGAGCGTCTCGAAGTTGACGATGCGCGGCGGTCCGAGCGCGTGTCTCTGCGTGGACGTGAAACCGAGGAAGAGCTCGGATCCATCCGGGATGAGGTCTGCGCCCGGCACGCCGGCCGCGGTGGCCAACTGCTTCGGCAGGCCCGGGCCACCGTCGAAGCCGCCGCCGGCGAAACCCTTGCGAATGCTCGTCATCTCAACCACACCGTCCATCGCGTCCAAGATCGTCTTCGCGCCCTCCTGAATGTGATCCAGGTTGTCGCTCCGCAGCAGAAAGGCGAGATCGTTCTCCTCGAGCAGGGTGTCGTCGGGATCGCTCGGGAAGCGAATTGCGTCCAGGAGGGCGCGGCGCGGCTTGCCCGAGGCGGAGGCGCGGCGGTCGACCGGGAGGTGGCGCTCCGCCGCGCCGCTGACGTGCCCGCGGAAGTACGGAAGCCCCCAGGCCACGGTCACCGCGAGGCCATCGGGTGTTCCCGGATGCTTGTTCTCGAGGTGCCGCAGGACTTGCTCGAGGGAAGCCTGCTCCTCGAGCCCCGGGCGCGAGGCGACGGTGGCTGTAACCATCTGGTGATGAAGTGTCGGCACCACGATCTCGACCCCGTCGTCGTCGGCGATTCGCAGGCCGTCGAGCAAGTGCTGCTCCGGCGCGCGGCCCTCGCCGAAGTGGCGGATCGGCGCTTCGGTCACGCGGTCGACGAGCTCGTAAACCCCCGCGGCTCCGAGCGCCGCCGCCGCGGTGCCCCCGAGCAGCAGCTCGCGCCGCGTCAGGCGCATGTCAGGCCTTTGGCTCGACGCGGCGGAGCCCGCGCAGGAGACGATCGAGGTTTGCGACCACCTGGCGGTACGTAGTCGGCTTGGCGACGTGCTGGCTGACTGTGTAAATCGACCCGCGCTCCCGCCAGAGGTACAGGACATGCCACTGGTCGACACCCTGGTTGACGGTGTACGGAGTGATCATGAAACGCCCTACTCGGCGCTGGGGCTGCGCATCGCTGAAGCAAGGAATGGGACGGTGGCGCACCTTCCCCGCAACCACCTGGGTGTCCTCACAGCGCGGGATCACGGCCCGGCCCGGATAGGCGCGGAAGTTGACGTGGACGTCCTGCGACGGCGGCTCATGCCACAGGAAACTGGCAAGCCAGCTGCGATCGGACTTGACAGACACGCCGTTCTTGGTCGGTCCCTTCATGTCCCCGTCAAGCGGGCTCGGCATCCACGTCGGGCAGTAAACCGGCGCCTTGACGCGGTTCGCGAGTTGCTGCCATCCCGGCTTCCACGACGTAGGGCAAGCACGGGGCGCCGGGGAGGCCTTCGCGGCCGGCGTCGGTTCGTCGTCGGCGCAGGCCGTCAGACCCGCCGGAACGGTTAGCGCAAGCGCCACGAGCACGGCGACCCTCAACCCGGTCATGAGGCCTTTATAGCCGGAAAACCTCGACCCAGTGACCGCCGAACCGGCCGTCCGGTCGAACCTGGAAGACCCGTTTGCCCTCGCGGCGGGCCTCCTGCACGAAATCCGTCTCGCGTGGGTAGTGGGCGCGCGCGGCGAGCACGCGGTCCTCGACGGCGCCGGTCAGGACCAGGAAGCGGATGTTCGTGGCGCGCAGGTGGTCGACGTCTCGATTGGGGTCGAAGGGCTGGCCCGGCCGGGGCAAGAGGAGGTGAGTGACGCGATAGCCGGCCAGATCGGGCGTCGACGGGTCGACCGCGATCCGTGCGCCCCTCGGAACGTTCTCGACGATCCAGCGGTGCGCCGCAATGCGCGCGTCGGTCTTCGTCAGGTCGCGCGTCTCCCGAAGCGACCACGTCAGCGGCACGACGAGCAGGAGGATCGTCACGGGCGCGACGGAGTACAGCCGGCCGGCGAGCGCGCCGAGAACCGGGATCAGCGGGAGCACGTAGCGGTCGAAGTGCGCGTCGATGGTCATCAGCTGCGCGAAGTAGGCGAGGCAGAACACGCCGAGGACGAGATCTGCGCGGGTGCGACGGACGAGCGCCAGAACCAGGCCGATCGCAGCGACGACGAGCACGGGTCCAAGGTTGTCCCAGAGGCGCTCGACGAACGTAATCGGCGCCGCCTGGTCGTTTTCGAAGCCGAGCCAGCCGTCGCGAGCCGAACGCTGCACGCGAGCCGCGTCGCTCGCCGCTTCTCCGAACCGGAGGATCACATAAGGGCTAGTCGCTGCGAAGGCAAGGAACGCGAGCGCCGCTGCGATCGCGAGGCGGCGCCATCTTCCCCACGCGAGAGCGACGAGCGGGGCGAGGAGGATCAAGCTGGGATACTTCGCGCTTGCGGCGAGCCCGACGGCGATGCCGGCCAGCTCGATGCGGCCCACGACCATCAACGCGAGCGCGACCGTGACCCCGAGGGTCAGTGGCACGTCGGTGACGGCCATGCGTGAGTACGCGACGTGAGTCGTAGCGACCGCAGTCGTGGCGGCAGCGACGAAGCCGGCGAGCGTCCCGTAGGCCTTCCACCCGAGCCACCAGGCAGCCGCGATTCCCGCCGCTCCGAGCGCAATCACGACGACACGAGCGGTGAGGTACGACGGCTCGTCGTGCCAAGCCTGGAACGGAGCGAGGACGTACAAGACGAGCGTCGGATAGTCGAACCAACCTGGATCGGCGCCGCCGCCGTGCGTCATCGTCCAGGCGCGCGGCACGATGTTCCGCTCGTCGGGGTTCAGGAGCGTGAACGGCAGGCCGTAGCGGACGCCGACCAGGCGCAACGCGGTCGCACCAAGGAGCAAGGTGACAAGCGTGAGCCAGGGGCCGCCCCACCGGCTCTCGGCGAGGTCAGACCTCCGGAGGCGCCGCATTGACGAGCCCCGCTAGGTCGCGGGTGCCGAGGATGACGGCGTCCACCCCGGCACGTTCGAGCTCGGCGATCTCATCCCGAGTCGTCACGGAGAGGTCCGCGATCGCAAGCTTTCCGGCCGGCACGTCCTCGAGAAGATCCAGCACCCGCTCGAGCGCCTCTTCGCCTTCACGGTCCTTGCCCGGCGAGAGCAGAAAGATCTCCGGATCGAGCCGTTCGAGCGCGGCCTCGAGCTCGTCCTCATCGGTGACGTTGACGACGCATTCCAGGCCTCGTTCTCCAAGCTCGGCGTAGCGACGCTCCAATTCGCCGCCTTCGTCGTCGTCGAGGTCTGCGGCATCGATGACGCAAGCGTCTGCCTGGGTCGCTCGAGCTCCTTCCCCGGACCGCCAGATGATGGGCAGCCCGGTGGCGCCGCGGACCCCCTCCACCTCGGCCGTCACAAGGAGACTCTCTGCCCCGTCCGCCTCGGCAGCGCGGGCCGAATCGAGATCGTCGATCGGCGCGATTAGCGAAATGCCGTCCCCTTCGGAGATGGCCTGACTCAGGCGGCGCTGTCCCGTCATCGGCGGCCCATGCTAACGGCGCCCGGAAAGGTCGGAGGCAGAGCTCTTAGAGGCCGATTGGGTGCCAGACGGTCTTGAGCTCGAGGAAGGAGGCGATCTCCCACGGGCTCTCGACATCGGGACGGCCGCGCACGACCCGCTTCACATTGTCGGCGGCGAGGCGCTCGAGCTCCTCGAGCTGACCGTCGGCTCCTCCCACGTCGATCGCGTTGACGTCCATGTGCCCGGCGAGGATCGGCGCCAGCTCCTCACGATGGCCCGTGAGGAGGTTGACGACGCCTCCGGGAACGTCCGAGGTCGCCAGCACCTCCCCGAGCTCGACCGCCGCCAGAGGCGAGGTTTCCGAGGCCAGCACGACAGTCGCGTTTCCGCCGACGATGGCGGGGGCGACGCGGGAGACGAGGCCTGCGAGGGGCGGCTCGTCAGGCGCGACGACGCCGACGACCCCGGTTGGCTCGGGGACCGTGAAGTTGAAGTAAGGGCCGGCCACGGGGTTCGACGAGCCGAGGATCTGGGCCAGCTTGTCGGCCCAGCCCGCATACCAGACGAAGCGGTCGATCGCCTGGTTCACCTCCTTGGCACCGGAGCAGAGCTCTGCGAACTCGGAGCTCCGCGCCTCCATCATCTCCGCGATCCGGTACAGCACCTGACCGCGGTTGTAGGCCGTCATTCCGGCCCACCTGGGAAAGGAGCCGCGAGCGGCGCGGACGGCGTCGCGCACGTCCTTCCGCGAGGCGCGGGCGACGTTCGCGCCCTGAGCTTCGTAGGTACGCCCGGACTCGGAGCGCGGGAACTCGCCACCCAGGTAGAGCTTGTAGGTCTTCTTGACCGGGAGCCGACTCATTCGAGCTCCACGTAGGGCCCGAGGCCGTGCCGCCCGCCCTCGCGGCCGAAACCGGACTCCTTGTAGCCGCCAAACGGCGAAGCGGGGTCGAAGCGGTTGTACGTGTTCGCCCAAATCACGCCGGCGCGGAGCTTCTGAGCCATGGCGAGAATGCGCGAGCCCTTCTCGGTCCAGACTCCGGCGGCGAGGCCGTACGGTGTGTTGTTGGCCTTTTCGACCGCCTCGTCAGGCGTGCGGAAGGTCAGCACCGAGAGGACCGGGCCAAAGATCTCCTCCTGCGCGATGCGGTAGCTCTGCGCGACGTTCGTGAAGACCGTCGGCACGAACCAGTAACCCTTCTCTGGCAGGCGGCACGGCGGCTGATAGATGTCAGCGCCTTCCTCCTCGCCCGAGGCGACGAGCTCGGTGATCCTGTCCAGCTGCTGGCGCGAGTTGATGGCGCCAACGTCCGTGTTCTTGTCGAGCGGGTCGCCGACTCGGAGAGTGCCCAGCCGCCGCTTCAGCTTCTCGATCGCCGGCTCGTAGATCGATTCCTGGACGAGCAGGCGCGACCCCGCGCAGCAGACATGTCCTTGGTTGAAGTAGATGCCGTTGACGATGCCCTCGACGGCTTGATCGAGGGCCGCGTCGTCGAAGATGACGTTCGCCGCCTTCCCTCCGAGCTCGAGGGTGAGGCGCTTGTCCGTGCCCGCCAGCTCACGCTGGATCGCCTTGCCGACCTCGGTCGAGCCCGTGAACGCGATCTTGTCCACACCGGGGTGCTTGACGAGCTCGGCTCCGGCTCGGCCGTCGCCCGTGACGATGTTGACGACCCCGGGCGGAAGCTCAGCCTGCCGGAGCACGTCGCAGAAATGGAGCGCGGACAGCGGAGTCGTCTCGGCCGGCTTGAGGACGACCGTGTTTCCCGCCGCGAGCGCGGGGGCGATCTTCCACGCCAGCATGAGGAGCGGAAAGTTCCACGGGATGATCTGGCCCGCGACGCCGAGGGGCCGCGGCTTGCGATTCGGGAAGGCGTACTCCAGCTTGTCGGCCCAGCCTGCGTAATAGAAGAAGTGCGCGGCCGCCAGCGGCAGGTCCACGTCGCGGGACTCGCGAATCGGCTTGCCGCCGTCCAGCGATTCGAGGACGGCGAACTCGCGGGCGCGCTCCTGGAGGATGCGGGCGATCCGGAAGAGGTACTTGGCGCGCTCCGACGGCGAGATCGTCGACCAGCCGTTCTCGAAGGCGTCGCGGGCCGCTCCAACCGCGAGGTTGACCTCCTCGGGAGTCGACTGGCCGACCTTGGCGAGCGGATCCTCGGTCGACGGGTCGATCGTCTCGTAGGTCTCCTTCGGCTCCAGCCAGTCGCCGCCGATGAAGAGCCCGTAGCGATCGCGTAACTGGACGAGGTCGCGCGCCTCGGGCGCCGGCGCGTACTCCCAGGAGGACGGGACGGGCGCGCGATCCTGCTTTCGATCTAGCTCGGCCATGGTTCTCGGTGGCGGCGCGCCTGTTCCCACCACCCACCCCCCACCCTTGAGGGTGGGGTCGAGGGTACGCCGGGAAGCCTCGGGCGTTGGTGGCGGATGTGTGCCAAATCAGTCAATGGTGAAGTAATCGGGGCTCTGATAGCTCCCCGTCTTCTGCTTGCGGATCTGCATCAGCACGTCGTTCAGGAGCGTCGAGGCGCCGAGGCGATAGAGATCCGGCGTCAGCCACTCCGTTCCCAGGGTCTCGTGGAGCTGAACGAGGTACTGGACGGCCTGCTTGGCCTGACGGATCCCGCCCGCCGGCTTCATGCCGACGCGCCGGCCCGTCTCCTCGTGGACGTCGCGAATGGCCTCGAGCATGCAGAGAGTCACCGGGAGAGTCGCCGCCGACGGCAGCTTGCCGGTCGAAGTCTTGATGAAGTCGGCACCCGCCGCCATCGCCAGCAGGCTGGCGCGCCGAACGTTGTCGTACGTGCCAAGCTCGCCCGTCTCGAGGATCACCTTCAGATGCGTTCCCCCGATCGCCTCCTTGACCTGGACGATCTCGTCGTACACCTTGGCGTAACGGCCCGAGAGGAACGCTCCCCGATCGATGACCATGTCGATCTCGTCAGCTCCGAGCTCGATCGCGTCTCGCGCCTCGGCGACCTTGATGTGAGTGGGGCTCTGCCCCGAGGGGAACGCAGTCGCGACCGACGCAACCTTGACGCTCGTGCCACGCGTACGCTCGACGGCGGTCGAGACGAGGGACGGGTAAATGCAGATCGCCGCCACCGAGGGCACTGTCAGGTCGGCCGGATCTGGGCGAATCGCCTTTGACGCGAGGGCCGAGACCTTGCCCGGCGTGTCCGCACCCTCGAGCGTCGTCAGATCCATCATCCGCACCGCCAGGTCGAGGGCGAACATCTTCGACTCGCGCTTGATCGACCGCTTCGCGAGAGTGGCAGCGCGCTCCTCGAGCGCGACGGCGTCCACCGAACCCACTCGCGGCAGGCGCGGCTCGAGCGGAAGCTCGAATCCGGCCGGGAGCGCAGGCGCCTTGGCCATGCGAGGAGTGTAGCCCTGGCGTAGTTCCTGCCCGGACCCGATTCCGGAGCTGTGCCATATGCAAGATGTCGACCTCAACTGGATCGCGATCGTGG
>JACCXX010000152.1 GCA_013696805.1 Actinomycetota bacterium
GGGTCGAAATGCGCTGCCAGTCGCGAAATCTGCGCGCCCTGCAGGTCGGTCATCCGAAGCGGGTGTCCGTGCGCCGTCGTCCAGACGGCCTGCGCCATGTTCCCGAGATCGAACCGGCCCGTGTTGAACGATTGGTGCCGGAGAGTCGAGAGGGCGGTGAAGCCCGCCGCGTAGGAGCCCATGGCGATCCACAGCAGTGCTCGGTTCACAGCTGCTTCTCGAGCAGCGCGCGCCAGCGCGCGCCCAATACTTCCTCGCTCGCTTGCTCCACGTACGTCCTGCGACCCCCCTCGCTCAACTGCTGCGCGAGGTTGCGGTCGACGGCCACGCGCCGGATCGCCCCGGCCAGAGCGGCTGGATCGTCGGGCGGAACGAGCAACGAGTCCCGTTCGTCGGCGAGAAGCTCACGCGCGGCGGGCGTGTCGCCGGTGACCAGGGGCACGCCGGTCGCGAGCGCCTGGTAGGCCTTGTTCGGAATCACGCGCCGGGCCTTGTCGGATGTTCCGAAGATGCCAAGCGCAACCCCCGCGCCCCAAAGCTCGCGTGGGAGTTCCTCGTAGTTGACCCAGGGCACCCACTCGACGTTGTCGGGCCGCTTGTCGAGCAGATGCTGGAGCTGCCCGCTGCCGACGATCCGGAACGGGATCTCGGGCGCGAGGCGTGCCGCTGCGATGATCGTCTCCACCCCGTGTAGCGGAATGAGCTTGCCGACGAACAGCACGCGGAACGGCTCGTCGGGCCGCCAACCTGCGTGGAATAGGCGGTCCTCGGCGCCGACGAAGCAGACCTCGACCTTCGAGCGTGGGATCTCCCCGACCTCGGCCAGGAAATCTCCGTTGGCCCGCGTGTCCGCGATGACCAGATCTGCCAGGCGTAGAGCTTTCCTGTCGACCGCAGCCAGCACCCGCCCGCTGAATGAGCGCGACGAATAGCGCTCGCGGTCGCCGACCATTGTGTCGTGCAAAGAGACGAGCGGATTGAAGACGAGCGGCCGGTCACCGGCGGCCCTGCGCGCCCGCGGCATGTCGAAGTGCCCGGGGTATCCGACCATCACGAGGTCGTATTCGTCTTTGGGCGGCCACCAGAGTCGCGCCTCGGCGAGCATCAGCCGTAGGCCGGCGCCCGTGCGCGCGCCCCAGTTGTGCCGGCTCTTCTCCCAGACCGGCGCGTGACGCTCGATGACCTCGACCCCGGCTCCGCGCAGGGCCGACATGACCTGGGCGTTGCGCGGGTAGTCGCGCTCGTACGTCCCGAAGTAGAGGACGCGCACGCCTACGAGAGGACTTCGTCGACGTGCTCGCGCTCATGCTCGCGCTCGGTCGCCCGCTCCTCGTTGTGGCTCGTGATCAGCTCGCTGATCAGGCCGAGCGAGAAGAATTGAAGCCCGACGACGACGAGAAGCACCCCCAACGTGAGCAGCGGGCGGTGCCCGATTGCGTCGCCCATCGCCTTCAGCACGCTGAGGTAGGCGAGAAGCGCAGTGCCGAAGAAGCCGAGCACGAGCCCGAGGCTGCCGAATAGGTGCAGCGGGCGGTGGCGGTAGCGGCCCATGAACGAGACAGTGAGCAGGTCCAGGAACCCGCGAACGTAGCGCTCGAGCCCGTAGCGCGAGCGGCCGTGCGGTCGAGGTCGATGGTTGACGGGCAACTCTGTGACCCGGTATCCGCGGTAATGAGCGAGCACAGGCAGGAAGCGGTGCAGCTCCCCGTAGATGCGCAGGCCGCGGACGACCTCGGCCCGGTAGGCCTTCAGTCCGCAGTTCATGTCGTGCAGCCTGAGGCCCGAGACGCGGCCGGTGACGGAGTTGAAGATCCGGGACAGGATTCGGCGCCGCAGCGGATCGCGTCGCTTTGCCTTCCAACCGGAGACGAGATCGAACCCCTCGTCGAGCTTCGCCAACAGGCGCGGGATCTCCGCAGGGTCATCCTGGAGGTCTCCGTCGATCGTGACCACGGTTTCGCCCTGAGCCTGGGCGAACCCGGCGGCGAGCGCGGCGGCCTTGCCGAAGTTCCGCCGCAGGCGGACGACGCGAGTGTTGTCCGTGTGGGCGTGAAGCCGCGTCAGGGCAGCAAACGTCCCGTCGGTCGATCCGTCATCGACGAACACCGCCTCCCAGGGCTCGTCCAGCGGATCGAGCGCAGCCTGCACCTCGTCGTAGAGGAGGGCCACGCTGCGCTCTTCATCGTGCACTGGGACGACGACGGAGATCATGGCAGGGGATTATTCCGGCACCGTGCCGGATCTGATCAGTTTCGAGGAGGCGCAGCGGCTCGTTTCGGAGCACGTGAGCCCGTTGCCGGCCGAGCCGGTGGCGATTGCCGAGGCCTACGGCCGCGTCGCCGCGGAGCACGTGACGGCTGCGGTGAACCTGCCACCGTTCGACAGCTCCGCGATGGACGGGTTCGCGGTGCGGGCCGAGGACACACCCGGTTCGTTCCCGGTCGTCTTCCATGTCGCGGCCGGCTCGCCTGCGCCCCGGCCGCTGGAGGCGGGCGAGGCCATGGGCATCGGCACGGGGGGTGCCCTTCCGAACGGAGCCGATGCCGTCATCCCCATCGAGTATGTTGTCCAACATGACAACACAATCGAAATCTCTGAGCAGGTTTCTTCTGGGGCAAACGTGCGCCCTGTGGGTGGCGATCTTCGGCGTCACGAGGTCGTTGTCACTGCCGGCACGGTGCTTGGCCCGGCGCAGGTGGGCGCGCTCGCGGCTGCAGGCATCGCCCGGGTGTCGTGCGCGCGCCGCCCGCGGTCCGCCGTGCTCGCCACCGGCAGCGAGCTTCGCGTCCCCGGCG
>JACCXX010000163.1 GCA_013696805.1 Actinomycetota bacterium
GCGAAGCTCGAGGCTGGCAAGCGCGATCCGACCATGCACGACCTGCGCCATACCTTCGCGAGCCTGCTGATCGCGCAGGGGCTCGACGTCGTCTTCGTCTCCCGGCAGCTCGGGCACGCGAATCCGGCGACGACGCTCCGTGTCTACGCGAGCGAGTTCGACCGGGTGCGGAACGCGGACGCCGCTCGCAGCGCGCTCTCGGCTGGGTTTGGAAACCTGTTGGAAACGGCTAGCCGAAACCAGCCGCAAGACCCGACCACGAAACCCCGCGTGGTTACGGCGATTCGCA
Organism: Actinomycetota bacterium; assembly: GCA_013696805.1. Classification (GTDB taxonomy): domain Bacteria; phylum Actinomycetota; class Thermoleophilia; order Gaiellales; family Gaiellaceae; genus VAXT01. Next base: position 290 of record JACCXX010000163.1, read on the forward strand.
ACTAGGCGAAGTCAGCCGCAAGACCATCCGCCGACCTCACACGCGGGAGGTCGCTGGTTCGATCCCAGCCGCGCCCATCGTGTGGTCCCAGGCCACGGGCCCGGGGCTCGCGGAAAGTCTTACGACTTTCCGCGACTTAGATCACGCGACCGTGGGGGCCGACACCCCTGACCCTCGTGTGGATGGTTGAATCACTTCGGTGGCTGCGCTTTACCGGAGGTACCGCCCTCAGGGCTTTGACGACGTCGTCGGGCAGGAGCCCGTCGTCCGGACCCTGCGCAACGCGATCTCTGCGGGACAAGTGCGGCAGGCTTATTTGTTTGCCGGGCCTCGCGGGACTGGCAAGACCTCCCTGGCTCGCATCCTGGCCAAGGCTCTGAACTGCGCTCAGGGGCCGACCCCCGACCCCGACGGGACCTGTCACGCTTGCGCGGCGATCACGGCGGGGACGTCACTCGACGTCGTCGAGATGGACGCCGCCTCGCAGCGTGGGATCGACGACATTCGTGAGATCCGCGAGCGAGTCGTCCTGCAGCCGGTCGAAGGCCGCTACAAGGTCTACATCCTCGACGAGGCGCATCAGCTCACGGACGCTGCCTTCAACGCGCTCCTCAAGCTGATCGAGGAGCCTCCGCCCCATCTCGTCTTCGTCTTCTGCACGACAGACCTGGCGAAGATGCTCCCGACCGTCCGGTCGCGCTGCCAGACCTTTGTGTTCTCGCGGCCGCGGCTGACGGAGCTCGTCCGGCTGCTGAAGCGGATCGCCGAGGGCGAAGACATCGAGGCGCCCGAGGCCGCGCTGGCCCTCATGGCGCGCTCGGCCCGCGGCAGCTTCCGCGACGCCGTCTCGACGCTCGACCAGCTCTCCACGGCGACCGAGGGCAAGGTCACGGTTCAGGCTGTCATGCAATTGCTCGGAGCCGTCGAGGAGGAGGCGCTCTTCCGGCTTTGCGACTTCGTCGTCGACCGGGACACGGCCGGTGCCCTGACCTTCATCGAGGAGCTCGCCGAGCAGGGCCAGGATCTAGGGCGGTTCGTGACCGAGCTGCTCGAGCATCTGCGGCACCTGCTGCTCGTCCACCACATGGGCGAAGTGCCCGACTCACTTCCGGTCACCGAAGAGACTCGGGAGCGGCTTCGCGCGCAGGCGAACCAGCTTCCCGAGCCCACTGTGCTCCGCCTCCTCGATCTCCTCGCGGTCGCGGTCGACGACATGCGGCAGGGCGGGGATCCACGGCTGCCGCTGGAGCTGGCGCTCGTGAAGGTGACGCGGCCGGCGGCGGATCTCGAGCGCGAATCGGTCGCGTTTCGGCTCGAGCAGCTCGAGCAGCGCTTGGCCGGAGGGCCCGCGTTAGGGCCGATTCGAGAGCCGGATCAGCCGACCGCCGAAGAGAAGCCGCCTGTCCCCAGCCCGCCGCCACCTCCCGACCGGGCGCCGCTCGAGCTCGAGCAACTCCAGGACGCCTGGCAGCGCGCGATCCTGCCGGCCGTGGAGCAGCGTTCGATCCCGACTGCGTCGATGCTGCGCGAAGCGCATCCGTCGCAGCTCGCCGGCGATACGCTGACCCTCGAATTTCCGGCCGCTGCCTCTTTTCACCGTCAGCTCGCGGAAGAGCAGAAGAATGCGACGCTCCTCGTGGAGGCCCTCTACGAGGTCACCGGGCGGAAGCTGGCTCTCGAGTTCGCGGTCGGCGAGAACGGTGGCGATACAGCTGCGGAGCCGGACGATAGGCCGGCCGGAGAGGACGAGATCTTCGAGTTGATGAAAGAGACCTTCGACGCCCACGAAGTGGAGGACAGACAGTGAGCTTCGACATGAACAAGATGCTCGAACAGGTTCAACAGATGCAGACGCAGATGGCGGCCGCCCAGGAAGAGCTCGCCAAGGAGCGGGTCGAGGCCTCGGCCGGAGGCGGAATGGTCGTCGTCACAGCGACCGGAGCCGGCGAGATCGCTGAGATCAAGATCTCGCCCGAGGCGATCGATCCCGAGGATCCGGAGATCCTCGCCGACATGATCCTCGCCGCCGTGAACGAGGCTCTTCGCTCGGCTCAGGCGCTCGCGGAGTCGAAGCTCGGCGGCGCCGCCGGTCTAGGCGATCTGGGCAACCTGGGCCTACCGGGAATGTGACTTTCTAGTCCGCGCCGAGCTCTTGAGCCACTTTCGGCTACGAGGCTTCGGATCAGGGCTCGGCCTCTCGATTGCCCGCCCCTAGGCCCACGCCACGGGGGCGACCTCGCCCGCGAGTCCGGGACGTCCGCAGCCGACGATTAACCTGAGCAGGTGTTTTCGCCTGCCGTCGAGAACCTCGTCTCACAGTTGACGCGCTTGCCCGGTGTGGGGACGCGGACCGCCCAGCGGCTCGCCTTTCACCTCCTACGCGTTCCAAAGGACGAGGCGGTGGCCCTCGCGGCCGCCATCGCCGAGGTCAAGGAGCGCGTCCGCTTCTGCTCGGAGTGCGGGAACCTCACGGAGGAGGACGTCTGCGAGATCTGCCGGGACACGAGGCGCGACCGAGCGGTGGTCTGCGTCGTGGAACAGCCGGCTGACCTCATCTCGGTTGAGCGAACACACGAGTACCGGGGCCTGTACCACGTGCTCGGGGGCTCCCTGTCGCCCATCGACGGCGTCGAGCCGGAGCACCTGCGGATCGGCGAGTTGATGTTGCGCGTGGAACGCAATGGGATCCAGGAGGTCGTGCTCGCTACCAATCCGAACATGACAGGCGAGGCCACCGCCGCGTACCTCGCAGACCGCTTGCGCGGGCGGGTCCGCGTAACCCGGCTCGCGAGCGGTCTCCCGGTGGGAGGAGACCTAGAATATGCCGACGAAGTGACCCTCGGACGCGCTCTAGTCGGGCGCCGAGAGATGTGACCTAACATCCCCGTCATGGCCACGCCTGAATACGAGGCCGTACCAGAGATCGCAGCAAAGGCGACGCCGGGCCGAGCAGGCACCGTCGTCATGAAGTTCGGCGGCACCTCGGTCGCGGGAGTCGAACGCCTGCGGGCCGTTGCGCGCCGAATCGTGGCTGCACGCGAATCCGGGAACCGCGTCGTCGCCGTGCTGTCGGCGATGGGAGACATGACCGACGAGTGGGTGCGGCTCGCCCACGAGATGTCTCCTCACCCCAGGCCGCGCGAGGTCGACATGCTGATCTCGGTGGGCGAGCGGATCTCGTGCTCGCTCTGCGCGATCGCGATCCACGACCTTGGCCACGAGGCGATCTCGCTGACCGGCTCCCAGGCCGGCATCGTCACCGACACGGCGCACGGCAAGGCGATGATCGTGGACATCCGCGCGCGCCGCATCCACGAGGCGCTGGACGCGGAGAAGATTGTGCTCGTCGCCGGCTTCCAGGGCGTCTCGACCGACTACGACATCACGACGCTCGGCCGCGGCGGCTCGGACACGACGGCCGTCGCGCTCGCGGCCGCGCTCGGCGCCGAGGCCTGCGAGATCTACACCGACGTGGACGGCGTGCAGACCGCCGATCCGCGGGTGGTGCCAAAGGCGCGCAAGCTGCACGCGATCAGCTACGAGGAGATGCTCGAGCTCGCTGCGGGCGGCGCCAAGGTGCTTCAGCTGCGCTCGGTCGAGCTGGCGCGCGGTCACGACGTCAAGCTCCACGTGCGGTCGAGCTTCTCGGACGCGGACGGCACGTGGATTCGGGAGGAGGACGAACGGATGCTCGAGAAAGCGCTGATCTCCGGTGTCACACACACGATCGAAGAGCGCGTCTACCGGGTCGACGACATCTCGGTCGCGAGGCTCTTCGAGGTGCTTGCGGAGGCCGGAGTGAACGTCGACACGGTCGTTCAGACAGGCGACGAGATCGTCTTTTCGGCTGCGGATGCCGAAGGAGCCGAGGCGGATGCTGCGCTCGAGACGCTGGGCGTGCCCTGGTCCGTTCGCGAGGATCTCGGCAAGGTGAGCATCGTCGGCGCTGGGATGAGGAGCCATCCAGGCGTGGCCGCAAAAGCCTTCGCCACGCTGGAGGAGCTCGGGATCGAGCCACAGATCGTGACGACGTCTCCGATCAAGATCGCCTGCTTCGTGCCACGCGGCGAGGTCGAGCGCGCCGTGCAGGCGCTGCATTCGGCCTTCGAGCTCGACACCGAACGGGCGGAGCGCCAGCATGCATGACGCCCGTATCGGCGTGGTCGGCGCCACCGGCGCCGTCGGCGAGATCACGCTCGCGATGCTGGCGGAGCGCGGCTTCGAGAACGTGCGTGCCCTTGCCTCTGCGCGCTCTGCCGGACGACGCCTCCCCTACGGGGCCGGCGAACTGGCCGTGGAAGAGGCGACGCCCGAGGCGCTCGGGAGCGGGCTCGATGTCTGCTTCTTCTCCGTCGGGACGAGCGCGAGCAGGGAGCTGGTGCCGCCGGCTGCCGCGGGTGGAGCGCTGTGCGTGGACAAGTCGTCGGCTTTCCGCCTCACGGATGGAGTCCCACTCGTCGTTCCGGAGGCAAACGGCGAGCGCGCCCTCGGTCACCACGGCATCGTCGCCAACCCGAACTGCTCGACGATCCAGCTCGTCTGCCTCCTGAAGCCCCTCCACGAGGCGGCCGGGCTCAGGAACGTTCGTATCTCCACCTACCAGTCGGCTTCGGGCGCGGGTCGCGCCTCGATGGACCGGCTGCGCCAGCAGCAGAGCGCGGACGGGAACGTCGTGATGGACTGGGAGTTCGAGGGGGACGATTCCGACGAGGAGTCGAAGCTGCGGGCGGAGACTCGGAAGATCCTCGAGCTGCCCGAGCTCCCGTTCAGCGCCACCTGCGCGCGAGTGCCGGTGCTCGTCGGCCACTCGCAGGCGATCTGGGTCGAGACCGAGCGGCCGCTCGAGCCCGGCGAGGCACATGAGGTGCTCACTGCGGCCCCGTCCGTGCGAGTCATGGAGCGCCCGACTGCGAAGGATGCCGTTGGCTCCGACGAGGTCCTCGTGGGCCGGATCCGCCGCGACACCGCCGGCGAAGGGCTCGTTCTCTGGGGGGTGTGCGACAACCTCAGGAAAGGGGCAGCGCTGAACGCGATCCAGATCGCCGAGCTGCTCCTCTCGCGGCAGGCGATCGCGGCTTAGGGGCCCCGCGGCACGGGCGCGGGCTCGGGCGAGAACGCCTCTCTGACGACTCGCAAGACCTTGGC
>JACCXX010000031.1 GCA_013696805.1 Actinomycetota bacterium
CTCGGCGGCGTCGAGAGCCTGATCGAGCACCCGGCCCGTATGACGCACGCCTCGACCGCCGACGCGCCGTTCGCAACGCCGCGGAATCTCGTGCGCCTGTCGGTCGGCATCGAGTCGGTCGACGACCTGATCGCGGATCTCGAAGCGGCCCTGGTTCGCACGGCCGCTACTGCAAGCACTTAGGTCGGAGGAAAGGAACCTCCAGCAGCCGGCCGGTGTAGAGAGGGCGACACCGAAAGGAGCTTCTTCATGCAGCGCATCCTCGTTCTCTGCGCCCTGGCCGCCCTGGTGCTGCCAACCGCCGCACTGGCAAAAGGCCCCTCCGGCGCGTCGATCGACGGCCCCGGCAGTGGCGCGGACCTCAAGTTCTCCGGAAACGGTGAGTCGAGCGGAACGGCGCTCGGCACCCTCACCGAGCAAACGGGCTTCTTCCCGGCCATGTTCGGCCAGACGCCCGATCCGATGCAAAAGGATCGGCCAAAAGGCGACCTCGGCCCGAGGTACACGATCACGTGGACTGTGCCCGAGGGCAAAGGCAGGACGAACCGTCTTCAGCAGGACGTCTATCCGTACGCGACCCCGCCGGTGACCTACATGGAGCCCGGCCTCGAGTTCTTCGGCGACATGAAGACCCATGGCGGCTGGTTCCGCTCTGAGGAAGGGCTCAAACAGACGCTCGTCTCCGCGGGCCTGCCGCAGACGCCGCCGACCAGTTCGAGCTCGGACAGCGGTTTTTTTACTGCCGAGCTGCTCAGCCTGTTCGGAGCCGCGCTGCTACTCGCCATGACGACCGCAGTTGTCATGCGCCGCCGCGGTCGACCGGCGGCCGCAGCCTGACATCCACTCCGTAGGATCGGGGGCGTGGGTCAACCCGCGCCCCTCGATCTCCACCATCAGGGCGACGATCGCGTCATCGGCGTCTACCTGCTCGAGACTCCCGATGGGCCCGTGCTCTTCGATTGCGGCCCGACCTCCTGCCTGCCGGCGCTGAAGGAGCAGCTCTCAGAGCGCGGGCTGGCCGTATCGGATCTGCGCCACCTGTTGCTCTCGCACATCCATCTCGATCACGCCGGGGCAGCGGGAGTGCTCGTCCGTGAGCATCCCGATCTGCAGGTGCACGTGTCGGAGATCGGCGCGCCACACCTGCTCGACCCGTCGCGGCTGGAGCGCAGCGCGCGGCGCCTCTACGGTGACACGTTCGATGTCCTCTGGGGCGAGCTGGCGCCGATTCCGGCCGAGAACGTCCAGCTCGTGCGCGAGCAGGTGCTGGGGCTCGACTGCTTCCCATCGCCGGGACATGCGTCGCACCACGTCTGCTATCTGGACGGCGACGGCACGCTGTACGCGGGCGACGCGGCGGGTGTCCGGATCCTTCCCGGCCGCTACATCGCTCCGGTCACTCCGCCCCCCGATGTCGATCTCGAGTCCTGGGAGCGGACGATCGACGAGATCGAGCGCCGTGCTCCCGAGCGGCTCGCGCTCATCCACTTCGGCGTCGTCGAGAGCCCGCACGACCACCTGCGCCGGCAGCGCCGTGAGCTACGGGTGTGGGGCCAGCGCGTGCGACAGGGGATGAGCGAGGGAGATTTCATCGGGGCCGCCCGCGCCGACCTGGAGGAGATGGACGAGGGGGAGCAGGCTCCGTACTACGAGCGGGCCGCACCGTTCTGGCAGTCGTACGCTGGCCTGAAGCGCTACTGGGACAAGCAACTAGCCGACGTGTCCGAAGAGCACCCGTGAGTCGCCTCTTATCAATGGGGTCTGACCCCGGCGAGAGGTTGCGGGGGCTTGGTTGCGCGGATTCGCGGCCGCGGTCTGCCCCGGCCTAGGCCGTGCGGGCGATGGCCTCGCGATACGCGCTCACGTAATCGTCCACCATCCGCTCCGGCGCGAAGCGCTCCTCGACGTAGCGGCGGCACTCGATCGGGTCGAGCGCATCCGCGGCCTCGAGGGCGCCGACCATGTGCTTGTAGTGATCGACGATGATGCCGCTCAGCCCGTCCTCGATCACCTCTGGCACCGCGCCGTGACGCGTCGCGATCACGGGCGTCCCGCACGCCATCGACTCGATCATGACGAGCCCGAACGGCTCCTCCCACTCGATCGGGAACAGCGTCGCCCGCGCGTCCTGTAGCAGCTCGACCTTCTTCCCGTGTGTTACCTCCCCCATGTACTCGACACCGTGGCCGATGTGCGGCTCGATGAACTCCGCGAAATACTGCCGCTCCTTCACCTCCCGCCTCTTGCCCGCGATCTTGAGCGGGATTCCAAGCTCCATCGCGACTGCGATCGCGCGGTGCGCCCCTTTGTCCGGGCTCATCCGCCCGAGGAAGAGCAGGTACTCGCCGGGGTGAGGCTTGCACGGGTAGATCGAGAGATCGATCGCGTTCGGGATCGTTGCCGCCCACGGCAGATCGGGCATCGGCAGCCGCTGGTTCTCCGAGATCGAAATCAGTCCAACCTCGGTTGCCACCCGCGCGATCCGGCCGTACACCTCCTGCGGCTCGGGAACGTCAAGCGGGCCGTGGACGGTATGGAGAACGGGGGTATCGACGAGACCGCCGAGAGCGGCACCGAGCATGCCGGTGTGGTCGTTGATCACGTCGAACTCGTGGGCGCGGTCGTAGCAGGCGAGCGTGTGTCGCAGGTCCGGCATCGCTCGCCCGATGAGCTCGCTCGGCGCCGTCGGATAGACCGCCGAGAGCTTCCCCTTGGTCAGCGAGTCGCCCGAGGCGAAGAGCGTTACGTCGTGGCCCGCCTCGGCAAGCCCGTCCGCGAGCAGCGAGACGACCAGCTCGATGCCGCCGTACCCCGTCGGGGGAACGGCGAACCAGACCGGCGAGAGAACGGCGACTCGCAGCGGGTCAGCCACGTTCCTCCACCTTCACGATCGACTCGTCGATGCGCACGTCCCAGACCCTGTCGAAAGCCCTGATCCCGGACAGTCGCAGCGTGCCCGCCCACGCCGGCAGCTCCAGTGGAAAGACCGACCGCAGCTGGTGCTGCCGGCGATCCGGCTGGAGCCCGAGGAGGTGCTGGAGCAAGAGAACAGGAGTGCCCGCCGCCCACGCCTGCGGCCGAGCCGCTGTCGGATACGCGATCGGAAAAGGCGTCTCCGCCCGCGCGAGCCCTGCGAAGACCTCCGGCAACTGATGGTCGAAGTGCCCGGATGCGTTCAGCATGCGCCTGCAGATCCTGTGCGCTTCCTGCCACCTCGCATACCGCGCCAGGCCCCAAACGATCAGCGAATTGTCATGCGGCCAGACCGTGCCGTTGTGGTACGAGAGCGGGTTGTAGCCGCGATCCTCGGCGGACATGGTGCGGACTCCCCAGCCAGACCACAGCGGCCCCATTAGCGCGTCGACAACTCTGTCGACCCGGTCCGGCGCGACGATCCCAGTCCAGAGCAGGTGTCCGACGTTCGAGCAAAGCGAGTCGACCTGGCGCTTCTCCGCGTCGAGCGCGAGCACGTAGTAGCCACCGCGGCTCTCGTTCCAGAAGGCGGCGTTGAACCTGGCCCGCAGCTCCTCGGCCTCGCGGTCGAGCCGATCGGCGAGCTCTCGATCGCGCCAGACTTCGCGCGCAAGCTCCGCCATGCGGCGCTTGGCGTCGTAGACATACCCCTGCGCCTCGACCGGCGCGATCGGCGACTTTGCGAGCCGACCGTCGGAGAAACGCTGCGAGTCCCACGAGTCCTTCCAGGACTGGTTGTCGAGCCCGGTCGCGCTGCGCTTGCGGTACTCGATGAACCCGTCGCCGTCGAGGTCCCCGTACTCGTCGATCCAGGCGAGGGCGCGCATCGCCGGCTCCCGGAAGTGACGGACGAGAGCCGCGTCATCCGTCCAGCGCCAAACCTCCGAGAGCAGGATCAGGTAGAGCGGCGTTGCGTCGATCGTCCCGTAGTACGTCTCGAACCAGTGCTTCGCGGCCTTGCCGCGGCGAACCTCATGGACGATCTTCCCCGGCTCGGCGTCGGTGCCAGGGTTGTCCTCGGTGGCTTGGAGCTCGGCCAGGACCTCGAGTGCGCTCCGCGCGAGCTCCGGGCCGAACATCAACGTCTGCAGACAGGTGATGATCGTGTCGCGACCGAAGACGGTCATGAACCAGGGCATCCCTGCGGCGGGCAGGTTGCCGAGCCCTTCCCCGCCGTGAATGCGCAGCGACGCGAGGTCGGCGACCGAGCGCGTGAACGAGTCGGAGAGGTCGTTCCACGAAGCGCGGAGCTGCGGCACCCGAAGCTGCCACGCCGAGAGCGACGCCTCGACCCGCTCCCGCTCCTCGCCGAACCGCCGCTTGGCGACACGCGGCATGACCACCTCGCCGTCGAGGCTCGGGACAACCTCGACGTTCAGGTCCCAGCCGGCGCGAGGCTCGAGCTCGATCCAGTACCGAATCTTTCCCGCCTCGGCGTGGCCCACCTGCGACAGGATCACCTGCGTTTTTGCGTCCCCGGCGTCGTCTTCCAGCACGAACTGGTTCTCGGACTGCTCGAAACTGACTTCGGCGTGCGGCGGCAGCTCCGCGCGGGACGGGTCGCCAAGGGCGAAATCGTGGTTCTTGACGGTGAAGATGTCCGCAAAATCGTTGGCGAACTCAAGCGCCAGCTCGAAGGCGATGGGCTGCATGGAGTGGTTGTGAAGGATCAGCCGGTCCTGCATCCCTTCACCGACGAACCGGTGTCGTGCGATCGAGACCGAGTCCTGCTCCAACTCCCCGGCGAGCGGGTTCCGGAGGAAGAAAGCCGCCGAGTAGTACTCCACTTTCCCCGCCGAGAGGAGCAAGGGCCGCGCTCCGTTCACCGTCAAGGAGAGAAGCGAGAGGAAGCGCGTGTCGTGCGCGAAGAGCCCGCTCGTCGGCCAGCTGAAGTCGCCGTTCGCGTCGCAGATGCAGAAGTTCGAGCCTTCGAGGATCGTGATCGCCATCAGTGACCCGCCCGGTGGCGTCGCCGGATTTCTGGCGCGCGAAAAGCAAGCCAGGCAAGGACGCAGGGAGCCCCCATGCTTGAACAGCATGGGGGCGACTGAGGACGCGGCATGGCGCCGCTTTGCAGCCGCCAGAAACCAGTGGATGCCCCCGGGCGGGTCACTTGTCCCGCACGATGCGAGCAGGGCTCGCCTGCGCCAGCGCCTTGATCACGATCTCGTCCACGTTCACGTGCAGCGGGCGCGTGAGCGCGAAGACAACGCACTCAGCGATGTCGTCCGGGGTCAGAGGCTCGACCCG
>JACCXX010000174.1 GCA_013696805.1 Actinomycetota bacterium
CTGGTCGTCGTCCGCGCCGCTCGCCGCTAGGCTCAAGCCCCAGTGCCTCTCGCCCAGTCACTGGAGCGCGCCGTCAACGACGGGGCGATATTCCTCCTCGCCTTCGGAGCGGTGCTCGCGCTCGCCGGGGGCCTGATCTATGGGCGCTGGCGCCTCGTCGCGCGCGTCACCCTCGTGTGCGCGTTTCTGGCCCTCGGCGCGGGCACGGCGTTCGGCGCCTGGGCGTGGCACGAAAAGCGGCCGCGCGACGTGCGCGGCTCCTCCACCGAGTTCGTCCAGGCGTTGAGGCCGACCAAGCCGAAGCCGAAGCAGCCGAGCAAGCTGCTCTCGACCGAGTCGTGGCCGACCTACGGCTTCGACCCGGAACGAACCCACCTCGCGCCTGCCGAGTGGAGGTTGCGACCGCCCTTCCACGGCATCTGGCGGCGCACGCTGTCGTCCGACATCGAGTTTCCGCCGTCGGTCGCGTACGGGAAGCTCTACGTCGCGCAGCAGAAGGGCCACTTCTACGCGATCAGTGCTCGCTCGGGGAAGGTGCACTGGACGAAGACCTTCGACCGTTGTGTCGCCGCCTCGCCCGCGATTGCCGACGGGATCGTCTACCAGGGCTTCCTGCAGACGAACCCCTGCGGCGGTCACGTACGGACGAACGACGGTCTCTTGGTCGCCTGGGACGCCAAGAGCGGCAAGGAGCTCTGGCGCCTCCGGCCCGGTGCGGTGGAGTCGTCACCTCTCGTCATCGGGCGGACGCTCTATTTCGGATCGAAGGACAGGAAGGTGTACGCACTACAGCTCCGGGGCCGTAAGCGGCCGCGGACACGGTGGACGTTCACGACCGACGACGAGGTGGTCGCAGCTCCCGCGTACAGTCAGGGAAAGATCTTTGCGGCGACCAGCAATGGGAGCGTCTACGCGATCGACGCACGTAACGGACGCCAGGTCTGGCACGCGACCTCGTTCTCACGCTTCGGCGGTCGCGAGTACTTCTACGCCACGCCGGCAATCGCCTACGGGCGGGTCTTCGCCCCCAACGCCGACGGCACGGTCTACGCGTACGGCGCGCGCACGGGGAAGCTTCTGTGGGCGCGCCAGGTCGGCACCTACGCCTACACCGCGCCGGCGGTGTGGAGGCGGACGGTGTACGTGGGCACCTGGGACGGGTACTTCGTCGCGGTCGATGCTGTCACGGGAGAAATACGCTGGCGCTTCGACGCACCCTCGACGATCTCCGGGGCGCCGACTGTCCTGTCCGGCCTCGTCTATTTCTCGAGCTGCGGCCGCTGTGGAGTCGGGGGGTCGCGGAGGGTCGAGCTCGGCCCGCGCCGCACGTTCGCACTGAACGCGCGGAACGGCGACCTCGTCTGGACGTTCTTCGACGGCAAGTACTCGCCGATCGTGTCCGACGGCAGGCGGGTCTACCTGACCGGAAAGAACAAGATCTACGCTCTCATCCCGCGCGTGCGCTGGGAGCGGTATCAGCGGCAGCGGGCCGCCGCGAAGCGGCGAGCAGGTAAGCGAGCGCGACCCCGATCAGGGGCCAAAGCAGGTACGAGTTCTGGAACACCCGGCTGAGGAAGAAGAGCAGGAAGATAGACACGGCAAAGCCCGCGGCTCCGGGCCAGAGCAGCCCGCTGCGGCGCTGGGAAACGAGCAGCCATGCCGTCACGGGTAGCCAGACGACGAGCGCTAGCGGCAGGAACGGGTAGTAGCCGAAGCGGTCGTCCAGGACGCCGAGGTTGAGGAGGAGCGCGGAGAGCCCGTAGCCGACGATCCGATACGTGTCGGCGCCGTAGGCGACCGTGTCGTCCCAGAGCGCGCCCGGGTCGGCGATCAGAAACGGCAGGAAGGTTGCGAGGAGCACTCCCGCGCAGACGGCGCCTGCGCGCAGGATCGTCCCGCGCGGAACGCCCATCGTGAGCAGCATCACCACGAAGAACGGGACGGCGACGAGCGCGAACTGCTTCAGCGACACCGCCACGCCGAGGCTGGCAGCCGCCCAGAAGAGACGGCCGCGGACGAGCAGCGCGAAGGCGAGGACGAGTGCGAGCAGCGCCGGCGCGTCGGCGGTGCCGAACCAGGAGCCGCGCACCGCCAGCGGGTTCGCGGCCAGCAGCGCCCCGATCGGCAGCTTCCAGATCAAAGGGGCTGGAAAGAGCAGGGCCGCGAGGAAGAGGCCGAACGTCGCGAGCATGACGAAGATCCGGTAGTCGTCCAACGGGCCCGGCAGCAGGCGCCAGGCCGCCCCGCTCAAGGCGGTCCCCGGGAAGTAGGCGAAGTGGTCGAGGGCGACCTGCGGGATCTCCGGGTCGGCGTCGACTGCGGGATAGAAGCGCTCGAGGCCCGAGTCGCCGTAGTCGTGACCGTAGGGGTTGTCACCGTCGAGGATGAGGTCGCCGGCGAGCTCGATCTGGTACGTCGAATCGTTGGTGTGGTACCAGGGCTCGGTCGCGTCGCGGAGGCCGACCTGGAGGAGCGTCGCGGGCACGAGCAGCGTCGCGACGACGACTGCCGTGAGCGCGACGGCCGCCGCTCTCGGCCAGGTCGGGCGCCGCCAGACCAACGCTGCCGCGACCGCGACCGCGAGGCCTGCAAGCACGGCCAGCGAGCGGAGGATCCCGAAGTCCCACTCCTTGTCGGCGACCGAGACGAGGGGGCCCAGCAGGCCCTGTGGATCCGTTCGCGGCGGGTCGAATGGCCAGGCGTCGGACCCGAGCCATGGCATGGTCAGCACCACGAGCACGCCGAGCGTGGTCAGGAGCACCCAGAGGGCGCGTGTATCTACACGGTCAGGCGTCAGCGGCTTTCGAGTATGGCACCCAAGCGGCTGAGGCTACGGCGACGACGACCCACGTCACGGGGTCCTCGAAGAAACCGCTGTAGGCGAGCGAATGGACGATGAGGGCGAGGAGGACGGCCCCCAACGCGAGGCCGAGGGTCGGACCGCGCCTGCGAACCCGCTCGATCAGGACGGAGGCGCCGGCGAGGAACCCGAGATACGACAGCAGGCCCAGTACACCGAGCTCGGCGGCCACGGTCAGCGGCGTCGTGTGCGAGACGAACCGGGTGGGCGAGCCGCCCTGGTCCGAGCGGGCCTGGCTCTCGGAGGGCTGCGCGCCGAGGCCGACGCCGACCAGCGGGTGGTCGCGGATCACCTCGACGGTCGCTTCCACCCGCCGCGAGCGGTCGCTTGTCACCTGGCGCGCCGACTTGTCCTCGCTCGAGGCGACGAGGTAGCCGGCGCCGGCCAGAAGCACCAACGCACTGGTCGCGATCGCGGCGATCCGCAGCCGGCGGTCTCCCGCGACCGCGGCCAGTGCGATCGTGACCACGAAGAGCGCGGCGAAGCTCGACTGCGAGTACGAGAAGAACAACCCGGCGAAGAGAAACGCGATCAGCGCGGTGGCTACGAGCACGTTGAGGCGGCGCCTCAGGAGCGCCACGAGCAGCACGGCGATCCCGAGGACGAGGTGCCGCCCGTAGAGGCTCGGATCGCGGAACAAGGACGTCACGCGGAAGAACGAGCTGAACGCGTTGCCGACCTCGACGCTCGGCGAGAAGAACAGGAGATCGTGCGTCACCGCCTGCCAGAGGCCGACAGCGGCGAACACGGAGGCGAGCAGGATGGCCACCACGGCCAGTGCGCGAGGCAGCCACAACGGGAACGGCGCGCGGCCGGCGACGGCGAGCAGCGTTGCGAAGGGCAGGATGAAATAGGCGAGCGTGTTGGCGCCCGCGTCGAGCTGGCTCGTCCAGATCAGCGAGGCCGCGGCGATCGCGATGAATGCGGCGGCGGGGTACGCGACGATGGGAGGGAGCGGGCTGACGTGGCTCCCGTGAAACGCCTGCCAGGCCAGGGCGAGGGCCGCCGCCCCGAGCACGCCGTACAGCGGAAGCAGCCTGCCGAGCTCGCCCTCCTCCGCCAGTGCGACGAAGTAGCGGTTCTCGCTGCCGAACGCGAGCGGCGGCCGGAACGGTGCGGCGGCGAGCACGGCAGGAAGGACGGCCTCGGGCCAGCGCGTGAAGATCGCGGCTCCGATCGCCGCCGGAACGAGCCCCGCGGCGCCGAGCGCGAGCAGCGCTGGCGAGACCCCACCGTCTCCGGAGCTCGAGAGGACGAGGCCCGCCTCGGCCCCCGCGAGCAGCGCGAGCCCGGCGAGCAGGAACCTTCGGTTCGCTGCGAGCAGCGCGGCAGCGGCCCCGATCGCGCCTATCAGTCCCGCCAGCTCCGCAGCTTCCATAGCCGGGAAACCCTAGGGCGTTTGGCTTGATTGAGCTCTGCGGGTCGACCGGTCATTTCCGACGGACGCACGAGCGAAGCTCGTTCGTCCTGATGCCGGCCCCGCAAGCGGTGCCTTGGGCTCTAGCGCGCGAAGGCCAGGACCCGGCGAATGCGCGCCCGCTCGGCCGGCAGGAGGAACCCGAGCAGAGCGAGCACGATCGGGTAGACGAGCCCCAGCGCAAGGGCCGCGACCAGGTTCACGTCGAGCGCCTTGCCCGCCGCGACGAGAGCGACGGCCACACCCACGGCGAGCCCTACGCGCCGCCACTGGTACGGGACGGGGAAGACCCGCTGAGCCTTCCAGGCCATGCCCGCGAACATCGCCAGGTATGCCGAGAGTGTCGCGAAGGCGGCACCGCGGATCCCGTAGGGCGGGATCAGCACGAGGTTGAGGATGACGTTCAGTAGTGCTGCTGCCCCGGTGATCACGAAGTTCGACGCCATCCGGCGCGCCCGGCCGATCGAGATCACAACGACGACGTACGCTCCGAAGGCAACCGCTGCGAAGCTGAGCGGCGCCACCACGCGCTCGGCCTCCTGGAACTCGGGGGGCCCGAGGAGCTGCACGAGCCACGGCGACAGCAGGCTGAGCCCGGTGGCGACCCAGGCGCCCGCCGCGACGACGTATGTGAGCACGAAGCCGTACGTGCGCTTGGCCTCCTCGTCATCCTTGATCGAGTACGCGAAGGCGGGCCAGGCGAGCCGGAACGCCCAGAGGAAGAAGACGAGCACGGCGGCGATCCGGATGCCGAGCGCGTAGACGCCCACGTCGTCCGTCCCTTTCATCTTCACGAGGAAGAACCTGTCGTTGAAGTCGATCGCGGCGAGGGCGACCGCGGAGGGCACGAACGGCCAGCCGAACGCGAGCATGCGGCGGAAGAGAGCCCGGTCGAACTCGAGGCCGAGCTGGAAGCGCCGGAACGCGAGGAGCACCGCCCACACGGTGAGCGTCCCGCTGAAATTGCCGACGATGACGCCGATCGGCCCCTGGTCGTACACGACGACGAGCAGGATCGTCATCCCGATCGTGAGCAGCACATTCGCGAGGCTCGCCAGGGAGAAGAGGACCGAGCGTTCCTCGACGCGGAAGAGCGCGGTGAGCTGGTCGTAGTTCATCGTCGCCCAGAGCCCGAGGAACGCGACGCGGACGAGGTTCACGTGCTCGTCCGTGCCGAAGAGCCCGCGCGAGATCGGCTCTGCGAGCAGCAGGCCCCCGATGAGCGCACCCGTGGCCGCGACCATCGTCGACCAGAACGCGGTGCGGACGATGCGCGCCCTGTAGGCGGAATCGTCGGCGTCGAAGTAGAAGCGGAAAAACGAGTTCTGGATCGCCGAGCGCAGGAGCGTGAAGATGATCGTCGACAGGGCGACGAGGGTCTCGATTGTCCCGTAGTCGCTGGTCGACAGGTAATGCAGGTACAGCGGGAGCAGCAGGACGGCCAGGGCCCGCTGGATGAAGCCGCCGATGCCGTAGATCGCCGAGTGCTTCGCGAGCCGCCGGATCTGTGCCGAGAGTGCCACCTATAGCCGCGCGTACAGGTCGAGCAGGCGGTCCGTCATCCGCTCGACGTCGTGCACCTCTTCGACGTAGGCGCGGCCCGCCTCGCCGAGCCGCTTCCGCTCCGCGAAAGACTCCACGAGTGGTCGCAGCGTGTCCACGAGGTCGTCCTTCGTCGTCCGCACGATCGGCACCTTCAGCCCGAAGTGCTCCTCGGTCTCCTGCACGGCGTCCTCATCCAGCGACGTGACGACCGGTTTGCCGAGCGCCATGCCCTCGATCGACAGGATCCCGTGCCAGTCGCGGAGCACCTGGTCGACCACGATGTCGGCCTGCTTGAAGCGCTCGAGCGCCTCCTCGTTTCGCACGCCGTGCACCACGTCGAGATCGACCGGAAGCTCCTTGCACGCGTCGATCACGTGCTGCGTGCCTTTCTTTTCGAGGTTCGAGGGCGCATGGACGACCCGGACGCGTTCGCGCTCGACGGGCGGGACCGGCTCGAAGCTCGTGAGATCGATCCCCGGCGGTAGGACCTCCGCGTCGTAGGGGATGAAGCGGAGGGCGGCAAACGAGCCGACCACCCGCGCGTCCGCCTTCAGCCCGTACAGGAGTTGCTCCTTCGGACGCTCGCGGATGTCCGCGCCGAGGAAGTGGAAGAGCGACTTCCGCCGCGTCGCCCTGAGGATCGGGAACTGGAGCCGCTTCGGGACGAGTGTCAACCCGAAGTAGAAGTGGAAGATGTCCGTCTGCGGCAGCAGCTTGGCGAAGGCGCGCCACTGGATCGCCTGCTGGCGCAGGAGGCCGGAGCGCGGCCGCTCGAGGTTCCAGTCCGCCTGGTCTGGGCGGAAGGGCTGGGTGTTGAAGACGACGAGACGCGCGTCGATCCCGCGCCGGCGGAGCGCCTGCACGTTCGTCCAGCCGACCCCGGCCAAGTTGACCGGGCAATGCGTGACCCGCAGCGGCACGCCCGAAGTATCAGGTTCTGCTGGGGAACAGGAACCGGTGGCGGTCCCAGCGGTCGATCTGGCAGCCGTCCACGCGGGTGAAGCGGGCCCGGATGCGTCGACCGTTGAGCGTTCCTCGCACTTCGGCGACCTGGGGCCCGCCGTAGATCTGGGTGCACGCCGCGTTCCCTGCGGGCTTGAACGCCTTCGCACCCAGAGCATCGAGGCGGCTACACGCCCTGGCGGCGGCCGGGAGCGTCCCGCCCGGAGGACAGCGGAGCGTCCAGACGTAGACCGGTCCGTCCGTTCCGCGGCGCCAGGTCGAGATCTCGAGCGCCACTCGAGCTCCGGGCTGCACCCCGGTGGCGGTGCCGCTGCCGCTGCCCGGCACTTGACCGGTTGCGCACCCGGCGGCGACCGTCGCGGCGACGACCAGCCCGGCGATGACGCGCACGAGGAGGGTCAGACCCCTCTCAGGCCCTGGCCGGCTGCAGCAGCGCGTAGCCCTCGCGCAGGAAGGGCGTACGGTCCACGAGACTCGCGATCTCGGCCGGGGTGCAGGCGCCCTCCTCGGTGACGATCGCCGTCAGGAGCTCGGGCGGCGTCAATTCGAAGAGCTCCCGTTCAGCGGGGCCTGGATCCGGTGCGTCCACGGCCTCCATCGGCGCGAGTTTCACGATCTCGGCGGCGACGATCACAGGGATGCCGTTCCGTGCCGCGGCCTCGGCGAGGGCCGTCGTGCCGATCTTGTTGCAGAGGGTGCCGTCGCTGAACACCGTGTCGGCACCGACGACGAGTATGGTCGCACCGGCAAGCGCCGATGGAGCGTCGTCGTCCTCGAAAAGCTCGACGTCCAGCCCTTCGGCGCGCAACCCCTCGGCGAAGGCTCTCCCTTCACCGACAGGATCGGAGACCGTGCAGATGACGCGCGTGGGGGGCGTGCGCAGAAGCGCCTCGCGCACCGTGGCGGAAGCGGAATGCGTGGCGACAACGGCCCCGTCGAGTCGTTCACCGAGATGGATCGCGATCGATGCGGCAGCACGCATGCGGCCGTCGAGGATGCCCTGGCCCTCCTCGCGGATCAGCTGCCGAAAATCGTCGAGGTCGAGGTGGCGCCAGCCGTTCGCCGCGGCGAGCACCCGGCCTGCCGCGCCTGGGATGGCGCCGATTCGCGGACGACTCTCGGCAAGCTGCCGAGCGGAGTCGACGAGCTGGTCGACGAGCGCCTCACAGGTCTCGAACGGCTGCTCGGCGACCTCGAGGAGCGCTTCGACGGTTCGTCGCGCCATCCAGCTTGCGCCATGCTCACGGTCTTCCCGAAGCTCTACGACCGTGGCGGCTAGATCGGTCATCCGTGGAATCTTGCCTGCTCCGGGCTGTTCGCGCCAGGTGAGACAAGGTCGCCGCTAGGCTTTCCGGCCGTGAGCGCAACCGAAAGACAGGTGCTTCCAAGGCCGTTGCCGGAGTCGTCCAACGAGCCGGTTCCGGCGATTTCGATCGTCCTGCCCCTCTACAACGAGGCCGCGCACGTCGCCGAGCTCTACCGGCGAACCGTCGAAGCTCTCGACGCGGCCGAGCTCCATTTCGAATTGATCTGCATCGACGACGGCTCGCTCGACTCCACCTTCGCCGAGCTCGAGCGGCTCCACGCGGCGGACGGACGGATCCGGGCCGTGCGGCTCAAGCGCAATTTCGGCCAGCACGCTGCGATGCACGCCGGCCTCGTTCGCGCGCGAGGTGAGGTGCTCGTGACCATGGACGGGGATCTGCAGAACTCTCCGGAGGACATACCGCTGCTCGTTTCAGCGGTGGAGGGTGGGGCGGACGTAGCCAGCGGGCGCCGGGCGATCCGTCGAGACTCGTGGGGGCGAACCCTCCCCTCGCGACTCATCAACGGCATGCTGCGCCGCTTCACCGGCGCCGAGATCACCGATTTCGGCTGCGCGTTCAACGCCTATCGCCGCAGCGCGATCGAGCCGATGCTCGGCGCGATCGGCAAGCAGAAGTTCACGAAGGCGCTCGTCCTCTCCGGCGGAGCGAGCGTCGTCGAGGTCGACGTCGCCCATGCGCCGCGTGCGGGCCGCTCGCGCTACTCACCGCTCCGGCTGACACGCCTGGCGCTGCACGTCCTGGCCGGCTTCTGGCCGCAGCCGATCCAGTGGATCGGGATCGCGATGGGCGTCGTCTGCACCCTCGCCGCGATCGCGCTTGGCATCTACGGCGTCGGCTTCTGGATCCAGAACGCCGACTTCCCAGGCCCGCTGTTCGGCGGCGTGGGCGTCATCTTCGTCCTCGGCATGCAGGGGTTCATCCTCGCGCTGGTGGGCGAGTATCTGGGCAGAATCCAGCGCGAGGTGGAAGGCCGGCCGTTGTACACGATCGACAAGGAGCTTTAGTGCCCCTAGTGGCGCGCGCCAAGCGAGTGCTGGTCACCGGCGGCGCCGGGTTCATCCCGTCGAACTTCATCCGCCACATCCTCCAGGCGACCCCGTACGAAGTCGTCTCGCTCGACGCGCTCACCTACGCGGGGAGCATGGACAACCTCGCGCCCGTCTCGGCGCACGAGCGGCACTCCTTCGTGCACGGCGACATTCGCGACATGGATCTCGTTCGCAAGGTCGTGGCCGACGTCGACGTGATCGTCAACGCGGCGGCCGAGTCACACGTCGAGAAGTCGATCGACGAGGGCGCGTCCGAGTTCGTGACGACGAACGTCGAAGGGACGCAGATCCTGCTCGACGCGATCCGCCAGGCACCGGTCGAGCGCTTCATCCTCATCTCGTCGAGCGAGGTCTACGGAACCGCCGAGTCCGATCCCATGAACGAGGAGCATCCACTCAACCCCCGGAGCCCGTACGCAGCCACGAAAGCGGGCGCCGACCGCCTCGCATACTCGTACTACGTGACGTACGGGCTGCCGATCGTGATCGTGCGCCCGTTCAACAACTATGGCGCCCGGCAGCACCCGGAGAAGGTCGTGCCGCGCTTCATCACGCAGGCGCTCGACGACCAGCCGCTGACGATTCACGGCGACGGTCACGCGAGCCGCGACTGGCTGCACGTAGACGACCATGCCGAGGCCATCGAGGCGATCATTGCTGCGGATCTCGACGGCATCGCGGGCGAGGTGATCAACCTCGCGACGGGTATCGACATCTCGGTTACGGACATCGCCGATCAGGTGCTCGCCATGCTCGACAAGCCCACATCGATGCGAACGCACGTCGAGGAGCGGCTCGGGCAGGTCGACCGCCACATCGGCTCGACCGACAAGGCCGAGCGCCTCCTCGGCTGGAAGGCGGGCACGTCGTTCGAAGGTGGGCTCGAGCGGACGATCGACTGGTATCGCGAGAATGAGGCCTGGTGGAGGGCACCCCAGCGCCGGCCGGCAAGCGTCTTCTCGTCCTAGGCGCGGGCCCCGCGCAACTCGGGCTGCTCGCAGCGGCCAGAGAGCGCGACCTGTTCGTGGTCGCACTCGACCGCGACCCCGGAGCGCCCGGGTTTCGCTACGCCGACCGGCGGGCGATCATCTCGACGGAGGACGAGCCGCGGATCTCGCGCCTCGCCGAGGCGGAGCGGATCGACGGCGTGATCGCGCCGGGCATCGACTGGCCCGTCGCGATTGCAGCGCGGGTCGCCGAGCGGCAGGGGCTCTCGCATCCGATCTCAGGCGTCGTCGCAGCGCTGGCGACGTCCAAGCTCAAGCAGCGTGAGCGGCTGGGCGAGGCGGGTGTCCCGCAACCCCGCTGGCAGATCGTGAATGAGCCGAACGAGGCGGCGGAGGTACCGAGCGTCGTCAAAGCGCCGGACCGGCAAGGTCAGAAAGGGCTTTCGCTCGTCAAGGAGGCGGGAGAGCTCCGTGGCGCCCTCGAAAACGCGATCGCCGAGTCGCGGAGCGGTGTGGCGATCGTCGAGGAGCTCGTCGACGGCCCCGAGGTGACCGTGAACGCATTCTCGGTCGGTGGCCGGTTCGTCCCCTTGACCGTGACCGACCGGCTGACGGCGAGCCCGCCCGCATTCGGGGTCGCACTGGCGCACGCCTGGCCCAGCGAGGCGGCCGGTGAGCAAGCCGTCCTTGTCGCGCAGGCCGCCGCCGAGGCCCTCGGCATCACCGACGGGCCGACCTATACGCAGCTCCGGATCGGCCCCGACGGCCCGCAGGTGATCGAGCTCGCCGCGCGGCTCGGCGGCGGACATGATGCCGAGCTCGCCAAGGCCGCGCTCGGCGTCGACCTGAACGGCCTCGCGCTTGCGGCCGCCCTGGGCGAGGAGTTGGCGTTGCCCGCCCCGGAGCCGAAAGTCGGAGGCGCCGTCGTGCGCTTTCTCGTTCCGCCCGAAGGAGAGCTGAAAGGCATCGAGGGCCTGGAGGAGGCCGGGGCGCAGGAGGGCGTCTTGGACGTGCGCGTCTACCGCGAGCCGGGCCACGTCTTCGGCCCGTTCCGCCGGGGCGCCGACCGGGCCGGCGCGATCCTGGCCGTCGGCGAGAGTCGCGATGACGCTCTGGCCCGTGCCGACGGCGCGGCGGCTCTCATACGCTTCCAGGTCAGTGATGCAAGAGCTCTCGTCTGAGAAAAGAAAAACGATGCTCGGCTTCCAGCCGCCGGCGATCGGCGATGAGGAGATCGCCGCCGTCACGGAGACTCTGCGATCCGGGTGGCTCACGACCGGCCCGCGAACGGTCGAGCTCGAGGAGCGCTTCGCCGAATACGTCGGCGCCGAGCATGTGCTCGCGATCGCCTCGGGCACGGCGGCGCTGCACCTCTCGCTCCTCGCGCTCGGAGTGGGGCCGGGCGACGAGGTGATCACCAGCCCGATCACCTGGCCCGCGACCGCGAACGTCGTCGTCCACACCGGGGCGACTCCGGTCTTCGCCGACGTTCGCGACTCCGATCTCAACATCGATCCCGAGCGCGTCGCGGAGCTTGTCAGCGATCGGACGAAGGTCATCCTGCCGGTGCACCTCGCGGGCCAGCCGTGTGACATGGACCCGTTGTTCGACCTCGCGCTGCCGATCGTCGAGGACGCCGCCCACGCCGCTGAGAGCGCGTACCGGGGCCGCAAGATCGGCGCGCTTTCCGAAGCGACCTGCTTCTCGCTCTACGCGACGAAGAACATCGCAGCGGGTGAAGGCGGGCTGATCTCGACGAACGACTCGAAGGTGGCGGAGGCGATCAACGACCTGCGGATCATGCGGCGCATGCAGGGGTCGCTCTACGACATCGTCGTCCCCGGCTACAAGGCGAACCTCTCGGACGTTCTGGCGTCGATCGCCCTCGTCCAGCTCGGAAAGGTCGAAAAGCATCGCGAGATCCGAGAGCGTCAGTTCGCGGCCTACGATGCGGCCATCGCCGAGCTCGAAGGCCTGGAGACCCTCGAGCGCGACTCGCGCGACACGCACGCGATGCACCTCTACGTCGTCCGCGTCGACCCGGAGCGAGCGGGCGGTACGCGCGACGAGTACCGCGCCCGGCTCGCCGAGCAGAACATCGCCACGAGCATCCACTTCCTGCCGGTGCACAAGCTGACGGCCTACCGCGAGCTCTTCCCCGACCAGGTCCCGTTGCCCGTGGCTGAAAAGGCCGGAGACGAAATCTTCTCCGTGCCGCTCACGCCGGCGCACTCCGACGAGGACATCGGCGACGCCGTCGCCGCGCTGCGCCGAGTGCACGCGTCGTTCACCGGATGAGCCGCCCCGTACGGGTCTTCCTCACGCTCCTCGTCACGGCGCTGGGGACCGCCTACCTGCTGTGGAAGATCGACGTCTCGCGCACGCTGGACGTGCTCGCCGGCGTCGACCCGTGGTACTTCCTGGCGGCCGTGGCGCTGATGGTCGTGACCGTCTGGCCGATGGCGCTTCGGTGGCAGTGGCTGCTGCGTGCGAAAGGCATCGACGACTCGCTGGGCTGGCTGACGCGCGCCTACTTCGTCTCTTACGCCGCCGGTCAGATCCTGCCGACGTCGATCGGTGGCGATGCGGTCCGGATTCTCGAAACCGTCCGCCGGCATCCGGGGAAGGGCGGGGTGTCGGCGGCCTCGGTGCTGCTCGAGCGCGCCCTCGGCGGCGCGGCCACACTTGTGCTTGCGGCTATCGGCTTTGCGCTCGCCGTCGGCAGGTACGACGTGGGCGCGTATCTCTGGGTCGAGCTCATCTTCGTGATCGGGACGGTGATTGCCGGCGTGCTGATCTTCTCGCCGGCTGCCGGTCGGCTGCTCGCCAAGGGCCGGCCGCTCCTCGCGCCGTTCAAGCTCGACCGCCTCGCAGGCGAGCTATGGTCCGCGTTGCATTCGTACCGGCAGAACGCGCGCCTGCTCCTCGGCGTCTTCGCGCTCACGCTCGCCGTGCAGGCAGTTCGCGTGCTCGCCATCTGGTGCTCGGGCAAGGCAGTCGGAATCGACGTCTCCCCGAGGGTGTATTACGTAATGGGGCCGCTGCTCTTCCTGGTCATGCTCGTCCCGTTCACGATCAACGGGCTCGCCGTCCGCGAGGCCTTCTTCGTGAGCTTCCTCGGCAACGTGGGTGTTGCCGCCGACGAGGCCTTCGCCGCAGGATTCCTCTTCTTCCTCGTCACAATCGCGCTGTCGATGCCGGGCGCGGTGATCCTGCTCCGGGAGGGCGTGCGGGGGAAGCCGAACCCCGAGTTGCGCGAGAGCACGTGAACTGATGGACGTCTCCGCCGTCATCGTCACCTACAACGCGCTTCCCTGGCTCGAACGCTCACTCGAGAGCCTCGAAGGAACGGGCGCGGAAACGATCGTCGTCGACCACGGCTCGGCTGATGGCACGCTCGCTCTCGTTCGTGAGCGCTTTCCGGGCGCGCGGGTCATCGAGCAGGAAAACAAGGGCCTCGGGGGCGGCTCGAACGCCGGGATGCGCGTAGGTTCGGGTCGCTACTTCCTGCTCCTGAACTCCGATGCGTGGCTGAAGGAGGGCGCCCTCGAGCGGCTCGTCGCCTTCGCCGACGAGCATCCGGGGGCCGCCGTCGTCGGCCCGAAGCTCCTCAACCCGGACGGGACCCTGCAACGCTCCGTCCGAGGTTTCCCAACCGTGTGGCGGCTCGCGACCGAGTACTTCTTCCTGCGCAAGCTGGCTCCTCGCTCCGGAGCGCTGAACTCTTTTTACGCGGGCGGGTTCGACCACGACGCAATGCGCGATGCGGAGTTCGTGATGGGCGCGGCGATGCTCGTCCGGCGCGACGCGGCAGACGCTGTCGGCCTTTTCGACGAGGACTTCTTCATGTTCAACGAGGAGAGCGACTGGTGCTTCCGCTTCCATGAGGCCGGCTGGGAGGTCCTCTTCTACCCGGAGGCGGAGGTCTTCCACGTTGGCGGCGCCACGACCAAACAGAACTGGCCGTCCAACTATCGCGAGCAGCTGCGCAGCCACCTGAGGTTTCTCGCCAAGCACCAGGGGATGCGCGAAGCGGAGCGGGCCCGCCGCCTGCTGCTCGCGTCGCTTCGCCTGCGAGGAATCGCGTTCCGCGGCGAGCGTGGCCGGGCTTATCGAGACGCAGCCCGGTGGCTGAGATCGGGGCCGGTGGCTGCCCTCCTAGAATCGCGCGGGTGACGGCCCTCGTACTCGACGTCGCCTGGGTGAACGGGCTCGCGGCGATCCGTTCGCTCGGGCGGGCAGGGATCCCGGTGCTCGCCGTCGACCACCGGCCGAGCGCCCTCGGGTTTCGGTCCCGGTACGCGCGTCCTGTGCACGCCCCCGACCCCGGTGTCGAGCCCGAGGCCTTCGTCGAGCGACTCGTGGCGCTCGGCGAGCCCGGGGTGCTCCTACCGACGCACGATCCACCGCTGAACGCCGTGGCGCGTCATCGCGACCGGCTCGACGGATTCTTGTTCCCCTTCCCGGGCTGGGACGTGCTGGAGCGGATTCAGGACAAGCGCGGCCAGCTCGAGGCGGCCGCAGAGGTCGGCGTCGACATCCCGCAGACCAGCTACCCGCAGTCCGCAGCCGATGCACGGGCAGCGGGGGACGAGCTCGGCTACCCAGTTCTCGTCAAGCCAGCGCACCCGGTCGGCTTCAAGCGCCGGTTCAACCGTCAGGCCTTCCGCTGCGAGAGCACGGACGAGGTCGACCGGGCTTACGGGGACGCCGAGGAGTTCGCGCCGATGGTGCAGGAGCTGATCCCGGGCGGCGACGACGAGCTCTACAGCCTCGGCAGCTACCTCCGGGAAGACGGCGAGCCGCTGGGACTCTTCTCGGGGCGGAAGATTCTGCAGGTCCCCCCGATCGTCGGAACCTGTCGGGTCGGCGAGTCGGTCTGGGTGCAGGAGGTCGTCGACGCCGGGCTGCGCCTCCTGCGCGCGCTGCGCTTCCACGGCATCTCGCAGGTCGAGTTCAAGCGCGATCCCCGCGACGGGCGCTACAAGTTGATGGAGGTCAACCCGCGGCTCTGGCAGTGGCACGGCCTCGCAGCCGCATGCGGAGTCGACCTGCCGCTGATCGCCTACCGCGACCTGAGAGGAGAGACCGTCGTCCCCGCTTCGATGAACGGCGAGCGCCGGAGCTGGGCGATCTCGTTGATGCCCGGAGAGCGGCCCGCCGTGCCGAAGGGGCGGTACGTCGACGCCGTGTTCGCGAGTGACGATCTCAAGCCCGGGCTCGTGCTGGCCTCGCGCATCGTGAGGGGCGCTTTCCGCTGATACCCGGGCAGGTAGAGCGGCGGGCCCGCTGGGCTCTCGACTCGATCGGCGGTCGCGAGGTCGGATTCGGCGACGACGTGCCGTACGACGCGGCGGCCTGGGAGCAGGTCGAGCGCGGGGAGCGGCCGGACGGCGACGACCTGGCCGAGGCGTTCTTCCACCTCGCGCGCATCGAGGAGGGCGGCGCGTCGCTCGACGAGCACGATCGCTTCCGCGCCTCGTCGTCGTCGCTCGATCCCCTCGACCCGCCCGTCGAGCGTCTCCGGCGCAAGCTGAAGCTCGAGCCTCCCCGCTGGGGGGGAGCGCGCTTCGCCGTCGCGCTCACCCACGACGTCGACACGCCCTGGAAGTGGACACGGAACGGTGTGCGGGGCGCGGCCGCCCGGCTCAAGCAGGAGGTCCTCGGCCGGCGTGCGGGGCCGGCACTGCGGGAGGCCCGCGCTCTGGCCGGTGTGCCCGTGCACCTGGCGCGGGGGACCGACCCCTACTGGAGCTTCGAGCGGATTCTGGCCGACGAGCGGCGCGCCGGCGCCTCGTCGACCTTCTTCCTCATGGCACAGCACGCGCACCCGAACGACGGGCTTGCCGGCGAGTCGTACGGCCGGCTCCGTCCTCGCATCGTCGAGACGCTGCTCGAGGGCGGAGCCGAGGTCGGGCTCCACGGCAGCTACTCGGCGGCCGACCGGGCCGACCGGCTCGAACATGAGAAGGAGGCCCTCGAGACGCTCGCCGGCCCCGTGCGAGGCCAGCGCTACCACTTCCTGCGACTCTATCCGCACTCCAACCTCGCAGCGCTCGACAGCCTCGGCTTTCTCTACGACTCGACGCTCGGCTTCGCAGACCAGCCGGGGTTCCGCGCCGGCATCGCGCAACCGTTCCGACCCTGGGACCTCGAACGTGAGCAACCGCTTCGGCTCGTCGAGATCCCGCTGGCGGCCATGGACGTGACCCTCGCGGAGGAGCGCTACCTAAATCTCTCGACGCGCGATGCTGCGGCCCGCCTCGGCGCGCTCGTCGACTGGGCGGCGGAACACGGCGGCGGCTTCTCCGTGATCTGGCATTCGGAGCAGTGGGACTCGGTAGCGCACCCGGGCTGGGACCGGCTGTACCGGCGGTTCATGGAGTACGTGTGCGCCCGCGGCGGGGTCTGCGTCTCTGCGGGCGAGCTCGCGGAGGAGGCGAACGCATGGTTGCCATGAGCATGCGCGTCTACCGGTCGGGGCTCGGCCGCATCGGAGGATCACTGGTCTTTCTCGGGCTGATCGTCTTTGCTCCGGCGGTGCTCTGGCTGGCGCGGCTGCTGCCTGCGGAGGGGCCGGCCCTCGCGCTGCGGCTGGCGGCGGCCACAGCCTGCGTCTTGCTCCTGCCGGGAGCCGTCGTCATCCGCGCTTACGGGAGGCCGTCAGCTCTGAGCGCCTCGGTTGCGGGGGCGTTTGCATGGAGCCTCGCCCTGCTCTTCGGGGGACTGGCGTTGACGTTTGCAATCGACGGATCGATCGAGACCACGATGCTCGCGGTGGGCGCTGCCGCGGCAGTGGCGCTGGTGCCTGCCCTCCTACGCTCGCCGGTTCCCGTAGCACGCACGCACGCGCTGGCCGGCGGCGCCGTGGTCATTGCCGGCGCGGGGTTCGGCGCGGCGGTCTGGTGGACGGCGAGCACGGTCTACGGCGATGCGCTCTTCCACCTCGGGCGCGTGACCAAGCTCGCGACGCTCGACGAGCTGGCGACGATAGACGCTGTCAACGAGTTCCAGGACGGGGGCGCGCATCCCGGCTACGCGTTCCCACTGTGGCACGCGGCGCTGGCCTGCATCGCGCGTCTGGCCGGCGTCGACTCCGCGACCGTCGTCCTGCACCTGCCGGCAATCCTGACCCCGCTCGCGCTCCTCCTGGCCTACGCTGCGGGCGCCGCGCTCTTCCGTTCCTGGGGAGGCGGGATCGCAGCCGCTGTGGCTCAGGCGGCATTGCTCGGGTTCGCGCGGTCGGGAACCGGCTCGTTCGACTTCCTGGCGCTGCCGCCCACGGCCGCGCGCGCGCTGCTCGCCCCCGCTCTCCTGGCACTCGTCTTCACGCTCGTCCACGAAGGGCGCTGGCGGCGCCTGCCCGTTCTCGCCGCTGCATCGCTGGCAATCGCTGCGGTGCACCCGACCTACACGTTTTTCGTCGCACTGCCGATCGCAGGCTTCCTCATCGCACGCGGGCTCCTCGCCTGGCGCGAATGGCGCGACCTTGTCCGAATAGGAGCGGCTCTCGTGGCGATCCTCGTGCCCGCGTCGCTCTATGTGCTCTGGCTGCGCCCGCTCGTCGAGGCCACGGTCTCGCATCGCCCCGGCGACATCGAGCGCGCCCGGGGGCTCGAGCACTACGCGGGGCAGATCGACGTGGTCGACGGCCTCTTCCGCCTGGCGCCGGAGATGCTCTCGCGCGGAGGAGCGGTCGCGGTGGCGGGGTTGCTCGCGATTCCGCTGGTGGGGCTCGCGGCTCCCCGCCGCTCCACCGCCTACGTGCTGGGAGGGTCGTTGGCGGTGCTCGGCGTCCTGCTCGTGCCGCAGGCCTTCGATGCCCTCTCGGAGCTGTTCTCGCTCTCACAGTCCCGCCGGCTCGCCGCGTTCCTGCCGCTCCCGTTCGCCCTTGCCGGGGTCGCGACGATTCTCGGCCGGTTACGGCTGGCGGGCGCGCTCGCCGCGCTCGGTGCGGGCGGGATCCTCCAACTCGAGTATCCCGGCGAGTTCACGTACCGGCTGGTGGTCGGCGGGCCGGCCTGGCCGGCCTGGGTCGCGCTCTTCGGAGGCCTGGCCGCGTTGGTCTACGGAATCGTCGTGCGTAGAGGCATCGTCGAGGCGGCGCCCGTCTGGACGGCCGCCGTCGCGCTCGCTTTCGCTGCACCGGTGGCCGCGGCCGGCTTCGACTACGCGAAGCCCGACGACCCCGATCGGTTTCGCCTGACCCCCGGGCTCGTCCAGGCCTTGCGGACGAAGGTGCCCCAGCGCGACGTCGTCTTCTCGGACCTCGCCACGAGTTACCGCGTCGGCGCCTACGCGCCGGTCTACGTGGCCGCAGCCCCGCCCGCCCACGTTGCGGATACGGCTCAGAATCGCCCCTACGAGCGGCGCAAGGCCGTGATTGAGTTCTTCCGCACGCGAGACCTCTCCATCCCGCGCCGCTACCGCGCAAAGTGGATCGTGGTTGCAACGCGCCGATTCGACCTGCCGCTCGACCTTCCCAAGGCCTACGTGGACGACCGCTTCGTGCTCTACCGGCTGCGCTAGGGTCTCGCGGTCATGGCTCCCTATGCCAAGCCCCGCGAGGTGACGAGCCTGGACGATTGCTACTTCTACCACTCGATGGATATCCCGGGCCACGGCTTCGTGCGCGGCCCCTGGGATCACCGCGATGGTGTCGACGCGTACCTCGGAAACGTCCCTTTGCAGGCAAAACGAGTGCTCGAAGTCGGAACGGCCAGCGGTTTTTTCTGCTACGAGATGGAGCAGAGGGGCGCCGAGGTCGTGTCCTACGACCTCTCCGACGACTACTCCTGGGACGTCGTGCCGTATGCGCAGTACGACCACGAATCGTTCGACGCCGAGCGTCGCGCGCACCTGCGGCAGATCAACAACGCCTGGTGGCTCGCGCACAGCGCCCACGACTCGAAGGCGAAGGTCGTCTATGGCACGGTCTACGAGATCCCCGAGGAGATCGGCCGCGTCGAGGTGGCCACCTTCGGCAACGTGCTGCGCCACGTACGCGACCCGTTCCTCGCCCTCGAGAAGGCGCTGCGGCTGACGACTGAGACGGCGATCGTCACCGAGAACCCGTCGCTCCGCTACTCGCTGCCGCAGATGGTCATGGAGCCGCTGAAGCCGTCGATGGCCTTCTTGCCGAACCACGAGAAGGTGCAGCCACGCGAGTCGTGGTGGCACTTCACGCCGGGAATCATCCGCAAGATGCTGGGCGTCCTCGGCTTCGAGGACACGAAGGTGAACTACCACCTGCACAGGTGGGAGGGGCAGCGCACGCTGCTCTTCACGGTCGTCGGCCGTCGCACTCGGCCGCTGCCGAACAACGACTAGCCCCTTGCGACCATGTCTGGTGCCTGGCACCCGACATGGCTCCGCCGCCTGCGAGGTGCCTGCAAAGAGGCCGGTGACATGTCGCTTGCGATGGTGGCTGGCATGGCGCAATGGACCTGTCTGCGGGACGGCCTGGGTGTTCACAACTACCATCGGCGCCCGGATGCGGGTGCTGCTCGTCACGATGTACTTTCCGCCTGCCGGCGGTGCGGGCGTCGCGCGGCCGCTCAAGACGGCCATGCACCTCGCCGAGATCGGCTTCGAAGTCCATGTGCTCGCGCCCGACGATCCGAAGTGGATCGCCCGGGACAACGAAGCTTCGATACCCGATGGTGTCCTCGTGCACCGGGCGCGCTACGTAGGGCCGCGCGGACTGCTGCCGGCCGAGGAGCTCCACGGCCGTGAAGGGCTCGACCGCGCGCTACGGCAGGCGGGGCTCTTCTACCGGCGTGTCCTGCTGCCGGACGAGTTCGTCAGCTGGGCGGCCACTGCCATCCCGGCCGCGATCAAGATCGTTCGCCAAGAGAGCATCGACGTTGTCGTCACGACCTCGCCGCCTCCCTCGATCAACCTGATCGGCGCCGCCGTCAAGCGAGCGACCGGCGTCTCCTGGGTCGCCGACCTGCGCGACTCGATCGCCGCGAACCCCGATCGGCGCGTCGAATCGCTCGCCGTGCGTGTCAAGGAGCGGGGACAGCGGATGGTCGCGCAGCTCGTCGCCCGCTCGGCGAACGCGGTCGTCGCCGTGACCTCCACGATCGGAGATGAGATGCGCGAGCTGGGCGCCGAGCGCGTCGAGGTGATCCCGAACGGATGCGACTTCGACGACTTCGAGTGCCTCGAGTACCGACGCGGGGACCGGTTTCGCATCACGCACACGGGCACCTTCTTCGGCAAGCGCGACCCACGACCGTTCCTGGAAGCCCTCGGGCGCTCCGGGCCCGGGGTCGTGGCGCGCTTCGTCGGGGGCCTGCGGGCGGCCGACCAGGAGTGGGCGGAGGCCCGTGACCTCGCCGACCGGATCGAGGTGCTCCCGCACGTGCCCCGCCGTCAGGCGCTCGAGCTGCAGCGCGATTCGGAGGCGCTGTTGCTCCTGCTACCCGAGGCGGGAGGACGCGGAAAGTCGGTGCCCTCGGGGAAGATCTTCGAGTATTTGGCAGCCGAGCGGCCGATTCTCGCCGCCGTGCCTCCCGACGGTGTCGCCGCGCAAATGGTTCGTGAAGCAGGCGCGGGCATCGTCGTCCCGCCGGACGACGTCGAGTCCATCTCGGCTGCGCTCGACGGCCTTGTCAAGCGCTGGAATGCTGGCGCTCTCGACGGCGCCCCCCTCGAGCCGGCGTTGAAGGAACGGCTCTCCCGCAAGACGAGAACCCGCGAGTTCGCCGATCTCCTGGAGAGCCTTTGACCCGCTGGATCCGCATCGCCGACGTGCTCTTCTTCGCGACGCTCTTCTCGGTCACGTTCGAGAACGTGCACTGGAACGTGGCGGGACGAGTGAGCCTCGCAGACGTCCTCGCGCTGCTCTTCCTCGCCGCGTACCTGCTCGCGCTCCGCGACCGTGTCGTCCCCAAGACGGTTGTGACCGTGGCGGGGTTCGCGTTCGCGCTGCTCCTCGTCTACCTGATCGGCTTCTTCAACCTCGAGACGACGCAGGCGTTCAGCCAGTTCTTCAAGGGGCTCGTCAAGTTCGGGATCCACTTCGGGTTCCTCGCCGCCGGCGTGCACTACGTCGCGCGGCGACCAATCGACTTCTACTGGCGGACGCTCGGTTGGTTCGTCGCCGGTGTCGCCTTCAACGGCCTCTACGGCCTGGTGCAGTTCGCCGCCGCAGAGGCCGGACGGGACATCGACGCTCTGCTCCTCCACCCGATCACCGGCGGGGCGAGCCGGATCAACATCTTCGGCGCCGTCGGCGAGTCCGACGTGTACCGAACCACGGGCCTGACCGGGGATCCGAACCACCTCGGCGTGATGCTGATCGTCCCCTTGCTCGTCCTGACGCCCATGTACCTGCGGTTCGAGCGCGGGCACAGGCTTCGTGTCCCGCTGGGGGCGCTCCTCGGCTTCCTGCTGATCTCGGAGCTGTCGACACTTTCCCGTAGCGGCCTGCTGGGGCTTGGCGTGGGCTTCCTGCTGCTCGCGATCCCGTATCGGCACAAGCTGGGGACGAGGGAGTTCCTCGTGCCCCTCGGCGCAGTCGCCGGCGCCCTGATGCTCGTCGTGCTTCAACGGCTCGACTTCTTCTTGAACGTGCTGCGTGCTCGCACGTCGACGAGCGACCAGTCCTCGGCCCTCCACTTCGACGTCTACGGGTTCATCCCCGATGTACTGCAGGCCCATCCGCTCTTCGGCTTCGGCCTGAACAACTTCTCGGTCTACTTCGAGTTCGTCACCGGCCGGACGAAGTGGGGGGCGCACTCGTACTACGTCGCGCTCATCGTCGAGACCGGCCTCGTCGGGACCGTGATCTTCGCGACCTTCCTGCTCTATCTCTTCCGGCGCCTGGCCGCCTTGCGCAAGATCGGCCGCGCGTTAGCCGACACGGGCGACTTCCTCGCGGCACGTGTCAGGCCGCTCGCCTGGGGACTGACGGCGGCCCTCGTCGGGACGATGGTCGCGAACGCCTTCTACCTGACGATGCAGTTCTATTACTTCTTCGCGCTGGCGCTCTTCATCCTCGTTGCGCCGATCGTCTTCGGACGGCGACTCGACGCCCAGGTGCGTTCGAGATGACTCCGATGCATCGACCGATCATTTCCGACGGGCGCACGGGCCAAGCCCGTACGCCCTGTGGCGGCACCGCAAGCGGCGCCTCGGCGTGAAGGTCGTCGTCCTGACGACGTCGTACCCGCGCTCGCCGGGGGACGCTGCCGGGCGGTTCGTCGCGGACGGGGTCGAGCAGCTGCGCGCGCGAGGAGTGCAGATCGACGTGGTCTCACCGGCGGACTTTCGCCACTTTGGGATCGCATACGGCTCGGGAGTCGTCGGCAACCTGCGGCGACGGCCCTGGCTGGGCGCTGCGGTGCCGCCGATGTTGGTGTCGTTCGCTCGCGCAGCCCGCCGCGCTGCGCGGGGAGCAGATCTCGTCCACGCTCACTGGCTGCCCTCGGGGGCGGTTGCACTGGCGACAGGCCGGCCCTTCGTCGTCCAGCTCTGGGGAACCGACGTCGAGCTCGCGCGCCGCGCGCCGCGACTCGCCCGGGCCGTGCTTCGACGCGCGCGGCTGGTGATCTCGCCGTCGACCGCGTTGGCGGAGGAGGGGCGGCGCCTCGGCGCTCGCGAGGTGCGTGTGATCCCGAACGGCGTCGACTTCCCGGACGAGGTCGGCGAGGAAGCGGATCCGCCGGAGGTCCTGTATGCGGGACGGCTCTCGCGCGAGAAGGGCGTGCTCGAGCTGGTCGAGGCAGCCGCTGGGCTGCGGCTCGTCGTCGCCGGAGACGGACCGCTGCGCGCTCGAGTCCCTCAGGCACGGGGGTTCATCCCACACGCCGAGCTCGAAGCTCTCTATGCGCGCGCTGCCGTGGTCGCGTGCCCCTCGCACAGGGAGGGCTTCGGGGTCGCCTGCGCCGAGGCAATGGCTCACGGGAGGCCGGTGGTCGCGTCGGAGGTCGGCGGCCTCCGCGACCTCGTGGTCGACGGCGAGACGGGGCTGCTCGTCCCTCCTCGCGACGTCTCCGCGTTGCGGGAGGCGCTCCAACGCCTTCTCGCCGATCGCGAGCTACGCCGGCGATTGGGTGCCGCCGGCCGCGAGCGGATCCAAGCTCATTTCTCGTGGCAGCGGTTCGGTGCGGAGACGATTCAGGCCTATGAGGACGCAGTAGGCTCGAAGCCGTGATCGCGGTGAGGATCCTCTTTTGGACTGCGGCCGGAGCGCTCGTCTGGACGCACGCCGCTTACCCGCTCACGGCTGCCGCGCTGGCGCGGCTACGGACGCGACGCGTGCGGCGTGAGGACGTCGAGCCGACCGTGTGTGTGATCGTCACGGCCTACAACGAGGAGGCGGTCATCGAGCGGCGACTCGAGAACCTGCTCGCGCTCGACTACCCGGCCGAGCAACTCGAGGTCGTCGTCACCTCGGACGCGTCGACCGATCGGACTCACGAGCTCGTCGAGCGGTTCGCTCCGCGCGTGCGGTTGATCGTCAACGAACGCGGCGGGAAGGTGGCTGCGCAGAACCGGGGAGTGCGAGAGACCGCGGCGGAGATCGTTGCCTTCTCGGATGCGAACGCGACGTGGGCACCGGACACGCTACGGATGCTCGTCCGTAGCTTCGCCGACCCTGACGTCGCGTACGTCTTTGGGCGTCTCAACCTCCTCGACGCGGCCGGCGACAACAAGGAGGGCCTGTACTGGCGCTTCGAGACGTGGCTGCGTGCGCGAGAGTCGGAGATCCACTCGACCACGGGCGGCTTCGGGTCGATCTACGCGCTGCGCCGGAGCGATTACGTCGAGGTCGACCCGAGGTTCGGGCACGACCTCTCACTCCCGTATCTGATGGTGCAGCGCGGTAGGCGTGCCGTCTTCGAGCCGGACGCGCACGCCTACGAGACGCCGACGCCGACGAACGAGGCCGAGTACCGCCGCAAGATTCGCATGTTCGAGCACTGCTGGCTGATCACCCTCCGGGGCCGGATGCTTCGCGGCCTGCCGCCCTCCTACTGGCTCGCGATCGTGTCGCATCGCCATCTGCGCTACGCGAGCGGCGTCCTGCACCTGATCGCCCTCGGAGCGAACCTCGCCCTGCTCGGTGAGGGGTGGCTCTACTGGGCGACGCTCGGCGCACAGCTTCTGCTGCTCGCGGCCGCTGCGGCCGGGGTCGGGATCGCCCGCTACTACGTTCTCGTGACGTGGGCGACCGTCGTCTCACTCTGGAACTACCTGCGCCGCGGCGTGCCGGCGACCTGGGAGGCGGCCGAGGGGACACGGGTGTGAACCGGGCGCTCGACCTTGCGGGATCGGCAGTCGGCCTGGCCGTGTCGGGCCCGTTGCTGGCCGCGGCGGCGCTTGCGATCAAGCTGGACGATGGCGGGCCCGTTCTCTACCGGCAGCGGCGGGTCGGGTGGCGCGGCGAGGAGTTCGATCTGCTGAAGCTGCGCACGATGGTCGTCGGCGCGGAGACGCAGGGCGCCGGCTGGGCCGTCAATCGTGGCGATCCGCGCATCACTCGCGTGGGCCGGCTGCTCCGGCGGCTCTCGCTCGACGAGCTGCCGCAGTTCTGGAATGTGCTGCGCGGCGACATGAGCCTGATCGGGCCGAGGCCGACTCTCGGGTACCAGGTCGAGCAATACACGCCGAGACAACGGCGGCGGTTGGAGGTTCGGCCGGGTCTGACGGGCTGGGCGCAGATCCACGGCCGAGCGCAGCTGCCCTGGGACGAGCGGATCGAGCTCGACCTCTGGTA
>JACCXX010000007.1 GCA_013696805.1 Actinomycetota bacterium
CCCACCGGGATCGCGATCAGCAGCCAGATGACCGCTCCTCCGAGGACGAGCGAGGCCGTAACAGGAGCTGCCTCGAGCACGAGGTCGTTGACGTCACGGCGAAGGGTCCACGACTCGCCGAAGGAGCCATGGAGCGTCTTCCACACGAAATTTCCATACTCCTCGTAGATCGGGCCCTGGACGCCGAGTGAGTTGCGGAGGTCGATCGCCTCGGAGGAACGCCCTTGGCCGATCCGACCCGGCTCGGTCGGGATGACGAAGAAGAGCACGAAGCTCGCGAGCGTGATCGCGAAGAAGAGCGCGACCGCCCAAAAAAGCCGCTTGATGATGTAGCTGGCCACGAACGAAGCTGTCAGCCAGGGTGGCAGCGGCCCGGAGGCCGTGTCAAGCGCTGAAGTGGTCCCAGCCGCCGAGCCGGTACGGCTCGCCGTGGAGACGAAGCTCGACACCCTCCCCCTGCTCGCACCGGCCGATCTCGGTAAAGGACGTCTCGCGGTCGACCGCGGCCAGGAGCTCGAAGTCCTCCCCGAAACCGACGTCGGCGAGGTCGGCGGCTGCGGCGATCGGCACCCGCTCGAGGTCGATCACACAGCGAACGCTGGAGCGCGCGGCAATGTGGCCGGCGTCGACGGCAAGCCCATCCGAGATGTCGAGCATTGCGTGCGCGTGCATCGCAAGTTCCCGACCCTCGTCGAGGCGGAGCGGCGGCCGCACGTATCCCTGACGACGAAATGCGGCTCCGGCCGCTCCGAGCGGGCCGGTGACGACGAGCCTCTGTCCAGGGCGGGCACCGCTGCGACCCGGTACCCGGGAGGAGTGCCCGAGAGCTGTCACCGACAGCATGAGGCGCTCTGCGCGGGTCGTATCGCCGCCTCGAACAGGCACCTGCGTCTCGGCCAGGCCTTCGTAGAGCTCGAGCACGTTTCCGAGCTGAATGTGAGGCGGCGCTCCGAGAGTGACGATCAGAGCCTGGGGCGTCGCGCCCGAGGCGGCCAGGTCACTCAGGTTGACCGCTGCCGCCCGCCAGCCGAGGTCGCGCCACGACAACCAGTCGAGCCGGAAGTGAACACCCTCAACGAGCGCGTCCTGGGTGACGACCAGCCCCCCTGCGAGCTCCGCCGCATCGTTCTCGATTCCCTCGACGAGCCCCCGTCGCTCGAGCTCGGCGAGCAGGCCTCCCTCACCGAGCTGCCAGAGCTTCATCGATCGCGGCCCTCACCGCGCGTGCGTTTGCGGCGGCGCGAACGACCGCCACTCCGGCCGCTCCGACGGCGAGGCAGTCGGCAGCGTTCGACGCGTCGATCCCGCCGATCGCGATCACCGGCACCGACACCGAGTCGCAGATCGAGGCCAGGCCGTCGAGTCCGATCGGCGAAGCGGCATCGGGCTTGCTCGGAGTCGCCCAGACCGGCCCGGCCCCGATGTACGCCGCTCCGAGCCGCACGCCTGCGGCCGCCTCCCCGACATTCGCCGCCGAGGTCCCGAGCATCAGCCCGGCCTTGACCGCAGCTTCGGCTCCATCGTCGTCCTGGCCCAGGTGCACGCCGTCGGCGCCGAGCTCGACGGCGGCCTCGCAGTCGTCGTTCACGACGAACGTCACGCCGTGCAGGGCGCACAGATGGCGAAACGGCCTGCCTTCGTCGACGACCTCGGGAGTGGGCCTGCCCTTCAGGCGGAGCTGAAGAACGGTTGCGCCTCCTGCCACGGCGGTGTTCGCCGTCTCGAGGTCACTGACTATCGCGTGCAGCTTCACTCGACCGGGCCCTCCCGTCGATCGTCTCAGGATCGAGGTTGTAAAGCGCGTCGTAGAGCTGGACGTGAAACGTGCCCGGCCCCGGCGCGCCCACTGCCGCGTCTTCTCCGGCGACGCCGAACGCCACCAATGCCTCGGCCGCGGCCTCGAGAGGCGAGTCGGGCCGAACAGCGAGAAAACAGCCCGTGACGGCGGTCGACATGCACCCCGTCCCGGTCACGGTGCTGAGCAACTCGTCGCCGTTCGAGACGGCGATGACCCGCTCGCCGTCGGAGACGTGGTCGATCGGGCCCGTCACGGCGGCGACTGTGCCGAGAGCGCGCGCGGCCCCCTGCGCCAGCTCCTGAGCGGACCCTTCGACGCCGATCGACTCGACGCCGCGAATCTCGGCCGCGCGACCGGCGAGCGTCGCGATCTCAGCGGCGTTCCCGCGCACGACGGCGATCTCGGCGTGATCGAGAATCCGCTTCGCGGTCTCGGTACGCAGCGTTGTTGCTCCGGCGCCGACAGGATCGAGCACGATCGGCGCTCCAGCCTCGTTCGCGGCAGTCGCCGCCGACAGCATCGCCTCGATCCAGTGCTCCGACAGCGTCCCGATGTTGAGCACGAGCGCTCCGGCGACGCTCGCCATCTCCTCAACCTCCTGCATCGCGTGGGCCATGACCGGGAGGGCGCCGAGCGCGAGGGTCGCATTCGCCGTCTCGTTCATGACCACGTAGTTCGTGATCTGGTGGACGAGCGGCTTACGGTCGCGAAGCTCGCGTAGGTCTGCGCCGGTTTGGAGGGTCATGCCGCTCCTTGGAGGTCGAGCACGTCGACAGGCCCCTCGCCGTGGCCGATCTCGGTGAGACCGTGCGCCACCGCGGCCGAGGCAGTCGCCGCTGCACCCCGAGCAGCCTCTTCAAGAGTCTGACCCCGAGCAAGCAGAGCCGCGAGCGTGGCCGAGTGCGTGCAGCCGGCTCCGTGGGTGGCCGGAACGTCACGCCGCTCCACGGGAATCTCGATGTGGTCGGTCCCGTCGAAGAGATGGTCGACCGGATCGTCGCCATGACCTCCGGTCACGATCGCCGCCGGGGCTCCGAGCTCGTGCAGCCGCACGGCCAGCTCACGCCTCGAGCCGGGACCTGCGAGCGCCTCCGCTTCGTGCAGGTTCGGCGTGACCACGGTCGCAAGCGGGAACAGCCGGGAGACAAGCACTTCGACCGCGTCATCTTGCAAGAGCTTGGCCCCCGAGGTCGCAACCAGCACGGGATCGACGACCAGCGGCACGCGGTGGTCGGCGAGGTACTCCGCGACAGTCTCGATCAGCGGGCGCGAGAAGAGCATCCCGGTCTTCGCGGCATCGGCGCCGATGTCGGAGAAGACCGCCTCCAGCTGGGCCCGGACGAACTCGGGCGGGACCTCGTGCACCGCCCTCACGCCCTGTGTGTTCTGCGCGGTCAGCGCGACGATCGCGCTCATGCCGTAGCAGCGCGCCGCCGCAAAGGCCTTCAGATCGGCCTGGATGCCTGCGCCGCCTCCGGAATCGGAGCCCGCAATCGTCAGACAACGTGGTACTGCCATCGACTCCCTTCGCCGGTACTAACCGGATCAGGTTCGGCGGGTGTGTTCTCAGCCCTGACGACAGGGCACCCCGGAAGCCCAAGGCTACCATCGGCTGATGGCAATGGGCACTACGGTCTGGAGCGACCTCCTGGAGGGTGAGGAGCTCGCGTACCTCGGCTCAGAACCGGCCAGAGACGCCCGCACGGTACCGATCCCCGGCGACGTCCCAGCTGCTCTTCGTGATGCTCTGGCGGCGCAAGGGATCGATTCGCTCTACGAACACCAGGCCGAGGTCTGGCACGCGGCTCGGCGCGGCGAGCATGTGATCATCACGACCGGCACCGCGAGCGGCAAGACGCTCGCCTTCAACCTGCCGGTGTTGGCCGCGCTCGCGGACGATTCGAAGAACCGGACGCTGTACCTCTACCCGACCAAAGCGCTGGCCCAGGATCAGGCGCGCGGGCTCGGCACGTTCGCGCTCAAGCGCATGCGCGCGGCGATCTACGACGGCGACACGCCGTCCGAGCAACGCTGGCAGGTGCGCAAATGGGCCAACCTGATCCTGTCCAACCCGGACATGCTCCACATCGGCGTGCTGCCTCACCACGACCGCTGGGGCGACGTGCTGTCGAACCTGCGCTACGTCGTCGTGGACGAGGCGCACGTGTACCGGGGGGTGTTCGGCTCCCACGTCGGCAACGTGCTCCGGCGGCTCCGACGTCTGGCGCGCGTGTACGGGGCCGACCCCCAGTTCCTCCTCGCCTCGGCGACGATTGCGAACCCCGCCGAGCTGGCCCGTTCCCTGAGCGGTCTCGACTTCTCGGTGGTCACCGACGATGCCGCACCGCGCCCCGAACGCACGATCGCGCTCTGGAACCAGCCGCTCCTCGATCAGGAGCTCGGTCTCCGTGGCAGCGCTCTCTCGGAGGCGTCCAAGCTGCATGCCGAGCTGGTCTCCAAGAGCCTGCGCTCGCTGGTCTTCGCCAAGAGCCGGCGCGCGGCGGAGCTCATCCACCGCCAGGCCGTGCAGAGGCTGGGCGACGGCTCGCTCCTCTCGCCCTACCGCGCCGGCTACACCCCGGCCCAACGCCGCGAGATCGAGCAGCGCCTCTTCTCGGGCGAGCTGCTCGGCGTGAGCGCGACGAATGCGCTCGAGCTCGGGATCGACGTCGGGGCTCTCGACAGCGTGGTCTCGGTGGGATTCCCCGGCACCGTGGCCAGCCTCCGCCAGCAGTGGGGACGAGCCGGCCGCCGAGGTCACGGCCTCGCAGTGCTAGTCGCCACCGACGACGCGCTCGACCAGTACTTTATGCGCGAGCCCGAAATGCTCCTCAACCGCCGGGTCGAGGCTGCGATCCTCGACCACGAGAACCCGCGCGTCCTCGACGGCCACGTGGCTGCGGCCGCGTTCGAGGCGCCCATCGACGAGGCCGACACCGAGACGCTCGGCCCCGAGGCACTCCGCCGAGCAGCTCGGCACGCAGATCTGAGGAAGACCGATGCCGGCTACGTGTGGGCCGGCCGCGACTATCCAGCCGGCCGCTTCGGCCTGCGCTCGACGAGCCCCGACGTGTTCGCCGTCGTCGAAGCGGTGTCAGGCTCCGTGCTCGGCAACGTGGAGCGGGAGAAGGCCTACTCAACCGTGCACGAGGGCGCGATCTACCTGCACCTCGGTGAGCAATACCGGGTCGTCGCGCTCGACCTCACGTCGCGGAGCGCGCTCGTGGAGCCGTTCACCGGCGACTACTACACGCAGGCGAAGAAGGAGTCGACGACCGCGATCGAGGAGACCCTGCGTGCCGAACGGCGACTCGGGCTCGACCTCGCCTTCGGCCGCGTCAGCGTCACGGAGCAGGTCGTCGGCTACCAGAAGAAGTCGATCCGCGACCAGGCGACGATCGAGCTCGTGCCCCTCGACCTCCCCGAGACGACGTTCGACACGGAGGCCGTCTGGTACGTCCCCGAGCCCGACCAACTCGAGGGCCTCGAGCAGATGCCGACCCTACTGGGGACGCTCCACGCCGCCGAGCACGCGATGATCGCGATCCTGCCGCTCTGGGCCATGTGCGACCGCTGGGACATCGGCGGCCTCTCGACGAACATCCACTTCCAGACCGGCCGGCCGACGATCTTCGTCTACGACGGGCACCCGGGCGGCGTCGGGATCACCGAGCGCGGGTTCGACGCATTCGAAGGCTGGGTCGAGGACACGGCGCGGATGCTCGACGGATGCCCTTGCGAAGCCGGCTGTCCCTCGTGCGTGCAGTCCCCGAAGTGCGGGAACCTCAACGAGCCGCTCGACAAGCGAGGTGCCCTGACGCTTCTGCAGAGAATGCGCTCAGAGGTGGGCTAGCGCGAGATCGACTGCCTGCTTGGGAGACTGCGCACGCTCGATGCCGTCTCCTGCGAGCTCCCACCCGGGCTCGAGGACGACGACTGGCCGGCCGAGGCGGCGCGCGAAGGCGATCTCCGCAAGCGTCCCCCAGCTGCCGCCGACGGCGATGACCGCATGTCCCGACGCGACGACGGCGAGGTTGCGCGCATGGCCGATGGCGGTCGCGACGGCGTAATCAACCCATTCGTTCGAGTCCGCGAGCCGCTCGCCCGGGAGGACACCAATCGTCGTTCCGCCCGCTGACTTTGCGCCGCGCGCCGCCGCGGCCATCACTTCGCCGAGACCACCCGTGACGACCGTGCAGCCGCGGGCAGCGAGCAGGCGGCCAACCTCCTCGGCCCGAGCTTCGTTCTCCTGCCCGCTGCCGATCACAGACACCTGGGTCCGGACCATGCCGCGATGGTAGAACGGCGGCCGATGACTGAGGCCGCTCGCTGCATCGCGTTCCTCCACGACCACGCGGTCCGGGTCGCGAACGCGAGGTTGGTAGGGCGCTTCGGGACGGCATTGCTCAACAACGGCCTACCGCGCGTGTGGAGCCTGAATTATCTCCTTGCCGAGCGAGACCTGGAACGGGCAACCGCCGAGGCCCTTGTGGCGGAGGCCGACGAGCTACTCGGTGGCGCGGGGCTCCGACATAGAAAGGTCGAAGTGCTCGACGAAGAGGCGGGCGCGCGTCTCGTGGACGAGTTCGGCGGACTCGGTTGGCACGTCGAGCGGGATCTCGTCATGCCACACCGGCGTCGGCCTGACTGCGAGGTGGACGTCTCGATCGTCGAGGAAGTCGACCCCGAGACGCTCGCGCCCGTCTGGGCCGAGGCCATGCAGAAGGACTTCGGTGGCGACGCCGACGTGATCCAGCAACTCATCGAGCACAAGCGTGTCCTCGCTGCCGACGGCGCTCGCTTCTTCGCCGCCCGAATGAATGGCGTGCTCGCGTCCTACTGCGACCTCTACTCCGACGGGCGGACAGGGCAGATCGAGGCCGTACAGACCCTCGAGCGCTTCCGGAACAAGGGTCTGGCTCGGGCGGTGGTCTCGGGAGCTCTCGCCGCCTCCGAGGCCGAGGGTCACGACCTGACCTTCCTGTTGGCCGACGGCGCGGATTGGCCGAAGCACCTGTACGGGAAGCTCGGCTTCGATGTCGTCGGCTCTGTGTACGAGTTCACGCTTCGCCGGGCTTGATCGAGGCCGACCGAGAGCGCGCAACGGCCTTCAGCGCCGTCGTCAGCGACTGCTTCGCCGTCAGAACCCCGGCGAAGAGGTCCCCGTGGCTCCGCACGCGGTCGAGCACGACCTCCATCGTGAAATCCACGGGATCGAGATCCTCGTTCACCTCGTCCCAGCGGAGTGGCGTCGACACGGGGGCGCCGGCCTGCGGCCGCACCGAGTAGACGGAGGCGATCGTCTTCCCCTCGCCATTCTGGTTCGAGTCGATCAGAACGCCTCGCCGCTTCGCCTTCGTCCACTCCGTCGTGACGAGCCCGCGGTAAGAGCGCGCGAGCGCCCCTGCGACGATCTCCGAGAACTGGCGCGTGTCGGCGTAGGTGTACCGCCGGGCGATCGGCACGAGGACGTGGATCCCGTCGGAGCCGCTCGTCTTGACGAAGCTCTCGAGCTGGAGCACATCGAGCGCCTGCTTGACGAGCAGCGCGACTTGCACGGTCTCCCGGAAGCCTACGTCCGGCGAGGGATCCAGATCGAACAGCACCCAGTCGGGCCGCTCGGGCTTATCGACCCGCGAGTACCACGTGTTCAGGTCGATACAGCCCATGTTCACCATCCAGAGGAGCGCGAGCTCGTCGTTGGCAAGAGGCGCACTGATGCGCTTGGAGCGGCGCGGGCTCTCACGGGTCGAGACGTCGATCTCGCGCGTCTGGATCCAGTCCGGCATGTGCTTGGGCGCATCCTTCTGGAAGAAGAACTTCCCCTGCCAGCCGTCGGGATAGCGCTTCATGGTGAACGGCCTGTCCTTCAGGTGCGGCACCAAGGCGTCGGCCACCGACTGGTAGTACGAAAGGAGGTCACCCTTCGTGATGCCCTCCTCGGGCCAGAAGGGCTTGTCGAGGTTCGAGAGCTTGAGGACCCGCTTGCCCTTGCGGATCTCGGTCGGCATCGGCTCCTCGATGCGCACCTCGAGCGGATCCTTGTCTTCTCGGAGCCCCTTGTAAGAGGGCGCTCGCAGCCGGCCGTCGTGCGTCCACTCGACGAATTCGACCTCGGCCACCAGCTTGGGCTCGACCCAGACCACGTCGCCCTTGCGAATTTTCGGCATCTTCGGCGCCAGGCGAAATGACGTCTTGTCCAGCCGAAGTGGCTTCAGCACTCGCAGCAGGCGCTCGATCTCCTGCTCGGTGAAGCCGGTCCCGACGTTCCCGGTGTAGACGAGCTCCGCGCCGCGATAGGTGCCGAGAACGAGTGAGCCGAGCGTGCCCGAGCGCCGCCCCTGGCCCCTCGTGTAACCCGCAATCACGAACTCCTGGCGGCCGTGTGGCTTGATCTTCAGCCAGTCGCGTGTGCGCTTTCCGGGGATGTACCGCGACTCGAGCCGCTTGGCCATGATCCCTTCGAGCTTCTGCTGCTTGGCAGCGCGCAGGAGCGCCCGGCCGTCATCGAAGCCCTCGGAGAAGCGGACGGTCTTGTTCCTCTTGTCGAGCAGTTTCTCGAGCCGTTTTCGGCGCTCGACTAGCGGCAGGTCGATCAACGGCTCGCCCTCCACTTCGAGCAGA
Organism: Actinomycetota bacterium; assembly: GCA_013696805.1. Classification (GTDB taxonomy): domain Bacteria; phylum Actinomycetota; class Thermoleophilia; order Gaiellales; family Gaiellaceae; genus VAXT01. Next base: position 8,423 of record JACCXX010000007.1, read on the forward strand.
TCGAAGACGAAGTACACGATCGCGGTCCCGGACTTGCCCTGCTGCATCGCCGAGAAGCTCGGGTGGCCGTTCTCGTCGAGGGCACACACTTCCCCGTCAACCACGCAGTCCGGGGTCTTGAGTGCTTTCACCAGCTCCTTGGCCACGTTCGCGAAGCGCTCCGTGTAGTCCTGATCCTTGCGCGACCGAAGCTCCGCTTCGCTCCCCACAACCGTCGCCACGATGCGGTAGCCGTCCCACTTGATCTCGTACGTCCAGCCTTCGCCGCGAGGAGGGTCGTCGGTGAGCGTCGCAAGCGTCGGTGCGTAATCGCGCCGCGGGCCGCCCGGGATCGTGGTGCCCTCGTCGCGCTTCCGGATGATCAGCCAGTTCCTGGGATCACCCGAGAGGTTGGCAGGGACGAGCGCGTAGGTCCCCTCGAGTCGCTCGCCGTGGAGGCGGACGGTCAGCCCGCCGCCCTTCTTCTCCTCGACGAGCTCGTAGGTTCCCTGGTCCCAGAGCTCAACGGTGCCGCCTCCGTACTGACCCTTTGGTATCTCTCCCTCGAAGGTTGCGTACTCGAGCGGGTGATCCTCTACGTGCACGGCGAGGTGCTGCTGCCCGGGGTCGAGCGGTATTCCTTTCGGCACCGCCCAACTCGCGAGGGCTCCGTTCCGCTCGAGACGAAAGTCGTAGTGCAGCCGCGTCGCATCGTGTCGCTGGACGACAAAGATGGGCTGCTTCCCATCCTTGCGGCCCCCGAAGGGCTCCGGGGTCTTCTTCGGGTCGCGCTTGCGCTTGTACTCGGCGAGCTTCGCCTTGGCCACGCAGCTAGCTTGCCTGGCGTGCCGTCTTCTTGGCGGGCGTGCGCTTCCTTCGCTTCTTCTGTGTCTGCTCCACCGACTCGCGGAGCGCGGCCATCAGGTCGACGACCTCGGCCTCGTCGTCCTCGGCCTCGGGCTCCGGCAGCTTCTTGCCCTTGGCCTTTGCGCGAATCAAATCGAGCAGCTCCTTTCGGTAGCGGTCGTCGTACTTCTCCGGCTCGAACGACTCGCTGAGGTTCTCGACGAGTGATTTCGCCATGTCGACCTCGGCCTTCGCAAGCTGCTTCCTGCCGCCGACGCTCTCGGGCTTCCTGATCTCGTCGGGGTAGTACATGGTCTCCAGCAGGAGCACGGATTCATAGGTGCGGAGAGCGGCGAGATGCTCCTTGTTGCGGATGACCACCTTCGCGATCCCAACCTTCCCGGTCTCGTCAAGCGCCTTGGCGAGGAGGCGGTAGGGCTTTTCGGCCCCGTCCTGGGGGACGAGGTAGTACGCCTTGCGGAAGTAGATGGGGTCGATCTCGTCGAGCGAGACGAAGTCGCAGATGTCGATCGAGTGCGTGAGCTCGATGTCGAGCCGGTCGAGGTCCTCGTCCTCGAGAGGCACGAACCGGCCCTTCTCGATCTCGAACCCACGGACGATCTCGTCGGCGTCGACGTGCTCCCCGGTGTCCTTGCGAACCTTGTCGTAGCCGATCGGAGACAGGTCGTCCTTGTGGAGGAAGTGGAACCTCAGCTCCTTGGACTCGGTCGCCGAGTGCATCTTCACAGGCACGCTGACCAGCCCGAAGGAGATGGTTCCGCTCCAGATCGATCGAGCCATTCCTCCTTGAGTACCAGTCCACGCCCTGTTAGAAACGTGCGATCTGCAGGAGATGTTTCGCTTCTCCCCCGAGGGGCGATACATCAAATTGGGGTTCGGGCGATATGCGGCGAAGCCTTGTCCCTACATCAGGGGGGTCAGCGTACGGGGCCGGTTCACGCCGGCCTCGACGCTTTTAGTGACCAGGGGAAAAGGCTGTGGACGTTGTGGACGGCTCTCTCCTGTTGAAACTGTGCATAAGTCGCCAGAACTGCTCAGCGGGCCTGGGGTGCGGCCGTAGTGACCCCATTCCTCGTGCCGTAGATCCCAAGCGACCGGAACCGGGCCCGGCGCCGGCGCCGCAATTCCTCTCCCGAGGCGCCCCCGAGCTCTTCGAGTGCGTTTCGGAGCACCTCCCCGAGTAGCCGGGCCGCTTCATCGTGATCGGTGTGCGCCCCGCCTTCCGGTTCCGGGACGATCGCGTCGATCACGTCCAGCTCGAGGCAGTGGAGGGCGTCGGGCTTGAGCGCGGCGGCCGCCTTCATCTTCTCGGCGCCGTCTCGCCAGAGGATCATTGCGCAGCCTTCAGGCGAGATGACGCTGTACATCGCGTTCTGCTGCATGAGCACGCGATCTGCGAGGGCGATCGCGATGGCGCCGCCCGAGCCGCCCTCGCCGATGATGCAGGCGACCGTCGGAATGGCGAGACGAGCGAGCAAGGCCTGCGAGCGAGCGATCGCGCCACCCTGGCCGTGCTGCTCGGCCGCAACGCCAGGATAAGCACCGGGGGTGTCGACGAAGGTGATGAGCGGCCAGCCGTGGCGTTCGGCGATTTCCATCGTGCGCATTGCCTTGCGGTAGCCCTCGGGGTACGCCATGCCGAAGTTGCGCTTCGCGCGCTCGCCGGCGTCCCGGCCCTTTTGGTGGCCGATGACGGCGGTCGTCCGACCGCCAAAGCTCCCGATGCCGGTCACGAGCGCCGGGTCGTCCGCCCTGGCCCGGTCTCCGTGCAGCTCGACGAAGTCTTCGAACAGCCGCTCGACGTAGTCGAGTGTGTAGGGGCGGTCGTCGTGCCGCGCCAGCTCGACGAACTTCCAGAGCTCCTCGTCGGTCGCACCCTCCTCGATGCGCTCGAGTTGGCGTTGCAGCCGCTCTAGCTCGCCCGAGAGCCGCGCTCCGCGCAGGAGCGGCAGGCTTCGCAAACGGCTCAGCCGCTCGCGCAGACGGAGCTCGGCTTCACCTGGCATTGGCGAAGAGGCGAAGGAGCTTGGCCAGGAGGCCGCGCAGCTCGGGCCGGGGCACGATCGCATCCACGTGTCCGTAGCGAAAGTTGGGCTCGGCCAGACCGAAGTCCTCGGGCAATTTCTCCCGCGTCGTACCCTGGACTACACGGGGGCCAGTGAAGGCGAGCAGCGCGCCCGGCTCGGCCACGCACACGTCACCGAGGCTGGCGAAGCTCGCCAGCACTCCGGCCGTGGTCGGATGGGCCATGATGCTGATGAAGCCGCAGCGCGCGTCGCGGAGGTCCTCGACGGCGCAAACGGTCTTCGGCAGCTGCATCAGGGAGAGGATCCCTTCCTGCATGCGTGCACCGCCGGAGGCCGTGACCGAGATCAGCGGCACACCGTGCTCGATCGCGCTTTCAGCCGCACGGCTGAACTTCTCGCCGACGACGCTGCCCATGGAGCCGCCCATGAACGAGAAGTCCATGACCGCCAGCTCGCAGGGGCGCTCCTCGATCGCCGCGCGGCCGATGATCATCGCGTCGCCGAGGCCCGTCTTCAGCTCGGCCTCGACCAGCCGCTCCGGGTACGGGCGAACGTCGCAGAACTCGAGCGGATCCTCCGAGCGAAGGTCGGTCGCCTCCTCCTCAAAGCTTTCCTCGTCCACTACCTGGTCGATTCGCTCGCTGGCCCGCACCGGAAAGTGGAATCCGCAGTGTGGACAGACCCGGAGGTTGGCCTCGAGCTCGTCGTCTCTGTAGTGCGACTCGCATTTCGGGCATGTGTTGGGATCTTGTGTCTTCTCGTTCCGCGCTTCCTCGGGAAGGTTGCGGTGCTCGATGGAGACGTCGATCTTCGCGGCCACGCCTCGATTATCCCGGAACTCGCTCGAAGCGAACATCTCGCCTTGCTATGTGCATCCCGGCCCGCTTGTAGAGGCGCACGGCTCCCGTCGGGTTCTCGGCGTCGACCCCGAGGCCGACCCTGCTCATGCGTACCTCCGCGAAATGTCGAAAAACGTGCTGGAGCAAGGCGATCGCAAGGCCGCGGCGGCGGTAGACCGGCCTGACGCCCAAGATGTTCACCCAGCCCAGTCCAGGCTCACTCTCCGGCTCCCTGCAGAGCGCGACGGCGGCCACTTCACCGCCCCTCTCCACGAAGAACCAGTGCGCGGGTTGGAAGTACTCCCCGAGAGACCAGTGGGCCCAGTTTTCGAACGGGTCGTGCGTGAATCCCCAGGTGTCTGCGAAGGAATCCATGTGCACCTCCCACGCCGCGCGCTCGTCCCCCTCACGGAAGGGACGGACGGAGAAGCCGTCGGGCCACGCGGGCGCCGGTAGGTCCCCGCCGAGCTCAATCTCCATCCGGAACGAGTGCCGGAACGGCCGGAACCCTGCCCGCTCGTAAGCCTCGTTCAAGTCCCGGTCGACCTCGGGGGCCCAGCCCCGCACGTTCTCGCGGCCGAGGGTCTCCGCGCGACGGGCGATCGCCTCGAGCAGCGGGTCATACGCCCTGGAGTCTGTCCCTCGACAATCGAGCCACGCCGTCTCACCGTGTGGAATGACGTCGGCGTAGCCGACCAGACGACCCTCGAGCTCTGCAACGAGCACGTTGTCCGGAAAGTCGACCTCTGGTGCCAACCACTCCTCGCGCAGCTCTGCGGGAGTGGTGTCCGCTGTCCCGTACAGCCGGCGTGAATGCTCGTTCAACACCTCCGCCGCCGCTTCGGCCTCGTCCTCTCGGGCGTTGCGAATCAAGACCGAGCTCATGCGGGCACCAGCTCGTCGGCCGTGTCGGGCAGCCCGGAGAGGTCGGCCAGCTCGCGATCGGGCTCCGGCTCGGCACGCTCGCCCAACCTGTTCACCCAGATCGTCTTCAGCCCGAGCTCCTTGCCGGGAGCGATGTCGTGGAAGAGGCTCGCTCCCACGTGAACGTGATGCTCTCGGCCGGCGGTCGTCGCCTCGAAGAAGCGCTCCCAGTGGGCGTGACCCGGCTTGTAGGACTGCACGTCTTCGGCCACCACGGCGAGGTCGAACGGAATGCCGAGCTGCGTCTGGGATGCTGCGATCAGATCGCGGTCGGTGTTCGAGAGGAGCGCCAGCTTCCACCCGCGGTTCCGCAGCTCCGCAAGAGCCCCTGGCACCTCGGGGAACGGCTGCCAGTTCGGCAGCGACCGAGCCAGCGCGCCGGCCTCACCCTCCGGTAGTTGCAGCCCTCCGTCGCGGCAGAGCTCCTCGAGCGTCAGGGTCAGAACCTCGCGGTAGCAACGGAAGGTCTCCGACTCGAGCTCGGGCTCGACCTCGTGGTAACGCTGGAGGAGGCGCGGGGCGGCCTCGGCGCCGAAGAGGCGCTCGAGCTCGCCGCTGATTCCTTGGTTCCAGTCGATCAGCGTGCCGTAGCAGTCGAGGGTGGCCCAGCGCTGCACGAGCTAGTCGACGAGCTCGCGGAAGACAATGCACGCGTTGTGCCCGCCGAAGCCGAACGAGTTGGAGGCGGCGACCCGCACCTCGGCCTCGCGTGCCTCGTTCGGCACGTAGTCCAGGTCGCATTCCGGGTCGGAAGACTCGTAGTTGATCGTCGGTGGAAGCATGTTCTTGTTCACGGCGAGGATCGTGAAGACCGCCTCCACAGCGCCGGCCGCTCCCAGGCAATGACCCGTGGCGCCCTTCGTCGACGAGACCGGTGTGGATCGGGCGGTTTCCTCACCGAGCGCAAGCTTGATCACCTTCGTCTCACTCGCGTCGCCGAGAGGAGTCGAGGTGCCGTGGGCGTTGATGTAGTCCACCTCCTCCGGCGTGACGCCTGCGTCGGCGAGAGCCATCCTCATCGCACGCGCCGGGTTCGTCCCGGTCGGGTCGGGCTCCGAGACGTGCTTCGCGTCGGAGGAAAGGCCGTAGCCGAGGATTTCGGCGTAGATCTTCGCCCCTCGCTCCCTGGCATGCTCCAGCTCCTCGAGCAAGATCACCGCGCCCGCCTCGCCCATCACGAAGCCGTCGCGACCCGCGTCGAAGGGCCGGCTCGCCTTCTCGGGCGAGTCGTTTCTGCGTGAGAGCGCGCGCATCGCGCTGAAGCCCGCGATGCCGACTTCCGTCACCCCGGCCTCGGTCCCGCCCGCGAAGACAGCTTCTGCACGACCTAGCCGGATCATGTCGGTCGCCTCACCGATCGCCATGTTGGACGCGGCGCAGGCGGTGCATTGCGACGAGAGAGGCCCACGAGTGCCGAGCTCCATCGAAACCCAGGCTGCGCCCATGTTGGGAATGATCTGCGGAATCGAAAACGGGTTGACGCGGTCGGGGCCGCGCTCCAGAAGCTGGAGGTAGCAGTCCTGAAAGGCCTGGAGCCCACCGATTCCGGTCGCGATCGAGGCACCGATGCGCTCGGCTTCGGGCTCGACGTCCAGCCCCGAGTCCTTCTCGGCCTGGCGGGCCGCGGCCACGATCATCTGCGCGAAGCGGTCCATGCGGCGGGCCTGCTTGTGCTCGAGCCACTCACGCGGATCAAAGTCTTTGAGCTCGCAGGCGAAGTTGACCGGGTACTTGCTTGCGTCCCACTGCTGGATCTCCGCCGCGCCGGACTTTCCGGCCAGCAGGTTGTCCCACGAAGTTTCGACGTCGTTGCCGAGCGGCGTCACCGCCCCCATCCCGGTGACGACGACGCGCCTGCGCCCATTCAGCGAAAAATCGCTCACATCCCCAACCCTCCGTCGACGAGCAGCACCTCGCCCGTGATGAACGAAGCGTCGTCGGAACAGAGGAAACGTACAGCGCCGGCTATGTCTTCCGGGTCGCCCAGGCGGCCCAGAGGCGTGTTGGCGAGCATGGCGTCGCGAGCCTCCTCGGGCAACTCGTCCGTCAAGCGTGTCTTCACGTATCCGGGAGCGACGACGTTTGCGCGCACGCCACGGCTGCCGAGCTCGCGCGCGAGGGACTTCGTGAAACCGATGATCCCCGCCTTCGAGGAGCTGTAGTTCGTCTGGCCCCAGTTCCCGCGCAACCCGACGATGCTGGAGATGTTCACGATCGAGCCGGAGCGCCGCTTCATCATTCCCCGCGAGGCTGCACGGCAGGTGTAGAAGACGCTGCTCAGGTTGGTCTCGATCACGTCGCGCCAGTCGGCATCCGTCATGCGTGCGAGCACGCCGTCGCGGGTGAGACCTGCATTGTTGACGAGGATCGCGATCTCGCCCGCCGTTTCGACCAGTGCCCTTGCCTGCTCGGGGTCGGAGACGTCAGCCTGAGCCGCACGACCTCCGATCTCGGTTGCAACCGCCTCCGCCTCTTCGGTCCCGGACCGGTAGCCAACGACCACCTCGGCCCCGGCCCTGGCGAGCTCGACGGCGATCGCACGGCCGATACCGCGAGACCCTCCGGTGACGAGGGCTGTCTTCCCCTCGAGCGAGCAGAACTCGTCGCTAGGCAGTGGAGAGCGTCTCCTCGGCCCTCTTGAGCCCGGCGAGGTTGTTCACCGACACGGCCTTCACCGTTCGGTCGATGCGCTTCAGAAGGCCCGAGAGCACGTTGCTCGGGCCGACCTCGACAAAGACCCGGGTGCCTTCCTCGACGAGCCCCCGCGCGGCTTGCGTGAACTTCACAGGTGCAGTGAGCTGCTCGACGAGAAGTGACGCCATTCTCTGCGCGGGCTCGATCTTGGCCGTGACCGTCGACATGAACGGCGCGACGGGATCTCGGAAGCGAACTCGCTCCAATGCGGGTCGCAGCCGGTCGGCCGCGCGCGCCACCAGAGGACTGTGAAACGCGCCCGAAACCTTCAGCTTCACCGTGCGCCGAGCCCCGGCCTCTTCCGCCTTGGCGCACAGTTCGGCCACGGCAGCCTGGGTTCCGGAGACGACGATCTGGCCCGGGCAGTTGTAGTTGGCCGGCCAAACACCCTCGATCTCCGAGCAGAGCTTCTCGACCACCGGGTCCTCGAGGCCGAGAATCGCGGCCATCGAGCCGTTGCTCTCCCGGGCCGCCTCCTCCATCGCCAGGCCGCGCTCACGAACCAGGCGGATCGACTCGGAGACGTCGAGTGAGTTCGCCGCCGCCAGCGCAGTGAACTCGCCGACCGAGTGGCCGACGACGTAGTCGGGGCGCAATCCCCGAGTCTTCAGCGCCGCGAGCACGGCGAGGCTCGTCGCGACCAGCGCAGGCTGTTGCACGTCCGTGCGGACGAGGTCATCGAGCGGCGCCTCGAAGCAGAGCCGCTCGAGATCGAGCCCGGAGGCCTCGCTCCCCTGGCGGTAGACCTCCATCGCCTCGGGCACCGCCTCGGCGATTTCGCGGCCCATGCCGACCTCGAGTGAGCCCTGTCCGGGAAAGCAGAAAGCAACCTTCATGAACCCACCTTTCCGTTTGCAGTCCACTCGATCAAGGCCGAGCCCCACGTGAGCCCCGCGCCCATTCCGGTCATTAGCACGAGCTCGCCCGGGCGCAGCCGTCCGTCGGCCTCGGCATCGGCAAGCGCGAGCGGGATCGAGCCTGACGACGTGTTGCCATAGCGGTCGACGTTGACGACTGTGCGCTCCGCGGGAATGCCGAGCTTCTTCCGAGCGTGGTCGATGATGCGAACGTTTGCCTGGTGCGGAACGTAGACGTCGACGTCCTCCACCGGCACTCCGCAGCTGTCGAGCACCTTCTCAGCCGATTCGACGAGCACCCGGGTGGCAAACTTGAAGACCTCGCGGCCGTTCATCCTCGCGTAATGCTGCCGTCCGGCGATCGTCTCGGCCGAAGCAGGCGCGCGCGAGCCCCCGGCTGGGATGTAGAGCTGCGGGCCGCCCGAGCCGTCCGCTCCGAGCTCGAAGCCGAGGAACCCGCCTTCGGGCACACGCTCGACCACAACGGCGCCGGCGCCGTCGCCGAAGAGGACGCACGTGGCGCGATCCTCCCAGTCCACGATCTTCGACAGGATGTCGCCGCCGACGACGAGTGCCCTGTTCGCCAGGCCCGCCGAGACCATGCCGTGCGCCTGGGCGATCGCGTAGACGAAGCCCGTGCAACCGGCGGAGAGGTCGTATGCGGCCGCGTCCTTCGCGCCGAGCTGGTCGGCCAGGATCGCGGCCGTGGAGGGAAAAGCCATGTCCGGGGTGACAGTGGCGACGATGACGAGGTCGACGGCACCGGCTTCGACCCCCGCGTGCTCGAGCGCCTCCTTCGCCGCGGGAAGGGAGATATCGGACAGCGCTTCGTCGGCTGAAGCCACTCGGCGTTCTTTGATGCCGGTGCGCTCGACGATCCAGTCGTTCGAGGTCTCGACGATCTTCGCCAGCTCGTCGTTGGTCATCACGCGCTCCGGCGCGTGGCAGCCGATGCCCGTGATCGAGACGTGGCCGTTCGAGGTGGCGCTCCCGATCAACTTCGGTCCACCGCGAACGTCAACGTTCCGCGCGCCGCCAGCTCGCCTTCGACATGGGCGCTCGCTCGCCCCTTGCCGATCGGGCCCCGGACCCGCTCGAGCTCGCACCTCAGCTCCAGCACGTCGCCGGGTTGGACGATCCGCTTGAAGCGCACGTCGTCGATGCCGGCGAAGAGTGCCATCCGGCCTCGATTCTCCTCCTGGGAGAGAACGGCGACAGCGCCGGTCTGGGCCATGGCCTCAACGATCAGGACCCCGGGCATGATCGGGCGGCCGGGAAAGTGCCCCCCGAGGTACCACTCGTCCTCACGCACGGTCTTGCGCGCGACAGCCCGAACTCCCAGTTCCAGCTCGACGACCTCGTCGATGAGGAGGAAGGGCTCACGATGGGGCAGGATCGCCTCGATCTCTGCCCGCCCGAGCGGCGTCTCAAGGCGGGTTTCCACGGGCCGCCTAGTCTAGTGGCGGTGGACACCCTTGCCCCCGAAAACGTCGTATCGAGTCTCCGCGGCCGCTTCGGCCACCCCTATCTCTACGCGGAGAGCTGCCCGTCGACTCAGCGGCTACTCGGCCCGGAGCAAGCCGAAGGGGCAGTCGCCGTCGCGGAAGAGCAGACCGAGGGACGCGGGCGCCTGGGGCGCATCTGGGTGTCGCCTCCCCGGGTCAGCATCCTGTGCTCGGTACTGCTCGAGCCTCCGGTCGAAACGCCCCGTCTGCCCGAGTTGTCGGTCGTCGCGGGCGAGGCCTGCGCCGAAGCAATCAGCCGGGTCACCGGCCTCGAGCCGCGCATCAAGCTTCCGAACGACGTGCTCGTGAACGGGCGCAAGGTCGCCGGCATCCTTGCGGAGGCGCACGACGGGCGGGTCGTTCTGGGAGTGGGCATCAACGTGAACGTCGAGCCTGCGGAGCTGCCGCGGGACGTAGCGACCCCAGCCACGTCACTCCTCGCCGAGCTCGGCGACCCCGTCGACCGTGCTGAGCTCCTCGCCACCTTCCTCGAGGCCCTCGAGGAGCACTATGACCGCTGGCTAGCGAAGTAACGGAGCGGTTTCATTGCCCGCGAAGTCGCGGGCGACTGCACGAATGGTCGTGAACGGCCCACCGGCAGGCACGGCGAACCGTCCTGGAGCGAGGCGCCGAGCGCGCACCGTCCTCGATCCATCGAGCAGCACCGTTACGTCGCCAGGTTCGTTGATCGCGAAGCGGAGCTCTGGCGCCGACACGAGTTGCAGCCGCGGCGCGGCCAGATCCAGTGCGAAGTCAACCGTCTGGACGACTGTCGACACAGCGGTGGTAGCACGTACGACCAGCTTGTACTCACCAGCCCCCAGGCGCCCCGCGAACCGGCCATTCCAGTCGATCGCCTGCGGCCCGCCTTCGCGTGGGCCGGCGAAGACCTGGCCGAGAGTCCGTCCTTTGCGCAGGACGGAAACGGTGACGCGCGCCGGACCGTTGAGCCCGAAGCGGAACTTCGTCGTGTCCAGCCTCCCGTCGGCGTTCGGAGAGAACACCTGGGGGACGATCCGTACTCCCGCGAGCGTGCGGTTGACGATCACCGTTACCGTGGCGGTCGCCTCGATGCCCGCGTCGTTCCGCGCCGAGAGCAGGATCCCGTAGCGGCCATCCGGGACACCGGCCCCGTCCCAGCGGAACGTGTAGCTGCCGGCCACCTTCTGCTCCGTGAACAGCAGCGAGAGCGGGGCACCGGCGGAATCGACGACCGTGGCGGTCACCGTGGCCGGAGCCGTGATCCGGTACTGGACCGTCGTCGTCTCCTGGCGCCCATCCCCGTTCGGGGTGATGAGCGCAGGTCGAGCGAGAGCGGTGAGCGTGGCCCGCTGGGTCGTGCCGGCGACGATTCCCGTCGCCGGTCGAACCGTGGGCCCGGCGTCGATCGCGTAGCTGTAGCGCCCAGCAGGCACAGTGCGTGCATCCCAGACCCAGTCGACCGCGGTTCCATCGCCCCCACCGGTGGCGACTACCGTCCCACCCTGGTCGGTGACGATCACGGTCCAGGGCAGCGGCTCGGTCAGGCGCGCGGTGAAGCGCACCATCCCGCCCGGCGCTCCGACCGCGCGCGGTGAGTAGAGCTTCGGCAAGCCGAGCTCGGAGGTCATCCGGCCAATGTTGCCCAGCTCGCCGTACAGGCGGCCTCCCGGACAGGACGTGAAGCCCGTATCGCGGTGACCGGAGACGGCGCGCAGGGTGACCGGAGCCCCGGTGGGAAAGCGCGGGTTCCCGGTCGATGTCCAGTTCGTCAGGCTGACTGGATCTAGGTGGCCGAGGTCGAGCCGCCACGCAAGCAACTGCGTTAGGGCGGTCCGTGCGTTCGGCGTTACAGCTCCCGCGTCGTAGTTGCCGAGGAGAGCGACGCCGACCGAGCCGTTGTTGAACCCGGCCGCGTGAGCGCCGACAACATTCCGGTCGACCCCACCGGCTCGACCTTCGAAGACCTGGCCGTACTTGTCGACGAGAAAGTTGTAGCCGATGTCGTCCCAGCCGTTCGAGCGCACGTGGTAGAGCTGGATCCCGCGTACGATGGACGCCGACTGGGCTCTCGAGTACGTGTTCGACCCGGCCGTGTGGTGGACGATCGCGAAGCGCAGCGCGTCTGCATATTTGGGGCGCCCTCGCCGGATGCGCTCGTTGGCGCCCCACGCGAGCCGAGAAAGGATGAGTGGCGAATCGGCCACCGAGATCGAGCGCACCGGAAGCCGATCAGCGGGGCTCCAGACGTACTGGGCCCGGATCCGCCGCACCCGGCCCCGCGTCCTGATCTGCAGCCGGTTCGACGGGCCGGTCCAGTACGGATTGCCGATCCGCCAGCCCGGCCGGCCGCCTTCGCGTCCAGGGTCAGGAGCGTCCTCGGCCTCCGGCGCAGCGTCACGCCACTCCCCCCAGCCCCCGCCGATGGCCTTCGCGCGGAACGAGACCTCCCCGCCACCCTGCCAGTGCAGGCCGACCAGGTTGAACCTGGGCGCGACGGTCGACTCCCGGCCGAGCGGCACGTCACGCGCAACAGCCGAAAGACCGGCGCCAAGCGCTGTCGTCGGAACGACGAGCAGTGAGATGAGGGCGATGAAGAGCGATCTCATGGGCGGCGGCGCCTTGCTACGGAAGCAGAGACCGCCTTCGCCCTCAAGGCTGGCGAGCCTTCCCAGATACAATTCTTACAAGTGTGAAAGGGCCGCTCCTGCGGATATTTCTCGTCGTCGCCTGCCTGGCTGCGGCCCTGGTTCCTGCTGCTTCGGGGGCTCCCGAGCGCCCGCGTGTCCTCGCTTTCGTGTTCGAGAACGACGTCAACCCCGTCACGGCTGACTACGCACGAGGCCAAATCGAGCGAGCGAACGACCAGGGTTACGACGCTGTCGTGATCCTGCTCGACACTCCCGGCGGGCTCTCGGAAGCGATGCGGGACATCTACAAGAAAGAGCTCTCTTCTCGAATCCCGGTGATCGTCTACGTAGCCCCCGAGGGGGCCCGGGCTGCTTCCGCCGGCGTCTGGATCGGCCAGGCGGCCGACATCCTGGCAATGGCGCCGCAGACCAATCTCGGCTCGTCGACGCCCATTTCGTCAGGCGGTGGAAACATTCCGTCCGATCTCAAGCGGAAGGTGATCAACGACGCTGCGAAGTCTCTGCGTGGCCTCGCGGAGGAGCACGGCCGCAACGGCGACTGGGCCGAGCGGGCGGTCCGGAAGGCCTCGAACCTGACCGCACGCGAGGCGCTCGAGATGAACGTGATCGACGCCGTCGCCCCGAACCTGCCGGCGTTGCTCGAGCAGCTCGAGGGCACCAAGACGACGCCGAAGGGCCACGAGCTGCATCTTTCAGGAGCCGAGATCGATCGGGTCGAGATGTCGCTCTGGAAGAAGATCCTCGACACGCTGATCGACCCCGAGCTGATCGTCCTCTTCCTGTCCCTCGGGACGCTCGGGATCGTCGTCGAGCTCTGGAATCCCGGTCTGATCTTCCCGGGCACGGTCGGCGCGATCTCCCTCATCCTTGGTCTCTTCGGACTGCAGGTGCTGCCGATCAGTGCGGCCGGCCTGCTGTTGATGGTGCTCGCGTTCGCCTTCTTCGGCGCCGAGGCCTTCATCCCGAGCCACGGAGCGCTGACCCTCGCCGGGGCTTGCTGTTTCGTCATCGGCTCGTTACTTCTCTTCGACCCCGCCGGCGAGAGCTACGAGATCTCCCTGACCGTCGTCCTCGCGATCGCGGGCACGATGGCTGCCCTCATGGCGCTGATCGCCACCAAGATCGTCCAGGTTCGAAGGTTGACGCCCGTGACAGGCCAGGAGGAAATGGTCGGCCAGTTCGCTGTGGTACGAAAGACACTCGACCCGAGAGGCCAGGTTTTCGTGCACGGCGAGCTCTGGCAGGCGCAGAGTGACGGCGAGCCGATTCCCGCCGGTAGCCAGGTACGAATCGAGAGCGTGGACGACCTGACCCTCAAGGTCGCTCCTGTGACGTAGGATCGTTTCGTGGCTGCGCTCATCGGGCTCGCCGTCGTCGCGATCATCATCCTGGTCGTCCTCTCGTCGTCGATCCGGGTCGCGCGCGAGTACGAGCGCGGCGTCATCTTCCGGCTCGGCCGACTGAAGTCGCCGCCTAAGGGGCCAGGTCTCTTCCTCCTGATCCCGTTCATCGACAAGATGGTCCGAGTCGACCTGCGAACGGTGACGCTGAACGTGCCGCCGCAGGAAGTGATCACGAAGGACAACGTGCCGGTTCGTGTGAACGCGGTCGCCTACTTCCGGATCATCGACCCCGAGAAGGCGATCGTGCAGATCGAGAACTTCATGGTCGCGACCTCCCAGATCGCCCAAACGACGCTGCGCAGCGTGCTCGGCCAACACCAGCTCGACGAGCTCCTCTCCGAGCGCGACAAGATTAACGAGATCCTGCAGCGGATCATCGACGAGTCGACCTCGCCCTGGGGCATCAAGGTGTCGATCGTCGAGGTCAAGGACGTCGAGATCCCGGGCGGCATGCAGCGCGCAATGGCGCGCCAGGCGGAAGCCGAGCGCGAGCGGCGCGCAAAGGTGATCGCGGCCGAGGGTGAGTTCCAGGCTTCCGAGCGCCTAAAGGATGCCGCCGAGGTGATGGCGGAGAACCCCATGTCCCTTCAGCTCCGCTTCCTGCAGACGATGCTCGAGATGTCGTCGGAGCGCTCCTCGACGATCATCCTGCCGCTCCCGATCGAGCTCTTCCGTCCGCTGATCGAAGGCTCGAGCGGCTACGGAACCAAAAGCTGACCGGCGCTGAGGCGACGCTCGCGGCGCCGACTTTCAGGCCATGTGGGCTTTGCGCGCGCGGCCGTCTGAAATGACCGGTCGATTCATTCGAGCCCGATCGACCCCGCCTGAGGCCCGCCGGGACCCGATCTCGGGGCGAAGCGTCGTCATCGCGCCGGCGAGGGCGAAGCGCCCGGGCGCCAAGCGCGGCCTGCTGGAGCCGGAGACGCAGGAGGAGCTCGACCGCTGCCCGTTCTGCGAGGGCCGGGAGGACCGCACGCCGCCCGAGGCCTTCGCGGTCGGGCCGCGCGGCCGGGAGCCCGACACGCCTAACTGGCAGGTGCGCGTCGTCCCGAATCTCTACCCGGCCTTCGACCGGCAGGAGGTGGTCATCCACTCGCCACGGCATGTGCGCTCGCTCGCTGAGGTCACAGAGAACGAGGTCGCACCGATCGGCATCGCCTGGGAACAGCGGATCGAGGCTGCCCGGGCCGAGGGCTTTCCCTACGTCCATGTCCTCCTGAACGAGGGGCGCGACGCCGGGGCGAGTCTTCCGCACAATCATTCGCAGCTCGTCTGGTTGCGGGAGCGCCCATCTGAGCCCGCCACGGAACTGGCCAATCTCCGGGAGGGAGACTGTGCACTCTGCGGGCTGCTCGCAAAGCACGAGGACCTGCTGATCGCGTCCGCGGACGGTCTGCAGCTCGTGGCCCACCCGGCCGGCCGCGCTCCCTACGAATTGCTGATCGCCCCGGCGGAACACCGACCAGAGGGCGACGCGGGCCTGTATGCGGCCGCGCTTCGACTTCTGCGCAATGGAATTCAGCGGTTGCGCGACGTCGAAGGACCGGTTCCGATCAACGCCTGGGCGCACGCGGGCGGCCATTGGCACATGGAGGTGCTGCCGCGACTAACCGTGCTTGCCGGGCTCGAGCTCGGGGCAGGCCTCTACGTCAATGCAGTGCCGCCGGAGGAGGCGGCGACTGCTTTACGAGAGGGCTCCGTCTAGCTTCTTCGCCGAGCCGTTTTGGCTTTGGCGGGTCTGGCGCTCGCGAAAATCACGCGCCGCCTCGATCGCCGCGCCGAGGTTCAACCCCTTGTCTTTGGCCTGCTTGATCAGCATGACGGTCTCGACCGCGTCGATATCGTAGATGCGCTGCTTGGCGCCCTTCGTAGGAATCTGCGCCTTGTTTGTCCAGTAGTCGAGCTGCATCTTCGAGATGCCCGCGATCTGGCACACCTGCCCTAGATAGAGCTCGACTTTGTCGAGATGCTCGGCTAGGTCAATTGGTTCAAGGAGATCCACCTGCCCGGCGGCCATCGTTCCCTCCCTCCGGAGACGTTGACCCCATGCGCCCAAGGTATAACGCTATGGCGCGTCTTTGTGAAGGCTGTCTAGGAAAAAGGCTACAAATTGCGGCCGTTCCCCGCCGAAAAACCTACTCTTCGGGAGGGGTGGCTTCGACCGGCTCGGCTTCGACGACCTCGTCCTGATCGGACTCGACCACCGGCGCCAGCGTGGAGACACATTCGCCCTTTTTCAGCCGCATCACGATCACGCCCTGAGTCGAGCGCCCCAGGCGCTTGATGTCGTCGACCGCCATCTTGATCACCGTACCGCCCGTCGAGATCATCATCACCTGGTAGCCGGAACGAACGACGCGCGCACCGGCGAGCTTTCCCTTGGCCTCGGTGAGCTGCACGGTCTTCACGCCAAGGCCTCCGCGGCCTTTGATCGGGTACTCGTCGATCCGCGTCCGCTTCCCGTAGCCGTTCTCGGTGACGACGAGTAGATCCGCGTCGTTCTCGGCACGGTTGATCTCGATCACCTCATCGCCCTTGCGCAGGTTCATTCCGCGCACCCCACCCGTCGCCCTCCCCATCGGACGGGCGCCCGACTCGTGGAAGCGAATCGTCTGCCCCTTACGCGAGACCATGAGGATGTCGTCGTCACCGGACGAGTGGATGACCCCGACGAGCTCGTCCTTCAGACGTAAGTTGATGGCGATGATGCCGTCGGCCTTGAGCGGCGTGTTGTAGTCCGCGAACTTCGTTTTTTTGACCATGCCCTTCTTCGTCGCGAACACGAGGTGCTCCGCCTCCTTGAACTCGCGCGTGGCGATGACTGCACGGATGGTCTCGCCCTCGCGGAAGGGCAGGAAGTTGGCGATCGCGCGCCCCTTGCCTTGCCGGGTGCCGAGTGGAAGCTCGTGCACCTTGAGCCGGTAGACCTTCCCCACCGAGGTGAAGAAGAGGATGTAGTCGTGAGTCGACGCGACGAAGAGGTGCTCGATGTAGTCGTCGTCCTTCAACCCCATGCCCATCACGCCCTGGCCTCCGCGGCGCTGCTCGCGATAGGTGCCAACCGGGAGCCGCTTCACATAGCCGGTCTGGGAGATGGCGATGACCATGTCCTCCTCGGCGATCAGGTCCTCGAGCTCGAGCTCCTCCTCGGCAGCGACGATCTCGGTGCGACGCTCGTCGCCCCTGCCGTAGATCTGCGTGATCTCGTCGAGCTCCTCCCGAATGACGCCGTCGATGCGCGCCGGGTCACCGAGGATCGCCCGCAGCTCGGCGATGCGCTCCTGGAGGTCGTTGTATTCACTCTCGACCTCCTTTCGCCCGAGCGCGGTCAGCCGCTGGAGACGAAGATCGAGGATCGCCTGCGCCTGGATCTCGGAAAGCTCGAACTGCTCCTGGAGACCGGAGCGTGCCGCGTCGACATCCGCCGAGGCGCGGATCAGCGCGATGACCGCGTCGAGGTTGTCGAGCGCCTTGAGGTAACCCGCAAGGACATGCGCGCGAGCTTCGGCCCGGCGCAGGTCGTACTTCGAGCGGCGCGTGACGATCTCGCGCTGGTAGTCGAGGTAGTAGCGGATCATCTCGAGCAGCGAGAGCGTCCGCGGCACGCCCTCGACGAGCGCGACTGCGTTGTAGCCAAACGTCGTTTGCAGCGGGGTGTGCTTGAAGACCTTGTTGAGCGCGACCTGCGGGACGGCATCTCGCTTCAGCTCGACGTAGATGCGCATGCCGTCCTTGTCGGAGTGGTCCTGAAGCGCCTCGTCCGTCATCGGGACCTCGTTCAGGGTTCCAGACTTGACGAGGTCGGCGATCTTCTCGATCACGCCGCCCTCGCCGCCCTTGCGGACGCCGTAGGGAAGCTCCGTGATGATGATCGCGTTCTTGCCTCCGCGCAGCACCTCGATGTGCGCCTTGCCGCGAACGATGATGCGACCGCGGCCCGAGCGATAGGCATCGCGAATGCCGGAACGGCCGACGATCGTCCCGGAGGTCGGAAAGTCCGGACCCTTCACGATCTGGGAAAGACGACCGACGTCGATATCGGGGTCGTCGATCATCGCCTTCACCGCGCCGACAACCTCGCCGAGGTTGTGCGGAGGAATGTTCGTCGCCATGCCGACCGCGATCCCTTGCGAGCCGTTCAGGAGCAGGTTCGGGTACCGCGACGGGAGCACCGTCGGCTCGCGGCGCGACTCGTCGTAGTTGGGAATGAAATCGACCGTGTCGGCGTCGATGTCTCGCAACATCTCGGTCGCGATCCGCGAAAGGCGGCATTCGGTGTACCTCATTGCGCCCGGCGGGTCGCCGTCGATCGAGCCGAAGTAGCCCTGGCCGTCGATGAGCGGGTAGCGCATCGAGAACGACTGCGCGAGGCGGGCGAGGGCGTCGTAGATCGCCGAGTCGCCATGGGGGTGGTAGTTGCCCATCACATCGCCGACGACGCGCGCCGACTTTCGCGTCGGACGGTTCGGCTGCAGGCCGGCCTCGTGCATGGCATAGAGAACTCGGCGATGGACGGGCTTCAGACCGTCGCGCACATCGGGCAGGGCGCGCGACACGATCACGCTCATCGCGTAGTCGAGGAAGCTCGAGCGCACCTCCGCCTCGAGCTCGCGAGGCTCGATGCGACCGGCGCCCAGCGGTTCGCCGGTTAGGTCAGACACGGCTTACACATCCAGGAACTTGACGTCGCGGGCGTTCTGCTCGATGAACTCGCGGCGCGGCTCCACCTCATCGCCCATCAGGCGCGAGAACCAGAGATCGGTAGCGGCCGCATCTTCCACGTCCACGCGGATGAGCATGCGCCGCGTGGGATCCATCGTCGTCTTCCAGAGCTCATCGGACTGCATCTCCGCCAGGCCCTTGAAACGAGTGATCTGGATGCCGTGCTTCGCAAGCGTGAACGCGAGCGCGCGCAGGCTTTCGAAGGTCTCGGCCTCCTCGTCCTGCTTTCCGAAGCGAAGCCGAAACGGCGGCAGGCCGCCGACGACCTCGCCGAGCTGCTTGTAGGAGCGGCGAACGTGGTCGTAGATGGGTGAGTCGAAGAGCTCCGCCGGCACGACGATGTCGGACGCCGCGCTCGTCTCCAGCTCCACGACCCGCACCTTGAGAGCCTGGGCGTCAGCCGTCGCATCGAGGCGGTAGCCGTTCTCGCCGGCGCCCTTGATCCACTTCTCGGCCTCGCTCGGCGTCGACACGTCGCTCTCGACGAGCCGGTGGGCCAGGACGAAATCGGCGGCCGGGTTGCCGAAGTCGGAGCGAAGCCTGGCGGCCCAGCCCTCGAACTCGTGCAGCGCACGCTGGAACCGGCCGTACTTGGCCTCACTGAGCTTGACCTGGGTGCCGCCACGCGCCTCGATCTCGAGCTCGGGGAACTTTTCGCGGACGAGGAGCTCCTCGAGCTGGGCGTCCTTTTCCAGATAGCTGTGCTGATTGCCCATCCGTACGAGGTAGAGCGGCGGTACTGCGATGTAGATGTGGCCGCGCTCGAAGAGCTCGGTCATGTGCCGATAGAGGAACGTGAGCACAAGCGTGCGGATGTGCGCGCCGTCCACGTCGGCGTCGGTCATGACGATGATGCGGTGGTAGCGCAGCTTGGAGATGTCGAACTCCTCGCCGATCGACGTCCCGATCACCTGGACGAGCGTCTGGATCTCCGTGTTCGAGAGCACCTTGTTGATGCGGTTCTTCTCGCTGTTGATGATCTTGCCGCGTAGCGGGAGGATCGCCTGGTTCGATTTGTCGCGCCCCTCCTTGGCCGCGCCGCCGGCGGAGTTGCCTTCAACGATGAACATCTCGGAGAGAGCCGGGTCGCGAATCTGGCAGTCGGCGAACTTCTTCGCCATCTCCCCGCCGAACGCGCCCTTCCGCCGCGTCAGCTCGCGGGCCTTGCGGGCCGCCTGGCGAGCGCGTGCGGCCGAGATCGCCTTTTGGATGATCTGCCGCGCCTCGGCCGGGTTCTCTTCGAGGAACTCCGAGAGCTTGGAGTTGACCGTCTGCTCGACGAGACCGCGCACGCCCGCGTTCCCGAGCTTCGTCTTCGTCTGCCCCTCGAACTGCGGGTCGCGCAGCTTCACGGAGATCACTGCGGCCAGCCCTTCACGCACGTCCTCGCCCTCGAGGTTCTCCTCCTTCTCCTTGAGGAGATCCATCGAGCGTGCGAACTTGTTCAGCGTGCGAGTGAGGGCGCCCTGGAAGCCGGAGAGGTGCGTGCCGCCCTCGTGGGTATGGATGTTGTTCGCGAACGAATAAACCGACTCGACGTACTTCGTGCTCCACTGCATCGCGACCTCGACCTTGCCCTGCTCCGCGGACTCGCCCTCGAAGTAGACGATGTGCTTGTGGACGGGGTCTTTCTGCTCGTTCACGTAGGCGACGAAGTCGCGGATGCCGCCCTCGTAACGGAACTCGATCGTCTCGCCGCCGGCTCGCTCGTCCGACATGACGATGTGGAGTCCCCGGGTGAGGAAGGCCGTCTCGCGGAGGCGTTGGACGAGGGTGTCCCAGTCCCACTCGACCTCGTCGAAGATCTCCTCGTCCGGTAGGAACGAAATGGTTGTTCCGCTCTCGCCCTTCTCGGCGTCTCCGACCGCCGCCAGCTCGCTCGTCGGCTCGCCGCGGGAGAACTCCTGCCGCCAGAGCTTGCCGTCGCGCCGCACTTCCGCGGTCAGGCGCTCGGAGAGGGCGTTCACGACCGAGACCCCCACGCCGTGTAGGCCGCCGGAAACCTTGTAGCCATCGCCTCCGAACTTGCCGCCGGCGTGCAGCTTCGTGAGCACCACCGTCAGAGCGGACTCGCCCCCTTGGCCCTTCATGACGTCGACCGGTATGCCGGAGCCGTTGTCAACCACCGTGACGGAGTTGTCCGGGTGCAGGGTCATGTCGATACGATCCGCACGCCCGGCGAGCGCCTCGTCGACGGAGTTGTCGACCACCTCGTAAACCAGGTGGTGCAGCCCTCGCGCCCCCGTCGACCCGATATACATGCCCGGCCGCTTGCGCACCGGCTCGAGGCCCTCGAGAACGGTGATGTCTTTGGCGGTATAAGACGCTTTAGTCAATAAAAAAGCCCTGCATTTTGCAGCAATTAGGGCACAAGGGAGTCTACCAGAACGAGCGGTCGTCGGAGGCCCTCGCGAGGCCCCGGGCAACGGTCTTTGCAACAACTTCGCGCAAGGTCTCGTCATCGATGGGCGCGGCGAGCTCGAAAGCACGCGCGACGTCCTCCGGCGAGGGCTCGGCGGTCCTCATTTCGCGTTCCTCCGCCGGGGCGGTCGGTGGGTCGGGCAACTTCCCCGGCGCAAAGCGAATCGCTTCCGGAGCGACCTCGCCGAGCGCCTCCTGCAAGCGGCCGAGCAGTTGGGGCGCGAGCTGTGAGAGCTCGAATGCCCAGGCCGACGAAGACGTCGTGACGTGCAGAGTCCCGTCCCGGGCGAAGCGGGCCGGCCAGGCGTTGCTCGCGATCTGATCGCCGACGAGGGAGGGCCAGATGCCGACCACCTCGGCCATCCCTGCCGCGGGTCCGAAGCGACCGAGCTCCTTCCTGACGTCCTCCCCGATTCGCTCTGGCTTCAACGAGCGCTCCCGGGGGTGACCTCGACGAGCTGGGCCGGATCAACGGGCAAGGCCGAGGCCACGGTCGAGGTGATGAACGACTGCCCGGCGGATCCCACCCGCTCCGCGAGGATCCGCCGGCGGCGCTCGTCGAGCTCGGAGAGCACATCGTCGAGGAGCAGCAGAGGGGGTGCGGGACCGCGCTCGGTCAGAAGCTCGGCTTCGGCCAGGATGAGCGCCAGGACGGCAAGTCGCTGCTCGCCCTGGGAGCCGAACCGGCGGAGCTCGCGGCCGCCCGACGTCAGCTCGATGTCGTCCAGGTGCGGCCCCAGGCCGGTCGTGCCCCGGTCGAGGTCCTGGTCGAGACGCGCTTCGAGTGCCTCGGCCGTAGGCGCTTCGCCCTCATAGCGCACCTCGGCGGCGAGCCCGAGCTCACCGGCTCGCTCGCTGAAGCGCGGGCCTACCTCGGCCACGGTCTCCACTCGCGAGACAACGAGGGCAGCGCCGAGCTCGGCGACACGTTGTGTCCAGGGCGCGAGCGCGTCCCGGGAAGAAGCGCCGAAGCTCACTCGCCTCAACGACGCGTTCCGCTGGGCAATCGCCGCTGCGTACTCGGTGGGGACAACAGCGCGAGCCGGGTACAACCTTCCGAGCGCGCGGTCGAAGTACGCACGCCGCACCGCCGGCCCCCCCTTGACGACCGCGAGCCGGTCGGGCGTGAAAACGAGCGTCGCGAGCTCGCTGCGAAGCTGCTCGGCGGCGCTCAACCTCGCGCCGTTCAGCGTAGCGCGCTTCGCCTCGTTCACCCCGAGAACAATCTCCGACTCGACCTGTGAGCCACCACGGGCGCCCTTGAGCGCGATTCGGCCGCGCTCGGCGCCGAACCGGATCAGGTGGGCATCCGTACGTGTACGCGGCGAAAAGCCCTGCGTTCCGACGTGGAGCGCCTCGAGCAGGTTCGTCTTACCGGCCCCGTTCGGCCCCACGGCGAGCACCAGTCCCGGTGCTAGCTCGAGATCCAGAGCGGCATAGGAGCGGAAGTCGCGAAGGGTGACTTTCGCGACGATCAGCCGCTGGGCACCGCTTGCGGTGGCGACTCCAGGGCGCTCGGGCCGTGCCCGTGCGTCCGTCGGAAATGACCGGTCGACACGATTGAGTCCACCGCTATCCGGCTAGGCGGATTGGCATGATCAGGTACGAAAAGGACTCTTCTGCAGAGTAAATCAAGCCGGGCCGCAGGGGGCTGATGAGCTTGAGCTGCACCTCGTCCGTGTCGACCGAGTCAACTCCGTCGCGCAGAAACTCCGGGTTGAAGCCGATCTCGAGCTCCTCCCCCGTGAACGCAATCGGCAGCGTCTCGCGAGCCTCGCCCACGTCCTGCGTCTGGGCCGACACGGTGACCTCACCCTCCGCGAAGCGCAGCCGCAGCGGCGAGTTCCGCTGGGCCAGCACCGACGTGCGACGAACCACCTCGAGAAATTCCTCCCGCGGCAGTGAAACCTCGTGCTCGAAGGTCTCGGGAATCAACTGCTTGTGATTCGGGAACTGCCCGTCGATGCGGCGCGTGGTCAGCCAAGTGCCGCCGGCGCCGAAGACAACGTGGTTTTCCTGGACGCCGACCTGCACCTCGTCCACCTCCTGCGCGATACGTGAAAGCTCGGTGAGCGATCGTGCCGGCACGATCGCCTCGAGCTCGGGCGCATCGGTTCCGGCGAGGTCCGTCTCCTTCACCGACAACCGGTAGGAATCGGTCGCAGCCATGATCAGCTTCCCGCCCTCGAAACGGACGAGGATCCCGGTCAGAACAGGGCGCGACTCGTCCCGAGATGCGGCGCGCGAGACCTTTGCGATCGTCTCCAGGAACGCCGCGCGCTCAACCCCGAAGGTCTGCACACTGGCGACATCGGGAAGCTTCGGAAAATCCTCGGCGCTGTAGGTCTGGAGGCGCGAGATCGAAGAATCCGCGGTCACTTGCATGGTTCCCTCTTCGGCGCTGTGCTCGAGCGTCACCTCGCCTTGGGGAAGCAACCGCGCAAGCTCAACGAGCAGGCGGCCGGGAACGACCACCGCGCCGCTGCCCTTGGCTTGCCCTTCGAGCGCAAGCCGCAGCGAAAGCTCCATGTCGGTCGACGAAAGCTGAAGCCGGTCCTCGTCGGCCTGAATGAGGATCCCCGAGAGAACCTGAACCGTCGACCGTGCGGATACCGCACGTGAGACGACCGACAGCGCGGAGACGAGATCCTCTTTCGAGCAGGTGATCCTCATCGGGGTTCCGACAGCAGTTTCTATCTCAACCATTTAAAAGAAGATCGTAGTAGTACGTAGAGAGTGTGAACTTCGTGGAAGACGCCGGGACGTCGCTCCCGGGGCGGGTTTGCCCTGGGGATGCGGTTGGTGGAGAAATGACGGTTTTCAACACGGCCTCTCGGGACAAACCAGTTCCTCCACAGAATCAACGTGCCTGCTTGATGCGCGCCGTTAGTTCTTGCACGAGGTTGTACACAGATCGGTCCTCGCGAATCATGCGTGCGATCTTGGAGGTCGCGTGGATAACCGTGGTGTGGTCGCGCCCTCCAAACTCTCTCCCGATCTTCGGCAACGAGGAATCGGTGAGCTCTCGCGACAGGTACATCGCGACCTGCCGGGGATAGACGATGTTCTGAGAGCGGCGCTCGCTGCAGAGCTCCGCCAGTGAAAGCCCAAACCGGTCGGAAACGGCGCCTTGGATACTTTCGATCGACACCTCGGTGGCCCGGCCCTGGGGGAACACATCCTTGAGAACGTCCTGCGCGAGCTCGACGGTCATCGGTCGACCCGTCAGCGAGGAGAAGGCCACGACCCGTGTGAGCGCGCCCTCCAGTTCGCGGATGTTGGTCGACACACGGCTGGCGATGAACGTGAGCACCTGCGGATCCGTGACGTGGATGCCGTCGGTCTTCACCTTCTTGCGCAGGATCGCGATTCGCGTCTCCAGGTCGGGCGGCTGGATGTCGGTGATCAGGCCCCATTCGAAGCGCGAGCGCAGTCGCTCCTCGAGGGTCGAGATCTCCCGCGGCGGCCGGTCGGACGAGATGACGATCTGCCGGCCGGCCTCATAGAGCGTGTTGAACGTATGGAAGAACTCCTCCTGGATCCGCTCCTTGTGCTCGAGGAACTGGATGTCGTCGATCAGCAGCAGGTCGTACGTGCGGTACCGCTGCTTGAAACCTTCGATTCGTTTGTCGCGCAGCGAGTTGATGAAGTCGTTCATGAACGACTCACTCGTGACGTAGCGGACGGTGAGCGAGCCGGAGTGCTCACCGACGTACTGGCCGATTGCCTGGAGCAGGTGTGTCTTACCGAGACCGGTTCCCCCGTAGATGAAGAGCGGGTTGTATGCCTGCGCGGGAGCCTCGGCTACAGCCAGTGCCGCTGCGTGTGCGAAGCGGTTCGAGGAGCCGATGATGAAGGAATCGAAGGTGTACCTCGCCCGGATCGCGGTGGTTGCAGCCGATTGTTTCGAGGCCTCTTCCGAAGGCCCGGCACTTCTCACGCCGGGGTCGACGATGACCTCAACTCGGCGCTCCTCGCCAATCGCGTCGCGTACCGCGGCGCCGATCAGATCGACGAAGTGACCCTCGATCCATCCACGCGTGAAGTCGTTCGGGACCACGAGAACGAAGGCGTCGTCGTTCAGCTCACGCCCTTCTGCGCCGCCGAACCACGTGCCGTACGTGGTGTCGTTGAGAGCCCCTCGTAGCCGGTCAGAAATCGCGGTCCAGAGATCCTCAGCTGTCAGTAGTTGACCGCGCACCACGTCGCTGGCCGTCGACTCCTTTCGGGGGAAGTGAGCGGCGAGCATATCAGCGTCCCTCCCGTTCGCTGAACGAGAGCTCAGCTTGGGTAAAAATCCTCAGTTTTACAGGGGTTTTCCTCCGACCCACAGCTGTTTCCACAGGTGTGGAAAGAGAGCGTCGGCTGGGTGCCGACAGCCGCTCCGCGCAGCGACTTTTCGGTCTGCGCGACTTGTGGAAAACGTGGGCCCGACACCCTCGTCTATACTCGAGCGGCGCGCCAGAAAAAGGGCGCTCGTTCCTCTTTTTCTCTCTCCTCAGACCGTGAAGCGGACCTATCAACCCAACGTGCGCCGCAGGAAGCGCAAGCACGGATTTCGCGCGCGTATGTCGACGCGCG
>JACCXX010000019.1 GCA_013696805.1 Actinomycetota bacterium
GGGGAGACGCTAGGCGTCGTACTGGCCGCCGAGCTCCGCCGCCTGGGGCCTACCTTTGTGCCCGGCTTCTTGAAGGATCGCCGGGACCTCGGGGTCGGAGACGAAGTTCTGCCAGCCCTCCTCATCCCAGTCGAAGAGCACCCAGACCCGGTCGTCCTCATTGGGATCGCGAAAGACGGTCGAACCCTTGGACCCGTGCTGCCTTCGCTTCCAGCGCCTTTGGTTGAGAAGATTTTCACGAAGCGGTCGAAATCCCCGACCTTCGTCGTTGCCAGGATCAACTCTCTCCTCCTCTGTAGTCCTCAGCGCCGCCGCTCGACGCTGATGGTGAAGCGAGTATGAACCCCGAACGCCCACGCCGCATCGGGCGAATGCCCTATCCGCTGCGAACGAGGTCCCAAGCCGTGCCCAATCCGTGCCCAAACGTCTCGAAACCGGCTCATGGAGGTAGCGCTGATTCGGTACTGAAATAGATTGCAGACCGCGTAGCCGAGCCACTTCGCGGCACCTCTCGGGACATCCCGCCGTTTCCTCTGAGGGGACAAGAGGTCCCCGGTTCAAATCCGGGCGCCCCGACTGAAATCCGTTCGGCTGCGGGCCCAATAGGGGCCTAAACCGTCGGCGAGGACAAGAGCAAGTCGCAGGAAACGAGCGCCACGTCTGCGCCCGCGGCGACGAGCCGGGGACACGCCCCTAGCGAGAAGCGGATTAAAGGCTTGACGCCGCACATTCGCGCCTAGAACTGCGAGGGGGCCTTTCAGCCCCCTCGCGAGCGACGTCTGGAGTCAGACGTTTCAGTCCTGGACGGCGGCGAGTGCGTCGACGATGCCGTGCCCGTAGAAACCGTTGAAAGCGGGCGTTCCGTCGCAGTAAGCGTCGTACGCCGGCGACCGACCCTTGTCCGCGTAGCTGTGCAAGCGCGGCTCCGGGCAGGCGTGGTCGGTTGCCGTGTCCTGGAGAATCTGCTGCACGGCGTCGGGATCCATTCGGTTTCCGTGACCGTGGGCGCTGACGATGAGGGCCGCGACACCGGTTGCGTGCGGCGAGGCCATCGATGTGCCCTGCAGGTACTGGTAGTAGGCGCACTTGCGTCGTCGACAGTCACGGAGCACGAAGGGCGTGTTCGGCGTTCCGTCGGGGTTGATCTCGCCGAACTCCCGGGCGACGTTCTCGGGGTACGCCGCGAGGATCAGGTTCGGGATCCCGACCTCGACCGGGTCGCCGGGATCCCACGGGTCGTCGCGGAAGAAGCCGCCGGGTGCGGCGACGGTCGTCTGCTCGACGCCGTAGTTGGAGTAGTCAGCCTTCCTCGTGGTCGGCCCGATCGACGAGATGCTGAGGACGTTGTTACCCTCGGTCGGCAGGTCGAGGCAGCTGTTGTCCACGATCCTCGTGTATTCCTGCCCTGGCGGGAAGTTCGGACTCTGGGTATCGACCTTGGTGGCCGCGCCCAGGTCCTCGTGGCTATTGCCCGCCGCTGCGATCAGCGTGACGCCGCGTGCGTGCGCATAGTCGAGCGCCCGCTGCGTCGCCTCGATAATCGTCCGCTGCTGCTGCTGCGCCTCTGGCGAATCGAGCGGGTGGTTCGTGCAGTTGTAGAGCCACGGGTCGATGAAGTAGCTCATGTTGACGACGTCGATCCCGCGGTCGCCCGCATAGGTCAGCGCGTCGACGCTCGCCTGCAGGAAGAAGTAACCCGAGTCCTGTCCCGCGCGCAGGTTCACAAGCGAGACGTGGGGCGCGACGCCGGCGACGCCGAGCTTGTTGATCGGCGAGCCGACGATGCTTGCGACATGCGTCCCATGCGAGTTCTCGTCGACGTCGGCCGCGTCGGAGCACGATTGATCGGGCTCGTCCTCACAGGGTCCGTCGACGAGCGGAATGTCGGTCGTGAAGTTCCGGCTCAGGTTACGGTTGAAGTTGGGAGCGATGTCCGGATGCGCACCGTCGATACCCGTGTCGATGATGCCGATCTTGATTCCGTGGTTTCCCCGCTCCTCACGGTACGACCCGTCGGCGGTTGCATGGATCATCTGCATGCCCCACTGCAGCGGGGCGAACGGCTCGGCGCCGCGGGTGTTCGCGCTGTTTACATGGAGCGAGCCGGAGCTCTGCCCGCGGGATGCGCGGCGAAGCGAAGTGAGCCGCTCGATGTCCTGCTTGCGGCGCAGCTCCGGAAAGGCACGGCCGATCGGCCGGTTGCGAGCCGCGCCGTAGAGCGACTGTTGACGCGCCACCGCGGCCAGGAAACGCGGGTTGGACGAGCGAACCGTTGCGACGCCGATGCGGCGGTTCTCCCGGACGATCGTCCCTCCGGCGGCCTTGATCGCCGCACGGGCAGCCGCCCGCGTGACCTGCTTGTCGTACACGACGACATACCTGCCCGCCCGACTCGACGAGGCCGATGGAACCGCCGCCGCCAGCGTGGCGAGCCCGAGAGCAACCAAGACCGCAGCGGTCAGAGACAGTGTTTTACGCAAGATCTCCTCCTCCCCTTGGGGGCGCGCGGACCGCGCCCACTCACAGATCGCCTAATTCTTTCAGGTTTTCGTGAAACAAACCGCGCACAGGCGAAAGAACTAAGCCAAACCAGGAGCCACACGCGACCTACAGGTGGCGCGAATAGGGCCGGAGCGGCGCCGCGCCGGGGCGGCGCCGCACACCGCCCCAACTCCCCCAACCCGGCGCCGCAAACCGCCCCGACCCGTATCTGTAATACGGTTCAGCCTGCCGTCGGCCTTACAAAGCTGCACCGCGATTAGGCCGCAAATTGCGCAAGGCGCGTCTGCTCGCACCCTTGCTCGTACACCGCAACGCTGTCATGGTGCCTGCCTTCCCGCCCCTCTTTGGGCGCCGGAAGTGGGTCCCCGGCCCGGCCGCAGGGTCGGGGGGCCCACTTTCGTAGCCGGCACGGACGTCCGTCAGTGTCCACTTCGCTAGCAGTCCACCGCTTGAGGATCACTCCAGGTAGTGACGAAAGTGAACGACGGGTGAAAAGGCCGGCGAGGACGGAGCCTTCCGCGCTCGGCGGAAAGCTCATTTAGACCCGAAGGCGACGACGAACGCCATCGCTAGCCAGGCACCGCCAACAATGGCGAGCGTCTGGTACTGGCCGGTGAACAACAGGCCAAACATGAACAACAGGCCAAACATGAACAGGGCGAGCACGATCGTCCAGACGTCTGACAGGATGCGCCTGAGGGTGATGGCGAGCGCGGAGAAGACCCCGCCGCCGTGCGCCCTAGTCAGCCTCTTTTCTTGCCCCACCTGGCTAGGCAGAGCTTATCTAGGGTAAGGGACCGAGGATCATCCAATCCTGCGAATGTGCTTACGGAGGAAGGCGGTCGCGCTAGTCTGCGAGTGGCGCGAATGCGCGCAACGAAGCTACTTGAAGCCCCGCGCCGGACCGGTCGCCAGCCCCTAGAACAGTCTGTGGGATCAGAGCTACCCGAATCAAATCCGGGTGCCCCGACTCAGTAGATGCCGGCGAAGCGCGATGTCGACGGGCTCTACGGCCTGCCTCGGGAGGAGTTCACGAGTGCGCGCAACGCTCTCGTCCGCGAGCTGCGGCAGGCCGGGCGCAAGGACGACGCGGAGGAGGTGCGCGCGCTCAAGAAACCGTCCATCTCGGCCTGGGCGGTGAACCAGCTTGCGCGCAGCCACCCTGAGGAGGTGGCGCGACTCGTGAAAGCCGGACACGCCCTGCGAAAGAGCCAGCGAGACATGCTCGCCGGCAAGAAAGGGGCGGATGTACGAGCGTTCAGCCGGGCCCAGCACGAGCTCACCGACGAGCTCGTCGGCGCCGCGCGCGAGATTCTGGAGGACTCGGGGACCCGCGCATCGTCTTCCGTCGTCCAGCGCATCTCGGGGACGCTGCGTGCAGCCTCGACAGATCCCGCCGCCTCCGAGGCGCTACGCAACGGCCGCCTCGCGGACGACGTCGAGTCGGTGGGCTTCGGCCCGCTCTTGCACGTCGCACCGCAGCGGAAAGCCCCTTCGAAACCGACGCGCGACCGCACACGGAAACGGGCCGCGGCAGAGAGAATGCGAAAGCGGGAGGCCCTGTCCCGAGCGCGGAAAGAGGCCGCTACGGCTCGCCAGGTGGCCGACGCGGCCGAGCGGCAGGCAAGACGCGCCCGGGAGGAGGCGGAAGCCGCGGAGAAGCGAGTGGCCTCGCTGGAGCGCTGAGCTAGGCTGAAGGAGTGCGGAGCTGGGATCGGGCCTCGTTCGCGCTGAACACGCGGTCGCCGAAAGTGCGGCGGCGGGTACGACAGCGAGACCTCCTTCTTCCGGCCCACCACAACCCCCTGAGGTTGCTTGGGGCCTGCGTGGTCTGCGGCATCTGTGCGTCGATCCTCTACGTCTGGATGCCCTTGTTGTTCGTGACCATCGCCTTGAGTCGGCCGATCGGGCCGCGTATCTGGCTGATCGTCCTCGGTGCAGCCTTCGTGATCAGCCTTGTGCTCTACGCATTCGCTTCCAGGCAGATGGAGAGGTACCGTGAATACGCAGCCGAGATCTAGGGCCGTCCTTTTTTGTTTTCGACCCTATCCTCCGGAGCATGCCGCAGCGCGTAGCCATCCTAGGAGCCCCACTCGACCTCGGCGCCGGCCGGCGCGGGGTCGACATGGGGCCGTCGGCGATCCGCTACGCGGGGCTTCGTGAGCGCCTGGCCCGCGCAGGCATCGAGGTCGAGGATCGGGGAAACGTGCGGGCCGAGCTGGCCGAGACTCGTGGGGGCGGCTCCGAGCGGGCTCGTTTTCTCGCCGAGATCCTCGAGACCTGCGCACGCGTAGCCGAGAAGGTCGCGCAGGCCCGAGCAGATGGGCTCCTGCCGCTCGTCCTCGGGGGCGATCACTCGATTGCCCTTGGGACACTGAGCGGGCTGGCCGCCACTTCGGGGCCCGGCGGCGTCCTTTGGTTCGATGCGCATGGCGACATGAACACTCCCCAAACGACGCCGAGCGGCAACGTCCACGGGATGCCGCTCGCGGCGGCCCTCGGGCTTTGCGGCGCGGAGTTCACACGCGACGGGCTCCACCTGCCTGCGCTCGATCCGCGGCACGTCGCGCTGATCGGCGTCCGGTCCCTCGATGCGGGCGAGCAGGCTGCGGTCCGCCAGCTCGGGGTGGCGGTCTACACGATCAGCGATCTCGATCGGCGTGGAATGGAGCCCATCGTGGGCGAAGCCCTCGAACGTGCGAGCGGCGCCGGATTTCTCCACGTGTCGCTCGATGTCGACGTCGTCGATCCCGAGTACGCGCCGGGCGTCGGCAATCCGGTTCGGGGCGGGCTCTCGTATCGCGAGGCTCACCTGGCGATGGAGCTCGTTGCAGAGCAGGCAGAGATCGACTCGCTCGAAATCGTGGAGGTCAACCCGATCCGCGACAACGAGAACACGACCGCCGCCCTCGCAGTCGAGCTCGCAGCGAGCGCGCTCGGCGCGCGCATCATCTAGCTGAGCACGTCGGCCGAGCAGCTCATGACGAGAGCGGCGAAGACGTCGCCCTCGATGCCGGCGAGGGTTGGATGGCCGGTGTCGATGTGCACCTCTTCCCAAGTGTCCAGACCGAGCGCGGCGGCCCCTTCGTCCGACCCGAAGCACAGGAGCGTGCCCGCCGAGATGACACCGCGCGCAAGCGTCCTGCGCCGAGCAATGCCTTCAAGCTCACGCAGCTCTTCGAGAGGGTCGACGCGGACGTTTGAGTCCGAGCCGATGCACAGTCCGATACCGCGTTCGCGCACCGCCTCGACCCGGAGGAAGCCGTCGCCGAGGTTCGCCTCGGTGGTCGGGCACACACAGATTCGGGCGCCACTCTCGGTGAGGAGATCAAGCTCGGCGTCGTCCGCGTGCGTGGCATGCACAATCGTCGTGCGCGTTCCGAGGCACCCGGTTCGGGCCAGGAGCTCGATGGGACGGACTCCGTGCTCGGCGAGGCACTCCTCGATCTCACGCGGCTGTTCGTCGGCGTGGACATGCAACACGAGCTGCTCGCGCTCGGCGTGACTGGCGATCGCCTCGAGCCAGTCCGGTGGGCAGGTGCGGACGGAGTGGGGGGCAACCCCGACCGTCAGACCGCGCGCGCGCAGGTCTTCCACCTGTCGGAGGTATTCCTCGACCGAGGCTTGGCGGAAGCGATCGGTGCCTCCTCGAGCGTAGGCGCCGTAGAGAAGCACGAAGCCGATCCCCGCGGCCTCGGCCGCTTCGGAGGCAGCGAGTGCCTCGTCGAAGCCGAGATAGTGGAACTCGCCCACGGCGGTGTACCCCGCGGCTCGCATCTCCCGGTAGGCGGCCTCGTACTCATGGCGGACGGTTTCCCGCGTCTGCCGTTCCGCGTGCGCGATCATGCGGTCTCGCCAGCCCCAGAAATCCGGGCCATTCTCGTACCCGCGAAGCGCACGCTGGAAAGCGTGGCTGTGGGCATTGACGAAGCCGGGAATCGTCAGAAGCTCCGCCACAGCACCCCATTAAATAGGTTGCCCCGGCCTCCTCCCGTTGACAATCGTATCGGCGAAAAGCGCACCCGCCTGTCGCGAAAGACGAGCAAATCACGCGCACCAGCGCTCTCTTGCGCGCTCTATCCTTGAGCTATGTCCGCCTCCGCGGCGCCTGCGCCGCTCGCAGCTCTTCCAAACGCGCTCACCCTGCTGCGGCTACTCCTCATTCCACTGTTCGTCCTGCTGCTCGTACCGGCCGATGACGGGCACAGCGTGGCAGCAGCGCTGGTCTTTGCCGTCGCTGGGGTCAGCGACTACCTCGACGGGTGGCTCGCGCGACGCTTGAACGTCCAGTCCGAGTTCGGCCGCGTGGCCGACCCGCTCGCCGACCGCCTGATGATCGACGCAGCAGTTGTGCTGCTCGTCCTCGTCCATGACCGGCTCCCATGGGCCGCTCTCGCGATTATCTTCGCCCGGGACATTTTGCTCATCGCCGGGTACAGGTTGCTCATGCCTCGCGGTTACGAGCTCAACGTGAACTTCCTCGGGAAGTCAGCGACGTGGGTCCTCTACTGCGCGCTCTTCCTGATCCTTCTCACCGAGTCGAGCGCGGACTGGCCACTCTGGATCTTCTGGTTCGGCGTCGGCCTTGCGCTCGCGGCCGGCGGCCAGTACCTCCTGACCGCGTTGCGCGGAAGCCGCGCGTGAAAGCCGTCGTCATGGCCGGCGGCGAGGGCACGCGCCTCCGCCCGCTGACCTCGAACCAGCCGAAGCCGATGGTCACCATCGTCGGCAAGCCCTGCATGGAGCACATCGTCGAGCTCCTCCGAGAGCATGGCTTCGAGGACGTGATCGTGACGGTCGCGTTTCTCCCGCAGGCCATCCGCTCGTACTTTGGAGACGGATCGACCCTGGGGCTCAACATGGAGTACTCCGTCGAGGAGACGCCTCTCGGCACGGCCGGCTCCGTCGGCCTGGCCGCGGACAAGCTCGACGACACCTTCCTGGTCATCTCGGGCGACGCGCTCTGCGACTTCGACCTGACGAAGCTCGTCGAATTCCACCAGGAGCGTGGCGCGGCGGTGACCATCGGCCTGAAGTCGGTCGAGAACCCGCTCGAGTTCGGAATCGTCGTCACCGATGAGGACGGACGGGTCGAGCGTTTCCTGGAGAAGCCCTCGTGGAGCCAGGTCTTTTCGGACACGATCAATACCGGCGTCTACGTCGTCGAGCCCGAGGTGTTGCGCCACATCCCGACCAACCAGCCGTACGATTTCTCCAAGGAGCTCTTTCCCCTCCTGCTCGAGATGGGCCGGCCGCTTTACGGGCTGCCGATGGAGGGCTACTGGCAGGACATCGGCAACCTCGACCAGTACCGGCAGGCCAACTTCGATGCGCTCGAGGAAAGGGTCCGCCTGAATGTCCCCGGCGTTCGTCTGCGGGGCAACATCTGGGTAGGGGAGAGCGTCGACGTCGACGACATCGACCGACTCGAGGGCCCGGCGTTCCTCGGGAACTACTGTCGCGTCGCGCGCGAGGCGACCGTCGGCCCGTATGCCGTCCTCGGCACGAACGTCACGCTTCGAGAACGCGCCCGGACTTCGCGATCCGTGATCGAGGCCTCCACGCACATCGGCCGCGGCGCGCTCGTCGAGGGCGCCATCGTCGGGCGCTCCTGTGACATCCGGGCCCACGCGCGCCTGCATGAGGGCGTAGCGCTCGGAGACGAAGTCACGATCGGTGCGGAGAGCGTCCTCATGCCCGGTGTGCGCGTCTACCCGCACAAGGAGGTGGACACCGGCACGCAGATCTTCGAGAGCCTGATCTGGGAGTCTCGCGCCTCCTCCAGCCTCTTCGACAAGGACGGCGTCTCCGGGCTGGTGAACGTCGATCTCACGCCGGAGGTCGTCACCCGGCTCGCGGTCGCGTTCGGCACTGCCCTGCCGCGCGGGGCGCACGTCGTCGCCAGCCGGGAAGCCGCCGCTGCATGCCGGCTCGTGGAGCGGGCCATGATCGCCGGCCTCAACTCGACGGGGGTGAACGTGGCCGACCTGCGCGTGCTGCCGAGCGCCGTGGGGCGCCATCTGCTGAAGAAGCACGACTACGACGCGGGCTTCCACGTCGGCCTCAGCTCGCACGACCAGGAGATCGTGATCATCCGCTTCTTCGAGCAACCCGGGATCCAGCTGACGCCGGCGATGCAGAAGGAGGTCGAAAAGCATTTCTCCCGTCAGGAGCTGCGACGTGCAGCGGCCGCTGACGTCGGGACGGTCGACTACCCGGTGCGGGCTCGCGAGAGCTACGCCGAGGACCTCTTGGCCACCCTCGACGTCGAGGCCATTCGCCGGCGCGGGCATCGCATCGTCGTCGACTACGGCTACTCGGCGGCCTCGCTCGTGCTCCCACTCGTGCTCGGTCCGTTGGGGGTCGAGGCCGTCTCCGCGCATGCGTTCTCCCCTGCTCAGGCTGGCAACGGCGACGCGACCCTGCGCAGCCTGATCGGCCAGACGAAGAAGCTCGTCGCCGCGGTCGGCGCGGACTTCGGCGCCGTCGTCGACCGCTCGGCGGAGCGGCTCTACCTGATCGACGAGAAGGGCCGCGAGATCCCCGTCGAGCAGACGCTCCTCCTTTTTTTGCGCCTTCTCGGCTCGGACGGCCGGCGCGGAAAGCTCGCTTTCCCGGTCACCGTGACCAGCGAGGTTGACCGCATCGTGAAGGCGAGCGGCCTGGAGATCATCCGAACTCCGGCCTCGCATAGCGAGCTCACCAAAGCTGCCGCCGCCGACGGCGTGATCTTCGCTGCGGCGGTCGGCGGCGGGTATGTGTTTCCCGATTTCCTGCCGGCCTACGACGCGACGGCAAGCCTGTGCAAGCTTCTCGAGCTCCTGGCGCCGGTCAACGATCCGCTCTCGTCTCTGGTCGCCGACCTTCCGGTGTCGACCCTCGTGCACCGGCAGCTGCCGTGCCCGTGGTCGCAGAAGGGGCTGGTGATGCGCGTGCTGACAGAGCGTCTCAAAGACCGAGACCTGGATCTCCTCGACGGCATCAAGGTCAACGACCGTCGCGGGTGGGCGCAGCTTTTGCCCGACCCCGACGAGCCCCTGATCCACATCTACGCAGAAGGCTCGAGCGACGAGGCGTCGAACGAACTGGAGGACGAGCTCCGTGCCCTCGTCGAGGACGTCCTACAGCGCGAGGTGGGGGAGACTGAGGCTCCAATCTCAAGCTGAGGTTGAACCTTGTAGCTGCTGCTGCTTTACTGGCACCGGCCAACAACGACAGAAAGGCGCCGCTTCCGTGGAACCGTTCCCCGATCTCGCTGCAATGGACGACTCCGACCTCAAGAAGCTCATCGACGAGCTGACGCACGACGAGCAGGAGATCTCGTACCGGCGGCGCCTTCTGCACGGGCGGATCGACATGCTGCGCACCGAGCTCGTTGCCAGGCTCCAGAAGTCGGAGGGGCGAAGCGTGCTCGAAGAGGTTGACGTCGACCGCCTGGCGGACATCCTCGCCGGCAAGGCCGCGCCACCGTCTGAGGCTTGATTTGAGCCACGTGTACTGCCCCGAGTGTGGGTTTCAGAACCCGGAGGCCGCCAATTACTGCACGAAGTGCGGAGCCTTGCTCGTTCGTGACGAGTCGGGCTCGGACACGACGATGAGCTTTACGCCGGAGGAGGGCGATGAGGAGGGCGCAGAGATCCTGGATGAGCTGAAGGCCGAAGGGCCTGCCCTCGTCGTCCGCTCCGGAGGGGGGCGCGCGGGGGAACACTTCCTCCTCGAGCAAGAGAGCACGACGGTTGGCCGCTCGCCCGATTGCGAGATCTTCCTCGACGACGTCACCGTGTCCCGACGCCACGCCCTCGTCAAGCGCACGGACAACCAATTCTTCATTGAGGACCAGGGCAGCTTGAACGGCACGTTCCTGAACCGGCGGCGAATCGAGTCCGGGGCGCTGGAAGACGGCGACGAGGTGCAGATTGGCAAGTACAAGCTCACCTTTCTGACCCCGTGAGCGCGCTCCGCGAAGCCGAGCCCGCCGCGCGCCTACTTCACATCGGCGCGGTCTGCCGAGCGCTACAGGACGAGTTTGCGGACGTCTCGATCTCGAAGATCCGCTACCTGGAGGATCAGGGGCTGCTCAAGCCAAAGCGGACGAAAGGCCGTTACCGGCTCTTCGACGAGGACGACGTCGAGCGTCTCC
Source organism: Actinomycetota bacterium (assembly GCA_013696805.1). Classification (GTDB taxonomy): domain Bacteria; phylum Actinomycetota; class Thermoleophilia; order Gaiellales; family Gaiellaceae; genus VAXT01. The sequence goes on from JACCXX010000019.1 coordinate 10,643, forward strand.
GCACGATCCTCCGACTCCAGCGAGACGAATTCCTCCCGCTCCGCGTGATCCGGCAGGAACTCGCCGATCCGGGCGCGGCGAAGGGAAAGCGCAAGCGGCGTTCCGCCGGCCTGGTGGGCCCGGAAGAGGAGATCGATGCTCGCGAGCTGTCCGAGCGCTCGGGAGCGACCCCGGCTCTGGTGCGGGAGCTAGAGGAGTTCGGGCTGCTCTCGCCGCGGACGGATGGTCGGGACAAGCGCTATGGCGCCGCCGACGCTGACGTCGCGGCAGCCTGCGTCAAGCTCTCGGCCTACGGGATCGACCCCCGGCACCTGCGCGCCTTCCGCACGGCAGCCGACCGCGAGGCGAGCCTCCTCGAACAGTTGCTCGCGCCGGGCCTGCGCTCGCGCAATGCGGAGCGACGCGAGGCTGCTCTCGACGATCTGCAGGGACTCTCGGAGATCGCCCAGGAGCTGGGGCAGGTCCTGTTCGCCCGTGCGCTCCGTAGAGTTGCCGCGCACTCATGAGCGCCGACGAGCTGAAAGCCAAGATCAGGGACGTTCCCGACTGGCCCGAGAAAGGCGTGATCTTCCGAGACATCATGCCCCTGCTGGCCGACCACGAGGCGCTGAATGAGACGATTGATCACATCGCCGCCTGGGCAAAGCCGAAGAAGCCCGACATCGTCGTGGGTGGCGAAGCCCGCGGGTTCTTCATCGGCTCGGCTGTGGCCTACAGCCTGGGTTGCGGCTTCGTGCCCGCGCGCCGGCCCGGGAAGCTGCCCTTGGCGACGATCGGCGCCGAATACGCGCTCGAGTACGGGACAAATGCGCTCGAATTACAGGCCGATGCCTTCGAGGGCGGCTCGCGCGTCCTCATTCACGACGACGTCCTGGCCACCGGAGGAACGTCCAAGGCGATGGCAGGCCTCGTGGAGCAGCTCGGCGGCGACGTCGTCGGGATGGCCTTCATCATTGAGCTGGACTTCCTGAACGGCCGAGAACAGATCTCCGACTACGACGTCTTTTCCCTGATTCACTACTAATGATTTCCTGCCAGGGCTCGCGAAGAGCGCTTCGCAGTTCAACTTGAGTCGCACCCGGACGCGGACCGCTTTGCCGGGGCTTTTCCCTAGCCAAGCGCGCGGAACATCCGCCGCAGAGTTCACTATTGAGAAGGTCTCGGGCCTAGCGAATGAGGCCGATGAACGGCGTAAGAGCCTCAGATGTACGACGCACTCACGACTCACTACAGCTTTCCGTGCCCCTCGCGGGGGGAAGCCAACGTGCGCCTGTCCTCGTTCCGGACGATCGAGCGGCTTCCCGGCGCTACTCACCCCGCCGTGTATTGCGTGCTCTTCGAATGCCGGTGCGGGGAAGAGCACCTGGGTCTGGTGTCGGACGACGAGCTCGACTGGGCACCTCTCGGCCTGGGGGAGGGACAGTTCATCAACCTGATGACCGCTCGACTCGAGCCCGCAGCCGTGGAACTGGGCGACCTGGCAGCGCGCCAGATCCAAGCCGGTGGATGGCCGTGGAGCTTCTTCTGCTACCCGGAAGGCAGGCCGCGCCCGGTGTTTCCGTCGTCGTTCTTCGTGCTCACGCCCGGGGACGCCTCGCTCGGCCTGGCGGTGCGCTGTCCCGTCTGTACCAAGATCTCGGTCAACCTCGTCTCACCGGAGCACGTGGACCTGCCGTTCCACAACGACGCTGAGGTCGGTGTGGTGCCGTTTCTCTTTCCCGAGGACGCCGAGGCGATCGTCTCGGAGTTCCGCTCCGAGCTCGATTCGGCCAGCTTCGACGCACGTCGACTGTTCTTGGACTAGGAAGTGCCTGAGCGGGCAGGACCCGCGTGGAGGTGGTGCGTATGTACGGCTTGACCAGGGCGACAACGACACTCATCAGTGTCGCCGTCGCCGGCTTCCTCATGTGGCTCGGAAGCCGGATCTACATCGATCGACTCGACTTCTCTGGCGGAGGCTCGGAGGCCTGGCGGTTCTGGACGTTCATGGGGCTTCTCGCCCTAGCTGGTTTCACGATGGCGCTCGCGCAACTGCTCGGCGGCTGGACGAAGTGGGGGTGGCCCCGCGTTTCCGGGGCCGTGTTCCTGATCGGGTTCCTGCCCGCGTTGCTCCTAGGAGGCTGGGTCCTGAGTACGGTGCAGCCGGGGGAGAACTGGGTCGCCAGGCACACGCGTCAATGGACCGATGACGTGGGGCTCGACTCCGTCGTTGGGCACCTCGGGTTCTCGACTGCGGCGATTGCGTTTGCCATCGGGCTCCTGTTCGGCTTCTCGTTCGACACCACCGGACCTCGAGCGCGTCGCGCCGAGCCAATCGTCGACGAGCCGCGAGCAGATGCTCCGCCGCACGACGAAGACGACCGGCGGGTGCGTATCCACGGGGGCGGCGCGCCGGTGTCCCCGCAACCGGAGCCACCGCCTCGCGAAAGCGAGCCCGACCGCTAGTCGACAACAAACGGGCGTCCGCTCACTCCCGTCAGGGATCGAGCGGACGCCTGCTTGCGGCCGATACCGAAGGCCAGAAAGATGGACGACGCAACGTCACATCCCAGCCGCGGGCTCAACCTGATCCTGGAGCATTGCGCCCGCCTCGGCGAAGGCCGGCCCCCGATTGCCTCACGCCTCGAGCAACGCGCCGGCCGAGAGCTTTCCCGCCTGCTGCTGAAAGCGCTCGCAGGCGACCACCGCGCCCGCGCGCGCCTCGTCTAGGCCCCCTGCGTACGGACGAAAAGAAAGATCGCGCAGGCGCCCAGGACGGCGAGGATGAACGCCACGCCGGCGGAGACGCCGACCGACACCATCCCGAGCCAGAGAAAGAGCCCTAGCCCGATTCCCCAGGCCCCGGCAATGGTTCCCTTGTCGATGCTAGGCGGCCGTAGATGCATGCCAGAGAAATGCTACTGCCACACGAGGGGTCGACTCGTCGCGGATCTCGAGTTCCCGTCAGGGACCATAAAAATTCGCCGAGCCGGTTTCGCTTTCGTCTGCGACTCCCGCCAACTTTCGGCTTCCGCCTACGGTCGCCGGGTGTCGCTTCGACCTACTTGCGTTCCGTGCTCGGCGCAATGGGGACACTAGGGGCCCGTCGAGATCGTTTCAAGAGCGCCAAAACCACTTCTGCCGCAATTTGCAGAAAGTTCATTTATGCACATTATCCACAGCACTTCGTGCTTTTTGTTCACATCTGTGGGGAAGTGACAGACAATCCCTGCAATGTCGGCAGAAGCGTCTCGGGCCGACCTGTTGAGACTGGTTGTGCGGAAACCCTAACCCAGCTCGGCGATCGTCGCCCCGGGACCAGCCGCTACCTGAGACGGGGGGCTGAAGGAGCCCCGGTTCCAGATGCCAACTTGACATAACACGCGTTATCGTGCAGCAACATTCCAGCCCGAACTGGATTGATGCGCGCCATCCGGGTATGGTGTTTGGTCTGCCGAGTGTCCAGGGAAAAACACTACGGCGATGACTGTCGAGATTGATCACGTTCTAGCTGCCGAGGACGTCCGCCAGTTCATCGACACTGCCGAGCAACACGGATCGGTGCGCGTCAGCGAGCTCACAGACCTGTTCGAGACGCACGAGCTGGCACCGCTCGAGGCCGAGGCCCTCCAGCGGGAGCTCGAGCAGCGCGGAATCGAGATCGTCGAAGGAGAGAAGGAGCCGCAGCCTCCCGCTCCGCAGCCTCAGGTTTACGAGACGACGACCGATGCGCTGCAGCTCTTCCTGCGCGAGGCCGGCCGGCATGCTCTGCTGACCGCAGCCCAGGAGGTCGAGCTCGCGAAGAAGATCGAACGCGGGGACATGCAGGCCAAGCAACGGATGATCCAGTCGAACCTCCGCCTCGTCGTTTCGATCGCCAAGAACTATCGCAACCAGGGCCTCCCGTTCCTCGACCTCATCCAAGAAGGGACTCTTGGGCTCATCCGCGCCGTCGAGAAGTTCGACTGGCGCCGCGGCTTCAAGTTCTCGACCTACGCCACCTGGTGGATCCGCCAGGCCGTTGCCCGTGCGCTGGCCGACAAGGCGCGCACGATCCGGATGCCTGTCCACATCGTCGAGCGCCTGCAAAAGATGAACAAGGCCGAGCGGATTCTGTGGACTCAGCTTGGCCGCGAGCCGACGCTCGCAGAGATCGCCGAAGAGGCCAGCCTTCCGGTCGACCAGGCGCGCGAGGTGCGCGCGGCAGCCCGTGCTTCGACCAGCCTCGACCAGCCGGTCGGCGAGCAGGAGGACGCGGTCTTCGGCGACTTCGTGGCCGGCGACGGACCGTCACCCGAGGACGAGGTCGAGACCTCGCTTCGAAGCCAGGCGCTGATTCGCGGGCTGGCCGCTCTCTCCGAGCGCGAGCGCAAGGTGCTCGCCCTTCGCTATGGGCTGGGCGAGGCTGAGCCGAAGACCCTGGAGGAAATCGGTCGGCGCCTCGGGCTGACGCGAGAGCGCGTCCGCCAGATCGAGGTTCACGCCCTTAGACGCCTGTCAAAGCTGCGCGAGATGGAGTCTGTTGCCGGCTGAGGCCGAGCGCGGACCCGTCGAAGAAGCCTGGCGCCCTCTCCCCTAGCCTTTCGCGAACCCGGTCGTAGGCGGCGTCGAGATACGGCGGCCGTGTCGTGCGGTGCCCGTCGGAGGCCACGAGAGAGGCCTGTCGAGTCTCGAGGAACCGCCAGGCGAGCTCCTCCGGGCCCGGCCCGTGAAGGCCGAGGACGCTCGTAGCGTTCACCTGCAGCAGCCAGCCACGCGCGGACAGCTCTTCGGCGATCGCAGGGTCGTCCAGCACTGTCTCGGTGCGCTCTGGGTGAGCAATGACGGGCCGGAGGCCGGAGGCCTCGATGTGCTCTCCCATTCGCAGGAGGACGTTGATGCCACCTGTGAACGGCACCTCGACGAGAACACAGCCAGTTCCTTCGAGCTCGTACCGGGAGATGTCCTCACGAAGCAGGCGCGAGGTAGGCGTTAGCTCGAAGCCGAGCCGCAGCTCGAGGCCAGCGTGTGGCTGCATCTCGTCGTAGGCCCGGCGGACGGCCACCTCACGCTCGGCAGTGAGCGGCAGGTGAGGCCAAACGTGCGGAGTGGCGAAAAGAATCGCCGTCCCGCGCTTGGCAGCCTCCCGGCAGAGCTCGATCCCCTGCCGCAATGACTTAGCGCCATCGTCACCGGACGGGATGACGTGCGAATGGCAGTCGACGAAAAAGGCGGAATTCCTCACTAGTCCAGCGTAGCGACAGGTGCTCGCAGAGGACCTACCCCTCGTCCAGGTACAGCTGCAAGCCGGGCGCGACGTTGCGCAGCTCGCGCAGAGCGCGGGCCTCCAGCTGGCGAACGCGCTCGCGGGTGATGCCGAGGCCGACACCGACCTGCTCGAGTGTGTGGGGCGTATGCCCGTCGAGACCGAAGCGCAGGGCGAGCACCCGGCGCATGCGCGGGTTGAGCCCCTCGAGCGCGCCGGCGAGCTCCTTCGAGCGCAGACCCTTGGCGGTCACGGCGTCCGGGCGATCGGACTTCGTGTCCTCGATCAGGTCGCCGTAGAGGCTCTCGCCGTCACCGACCGGGGTCTCGAGACTGACCGGGTCCTCGACGAGGTCGAGGAGCTCCTGAACACGCTCTGGCGTAAAGCCGCTCTCCTTCGCGATCTCCGTGACGAGCGGATCGCGATTCAACTTCTGGGTCAGGATGCGCCGCGCACGCAAGACTTTTCGCGCCGCGTCGGCGACGTGGACGGGCAGCCTGATCGTGCGACCCTGGTCGGCGAGAGCACGGGTCACCGCCTGGCGAATCCACCAGGTGGCGTAGGTCGAAAGCTTGAAGCCGAGCTTGTAGTCGAACTTCTCGACCGCTCGGATGAGACCGAGGTTTCCCTCCTGGATCAGGTCGAGGAGAGGAACGCCCGCTCTTGTGTAGTTCCGCGTGATCGACATCACGAGGCGCAGATTCGATTCGATCAGCTTCCGCTTCGCTGCCTCGTCGCCTTCGTCCTTGCGTCTGGCGAGCTCACGCTCCTCCACTGGGGTGAGCAGGCGGCCGTCACCGATCTGGCGCACGTAGAGCTTGAGTGGATCCTGGGTCACCGCGGCGACGGCCTTGTCAGGCGCGTCTTCTTTCTCCTCCACCTCCTCGGTGGGGTCGCCGAGCGCGCCGGAAATGACCTCGAGCTTGGGCTCGAAGTGATCGGGCTCGGGAGGTGGCTGGTGGAGCGGCCGCGCCATCGAGCCTGTGTATCGGCGTGCCTTTCCCGATTCGGGAACCCTCGAACGAGGGAGGGATGGAGTCCTGCGAGGACTTGGGCAAAGTGCTGCTCCACTCTCCGCGGCTTAGCGCACAACCCGCGTGAGGCAGGCACCCCAGACCCTCGAACGGAGGCCGCCGCCGCATCGTTCTCGGCCGACCCAAGTAAGGATGCTGTAAGGGCGCCTAACTAGGCGCACACCCGCGCGTCGATACCTAGTAGGAGCCTTCCACGCTGTCTGGAAGAGCACTTAGCATCACCTGATATGTGTGGAATCGCCGGATATAGCCTGGATCGCTCGAGCCGCGTCTCGCGGACTCTGGCTGCTCAGGCGCTCCTGGCGGCGATCGCCGAGCGTGGCGCCGATGCTGTCGGCTATGCGCACCGGGGAATTGACGGAGCCGTTGTCGTCCACAAGCAGCGCACCGGGGCGAGCGCCTTTCTCGACCGCATCTCAATGCCGTGGGAGACCACGCAGGCGCTCATCCACGTGCGCGACTACACCAAAGGCCATCCGACGATCGGGGCGAACAACCATCCCGTTCGCCACGGAAGCGTCGTGGGAGTCCACAACGGCATCATCCTGAACGACGAGGAGATCTTCGCGCGGCACAGGTTCGAACGAGCCGCCCCTCGCATGACCGTGGACACCGAGGCGATCTTGGCGGTTGCGGAGGAGTCGGACTCGAGCGCCGAGGCGCTCGAGGAGCTTTGTGGCTCCATGGCAACGGCCTGGCTCGATGAGCGCCGACCCGACACGCTCTTCGTAGCGCGCGGCGTCGGCCGGCCCATCTGGGTTGGAACCGGCTCACGTGAGACCTTCTTCGCGTCGACGAAGCACGCGCTCGAGGTGCTGGAGAAGTACCTGGGCCTTCGACTTCGGAAGCGCGAGGTCGGAGAGGGCACGTTGCTTGCCCTCGAGCACGGGAAGCTTGTTCGCACCGACCGGTTCCAGCCTAATCGCGAGTTCGAGGAGACCGCTCTCCCCGCTGTGCGCGCCCCGCAGGAGCGCGTCGCGTGCCTGCGCCGTCTAGCCGCGATTGCGGCTGCGCTTGGCTAGCCGCCCTTCAGGTGACACCTTCACACCCTGCTCGCCCAGCCGCTCCGACACCAGGTACTGAAACGTCGACCATGCCCCGGGACCGGGCTCGAGCATCCGGTAGACCTGCCACTCGGTAAGCATGGTCCCGTCTCCCCCACGCCGGGCCTCCCCCCAGTCGGCGAACTTCGGCAGCCGGCCAAGCCTCTTTGCCAACCCGGCGCCCTGTTCGATCGCGCGCTCGAGGCGCTCTTCGCCGACCGGCACGTCGAAGCCGGCCTCACGTAGGGCCGCCGTCAACGATCCGAACGTGTGCCAGTAGAGAGACTTGGAAGGCATCGAAGCGCGGTGCTCGTCGAGGTCGCGGGCCGTCGGCGTTCGTTTGAGCTCCTCGCCGAGCTCCCGTAGGAGCCGTACGAGGTCCTCCCGCGTAGCGAACCGGCGAGGGACGAGCCCTGCCTGGCGCTTGGCCTTGTTCCAGCTCCCGAAGTGCTGGATGACGGTCTGCGGGTGCACCGTGGTCTGCGCGTCAGCCTCGAACTCGCGCATCGTCGGCGAACGGCCGAGCCGCTCGGCGCATTCCGCGAGCTGCTCGAGGATCTGCTCGTCCGAGTAGCGGCGTCGAATTCCTGACTGGAACTCGGCTAAGCGCTCACGATCGATCTTTGCGAGGGCACGGTAGGCCCCCTTCCGGGGCATGGCAAATAGAATAGAGCAGAGTACGCCGTTTGCAAAGGGGTCGTAAGAAAGTGTCTTCTATGAGGCTGCTGCGGCCAAGTCGAGCCGTGCCTGCTCGTCCGCCAGGATCTCCGGCGGCAGCACGCCCTCCAGAGCGTCCACGCAACGCGGGCAGAACTGTGTTCCCGCGGCCTTCTTGAGCTCGTCCATCGCCTCCAGCGCGGGTCGGGCCGCGCGGTAGATGCGGGTTGTCAGCATGGAGTCGAGCGCATCAGCGACGTGGATGATCCGTGCGCCGAGCGGGATCTCCTCCCCCTTCAGCGCATCTGGATAGCCGGTGCCGTCGAAGCGCTCGTGGTGATGGCGAATCGCAGGCACGGCGTCGTTCAAGAACCCGAGGCGGTCGATGATGCGTGCGCCCTCGTCCGAGTGGCGCTGCATGAGCGTCCATTCCTCTTCCGTCAACACGGCCGGCTTCAGCAGGATCGCGTCTGGAACGGCGAGCTTGCCGATGTCGTGGAACAGAGCCGCGTGACCGAGGAGGTCGAGCTCGCCCCGCGAAAGCCCTAGCTTGCTGCCGATGGCCAGAGCGAGCTGCTGCACGCGGCGTGAATGGCCGGCAGTGTAGGCATCGCGCGCGTCGACCGTGGCCGAGAGGCTCTCCATGGCAGCCGTCGAGCGTTCCTTCAAGAGCTTGTTGGCGCGCTCGAGAGAGACATTCTGCGTCTGAATGGTTTCCGCTGCTTCTCGAAGCTTCTGGGCGCTCTTCTGCGTGTGCCGCAGGTATGTCTCCTGTGTCCTGCGCATCAGCAGGAGAGGCACTGCGAAGACGGCGAGGGCGTAGAGACCCGCTGCGTGGTAGGCGATCGCCATGACGCCGCCGACGAAGCCGTAGACGACCCAGTGCGGCGCCAGCCAGGCAAAGCGTTCGTGCCAGGCGGCCCACCAGCGCTGGTGACCCTCCATGGCCATCGCCAGGCTCGTGAGACCCGTATTGACGGCGAAGTAGGTGAGGCCGGCTGCGAGGCCCGCAGCGGCGGTCACGAACTCACCGAGGGGCCCCTCGAAGCCCAGGGCAAAAACTCCTGCGGCCGCGAGCGAGGCTAGACAGAGCGAGCCGATATTGAAGAGCACGTAGTGACCCGGGTAGCGTCGCGCGCTCCAGTGCACCGCTGCCGTAGTCACAGCCAGCGGTAGCGCAGCCCGAGGTCCGAAGAGGGCTGCTCCCGCTAGCGCGCCCACGGCGCTGACCGAGATCGAGCCGTCATCAACCTCGAGGGCCAGCGCCTCTCCAAGGCCGACGAGCACGACGAGCGCGACCAGGGCGAAAAAATGCTGGTTGCTTCCGAAAGCGAGCCCGAAGGCTCCCGCGCCGATGCCGACCGCCGTCACGAGTGAGACGACGGCTGCCAGTGGACGTGATTGCAGGAAGCTCGGCCCGTGCACGACGTGCGCCCGCGGATGACGCCGCTCCTCGGGCGGAATCGCCTCGACGGCCGGGGGCAACGGAGTGGTGTGGTTACCTGCCTGAGGTACCGCTACGAGCCGTGGCTTGCGGTCGACCGGGACCGCGAGGGGCTCCGAGCTCGCGTCGAGCACGCGGTTTCGGCCCTGGAGCTTGGCCCGGTAGACGGCAAGGTCTGCCTGGTGGATGAGCTCGTTGGCGTCTCCCCCGTCTCGCGGGAAAGTGGCGACGCCGAGCGAAATGGTCACGCGAATCGGCTGGCTTGACGTTTCGACGTCGATGGCGCGCGCGGCAACTGCCGCACGGATGCGCTCTGCGATCTCGAGCGCCTCCTCCGTGTCCGTCTCGGGAAGCAGGATGCTGAACTCCTCGCCACCGAACCGCGCCGGCACGTCGTAATGGCGCAGTTCCAGGCGGAAGGTCTCGGCGATCCCCTTGAGCACGGCGTCGCCGGCGAGGTGTCCATAGGAGTTGTTGATGTCACGGAGCAGGTCGAGGTCGGCCATGAGCAACGCGAAGGGTCGGTCGAAGCGACTCGCTCGCGCTATTTCCTCCGCCAGCGCGACGCCGAAGTGGCGCGCGTTGAAGAGCCCTGTCTTGGGATCGACCCGCGCCTCGGCTTTGAGTTGAGGCACGCTCAGCGACCGGTGGATGAGGAGCACCGGGGCGATCGCGAAGGGGATCAGCCACGGGTTGAGGTTCCAGAACGTCGCGAGGACGACACCGAGGGCGGCCAGCACGAGCTCCGTCGAGAGGCTGTGGAACGAGAAGAGCCCCGAGTCCTTGATCGAGTGCCCACGGGCCAGCATGAGCATCGGAGCGAGTAGCGCGTGGTTCAGTCCGACGAGCACGAGCGACGCGGCGCAGCCGGCAAGGGCGAAGCGCAGCTCGCCGTTCGCGACCAGCTCGTCGCCGCGCAAAACGAGTCGCGCACTTCCCCACGCTGCAAGCGTCGCGAGGATGTAGTTCGAGATGTTGAAGGACTCGATATACCAAGCCGTTCGGTTCTTCAACCAGGCCGGGATGTGTTGAACGATCGCGACCAGCGCGACCAGCTCCGGCGGAAGCAGGAGGACGGCGGGGACGAGGAACACATTCGTCGCGTGGTACGACTGGTTCCTCGGCGTCTTGACGAGGAGCACCTGAGCCAGCGCCGTCGCCGTGGCGAGCAAGAGGAACGTCGCCCACAGACGCACGGGCTGCTGCTCGTGCTGGAGTCGACTCAGCACCGGGATAGCCACGGCAGCAGCCGCCAGGGCGATCGCGATCAGGTACGCGCGAGCAGGCGTCGAGAGGCGGGTTTTTCTCCCGTCGCGCGACCTAGGCCCACGGCCGAGCGCAAGCTCACTCGGAATCGCGCTCAACGAAGCCTCACAGTCGCTCGCTCACACCGCATGTGTCCGATATCTCCTTGTCCCTCTTTGAAGGGGCCGCAGAAGTAAGACCTGATCTCAAGGTAGGCAGACGGCATGTGACTGCCATCCCCCATCCGAGTGAGACCCGGGGCCGGCCACAAGGGCAGACCCCGAATCACATGGTCGGATTAAGGGAGTGCGGGTGGTGCCGGCGGTTCCAACAGGGCCGGGATGTCGAGGTCTGGGTCGGCGGCCGCAGCCGCCTCTCCTTCCGGAGTCAGGACGTAATCACCCGTCGGAGCTGCGACTTCGCCTTCGGCGTTGTCCTCGAAGCTGACATCAGCAGCCGCCAGGGCGTCGCTCCAGGTGACGTCGTGCCAGGTGACGTCACTCCAGGTCACGTCACTCCAGGTCACGGACGACCAGGATGCGTCGCTCCAGGTGACGTCCGACCAGGAAGCCGAGTCCCAGGAAGCGTTCGCCTTGGCCACGTCCGACCAGCTCGCCGCGTCGAACACAGGCGCCTTGACGCCGGTCGCATCGGGCACGACGAACCGGTTCAGCGCCAGGTTCGGGTTGCCGGGCATGGTGACCACAGCGGACCGAGAGGCGTTGACCTCGCCCACGCCGGCCGCGCCGGTCAGGCCTTCTTCGCGCACGAAGCGAGCACGCTGCATGAGAGCACCCTTCACCTGGTCAGGAGTCCAGTTCGGCTTCCTGGCCAGGATCTGAGCAGCCGCGCCCGCGACGATCGGAGCCGCGAACGACGTCCCCGAGAGCCGCATGTAGGTGGGAGCGACGACGTTGTCGGGCTTCGCCAGCTTCAGCGTTCCATTCGCCGGCACCGGGCCGATCATGTAGCGGCCAGCCGCCGAGATCTCCGGCTTGCGGAAACCGTCGAGAGTGGAGCCGTAGGCCGACCAAGACGGAGCCTCGTGCTTCCTCGGGTTCGTTGAGCCCTCGAGGTCGATGGCGCCGACCGTGATCACGAAGGGGTCGTTGCCGGGTGCGTACGGAACGCCGCTCGGCCCATCGGTCCTGCCGTAGTTACCGGCAGCCACGACGACGACCACGTTGCTGAACCAAAGTTTCTCGACCGCCTTGTCCAGCGGATCCTTGGTGAAGTTGCTCGGCGTCGTCGAATGGAGCGAGAAGTTGACTACGCGGATGTTGTATTCCGTGCGGTTGTCAGAGATCCACTCGGCAGCCGCGATCACGTCGCTCGTCCGTGCCATTCCGCTGTCATCCATGACGTCGAGCGAGATGACATTCGCCTGAGGAGCGGAGCCGGCGTAATCGGGCGCGCTACCCGCTGCGATGCCAGCCACAAACGTTCCGTGCCCGCGGCCATCGCCCGCCGAGTTGTTCGGCAAGCTCGTCAGGGTCACGTCCCTGATGACGCGGGCACCCATGTCGAAGTCGGCCCGGTTCTTGTCGATGCCGGAGTCGACGATCGCAATCGTCGGCGTGTTCGCCGTCGTGATCTGTTCCTCCGACCAGAACGGACGGACGCCCGACGCGGTCGGCCACAGCTGCTTCGAGCTCAGCACGGAGCCGGACAGCTCGACCTTCGAGTCGTGCGTGATCGTCAAGCCCGGAGTCTTCGCCATCGTCGAGATCTTCTTCGCCTTGACGGTCACGGCAACCGAGTTGATGAACTTGTACGAACCCGTGAGGCCTTCTCGATCGAGGCTGCTGTCCATTCGGTCGGCGTGCCCGAACGCATTTTGAGCGTCGTTCACGCCCTCCGAGCTCTGAATAATCGCCTTGACCAGCTTATTCGGCTCGGTAATCGCCATGCCCTCGAGGTACGGATCAATGTAGCTCGCCGCCGGCGGCGGTTTCCCCTGGTTCTCCCCGGCACCTGCGAGCGGCACAGCGGTCGCAACCAGAACGAGCATGAACGCAGCGAAGCCCCGTCCGCCCTTGCCCCAGAGGGCATTGGCGCGCGAGTCCCCGCCGCGGTTCCCCGTTCCCCACAAGGCACTCGACCGGCCCTGCCCGCCAGTGCCGCCAGTTTCTCTAGACATGCCACTCCTCATCCGCGCCGCAACGCGCAAATCCGCAGTACCCAAATCAGAATTTGGGCTGACCGTAGGTTCGCGGGAGTAGCGCACCATCACCCTTTCAGGGGAGAGCCGACCTGAAAACGAGCAAAGATCACTCGACAGAGGGATCTGGCGCTCTCCCTCAATTTCGGGATACGCTCAGGCCGTGCGTCCGCACGTCCCCCTGGTAGCGGGAATTGCCGCTGCGCGCGCCGCTGCGGGACTGTCCAGGCTCGTGGGTGCGGGCGGCGGAACGACGGTGCCCGGGAAGCTGCTCGCCCTGATCGATCCGAGCGCGGTTGACCGGCTCGCGGCTCGGCTCCCACTAGGGACGGCGCTCATCTCGGCCACGAACGGTAAGACGACCACGGCGGCGATGACAGCGAAAATCCTCGCGCCTCGCGCGCGGCTCGCCTACAACCGCTCTGGTGCCAACCTCGTGTCAGGGGTGGCCTCTACGCTGCTCGCCGAGAGCGGCGCCGAGCTCGGGCTCTTCGAGGTGGACGAAGGTGCCTTTCCCGAGGTCGCGCAACGTGTCCGGCCGCGCGCGGTTTGTCTCGGGAACTTGTTTCGGGATCAGCTCGATCGTTACGGCGAGCTGGAGCTGATCGCGGAGCGCTGGCGGGCGGCGGTGCGCGATCTCCCCGAGACCACCGCTCTCGTGGCGAACGGCGACGACCCTCAGGTGGGCGATCTCGCTCGCGAGCGCTCCGGCGCGGTCCTTTTCGGCCTCGACGATCCCAGACACGGCGCCACTGGCCTCTCGCACGCCGCCGACTCCAAATGGTGCCTCGTGTGCGGCCGGCCGTACCGCTACACCGCTGCGTATGTCGGCCACCTCGGCGATTACCACTGCGAGAGCTGCGGACATCAGCGACCAGGGCTCGACGTGGCGGCCCGCTCGATCGAGCTCGACGGCCTGGAGAGCGTGGCGTTCGATCTAGTCACCCGCGAGGCGACTCGGCGAATTCGCCTGCGTCTGCCCGGTCTCTACAACGTCTATAACGCCGTCGCGGCCGCCACCCTCTCGATCACGCTCGGAGCGACCCTGGACGAGGTTGAAGTAGGCCTCGAGAGCTTCAGCGCGGCTTTCGGACGCTTCGAACGCATCGAAATCGGCGACAGGCGGCTCCTCGTCCTCCTGATCAAGAACCCGGCGGGCGCCAACGAGGCCGTACGCACGCTGGTCACCGGCGGGCCGCCCCGGCTGGCCGTCATCGCCCTGAACGACGCGATCGCGGACGGCCGCGATGTGTCCTGGATCTGGGATGTGGACTTCGAGCCGCTCTTCGACGGCCTCGATCGGCTCGTAGCGAGCGGTGACCGGGCCGCCGAGCTAGCTCTACGAGCCAAGTACGGCGGGGTCCCGGCCGATGTTGTGGAGCTGGAGACGGACTTGGGACGTGCTCTCGACCGGGGGCTCGCACTGACTGAGCCAGGCGGAGAGCTCGTCGTTCTGCCCACGTACACGGCGATGCTGGCCCTGCGAAAGATCGTCACCGAGCGCGGCTTCGTCCGCCCCTACTGGAAGCAGGCCGCGTGAAGGTCGTCATCGGGCACCTCTATCCGGACTACCTGAACATCTACGCCGACCGGGGCAACATCGCCGTCTTCGAGCGGCGTGCCGCCTGGCGTGGGATCGAGCTCGAGGTGGACGAGGTCGGGCCCGGAGACGAGGTGCGCCCTGGCGCTCACGATCTGCTCTACATCGGCGGCGGCCAGGACCGGGAGCAGGCGCTGATCGCACCGGATCTCGCCGCCAAGGGCGAGAGCGTGATGGCGGCCGTGCAGCGAGGAGCAGCCCTCCTTGCGGTCTGCGGCGGGTATCAGCTGCTCGGGCGGTTTTACCGCGACCGTTCCGGAGCCGAGCTGCCGGGCGTCGGCCTCTTTCCCCTGTACACGGTGGCCGGCGAGCGGCGCATGATCGGAGACGTCCTGCTCGAGTGCGAGCTGGAGCCCGGGGCTCGGCGCACGCTTGCCGGTTTTGAGAATCACGCAGGCCGCACGTACCTCGACGAGGGAGCAGAACCGTTGGGGCGCGTGGTCGCGGGCTTCGGGAACGACGGCGAGAGCGGCCTCGAGGGCTGTCGTGTCGGGAGGGCGCTCGGGACGTATCTCCACGGCCCGCTGCTCCCGCGCAATCCGTGGCTCGCGGACTGGCTGCTCGCACAAGCTCTCCGGCACCGCCTGGGCGAGGCGCTCGCTCTTGAGGAACTGGAGGATTCGCTCGAGGCGGAGGCGCACGCAGTCTCGTCAGCCCGCGCGCACGAGCGCGGCGGCCGCTATTGACACCGAGGGTCAGGAGAGCTCGTCTATGACGTGGAGTGCATTTGGTCGCGGAAAGTGCGAAGCACTTTGCGCGAGTCCCGGCCCGTGGGCCGGGACCTATGGCGCCCAAAGAGGACCGAGGTAGACCACAGGATCCCCCGGTCGCCATCGCGTCAAGAAGCGCTGAATCGGCGGATGGAGCACAACGTCGTCGAGCTCGCCGACCTCGAAGAGCCGGTGACCTCGTACGGCTGCGTCCTTCGAGGTCACTCGCTCCAGCGATCGCCCCTCGAGGTCGCCCGAGAAGATGATGTGCACGACGTGCTTCTGCGCGAAGCTCCGCTGCGGCGCGATTGAGTCGACGATCGCCACCGGGCCTTCGACGGGGATGCCATTCGAGATGCCGATCTCCTCGGCCAACTCGCGATGGAGCGCGCTCACCAGGCTCTCGCCCGAGTTCACGCCTCCGCCGGGCAGGAGCCAGTACTGGCGCTCGCCCTTCTCGTGCCGGCAGAGCAGAATGCGACCGCCCCACCGAAGGATGGCGGAAACTCGGATGCGGGGCTCGGTCGCCATCTAGGCTCGTGAAGAGCCAAAGCCCCGCGCGCCTCGCTCACTCTCTTCGAGCTCTCTCAGCTCCTCGGGCTCGACCGTCTCGACCGCCTGGACGACGAGTTGCGCGATTCGCATGCCAGGCTCGACGACGAACGTTTCCGCCCGGTCCGTGTTCAGCAGGATTACGCGGACCTCCCCTCGATAACCGGAGTCGACCAGACCGGGGCTGTTCAAGATCGTGATCCCGTGCTTGGCGGCGAGCCCAGATCGCGGTTGGACGAAGCCCGCGTATCCCGGGGGAATCTCCACGGCCAACCCGGTTCCGACGACGGCTCGCTCCCCCGGCCCCAGCTCGTGCCGCTCGTAGGCGGCGAGGTCTAGGCCCGCATCTCCCTCGTATGCCCGATCCGGCACCACGGCGTCCTCACGCAGCCGCCGGATCCCGAGGCGCGTCACCCTGCTGCCCTATCCGGCGTGTGCTTCGCCTCTGCGACGAGGTAGGCGGCGAAACGGCGAAGGTCGCGCCTGGGGAGCCGCGCGAGCACCAGGACCCCGTCGGGGCCATCCTCTCGCTCGTCAATCGGCGCGCCGAGCGAGTACAGCTCTGCCAGCTTGCCGCCCTCCTCGTAGGGCAGGAGCAGCCGGACGGCCTCGAAGCGCTCCGCGAAACGTTCGGCGATCTCGACACGCAGCTCGTCTATGCCTTCTCCGGTGTGTGCTGAGACCTGCGGCGCGTCGGGAAAGCGGTTGGCCAGCCGGCGCCGGGCGGGCTGGGCGACTCGGTCGATCTTGTTCAGGACCGGCACGATCGGCAGTTCGTCGGCGCCGATCTCGGCGAGAACGGCGCCGACGGCTTCAGCCATCGCTTCCCGCTGCTCGTCAGGCGCCGATGCGTCGATCACGTGCAGGACGAGATCGGCGGCCAGCGTCTCCTCGAGCGTAGCGGCGAAGCCTTCGACCAGCTCGTGAGGAAGCCGCCTGATGAAGCCCACCGTGTCGGTTACTAGGTACTTGCGGCCGTCGTGCTCGAACCCTCGAGTAGTCGGGTCGAGCGTCTCGAACAGGCGGTCGTTGACAGGCACGCCCGCATCGGTCAGGCGATTCAGCAGAGTCGACTTGCCCACGTTCGTGTACCCGGCGAGGGCAACTGTCGGAGTCTCGGAGCGTGCGCGCGATTTGCGCCTCGTCGCCCGCTGCTTGCTCAACTCTCGGAGCCGGCGTCGCAGGAGCGTGACGCGTCGGCCGGCAAGACGACGGTCGGTCTCCAGCTGCGACTCACCCGGCCCGCGCGTGCCGACGCCCCCCCCGAGGCGCTCGAGGTGCTGCCACATGCCGCGCATGCGTGGGAGGTTGTACTGGAGTTGCGCCAGCTCGACCTGGAGCTTTCCTTCCGCGCTCCGTGCATGCTGGGCGAAGATGTCCAGGATCAGTTGGGTGCGATCGATCACGCGTGTCGAGAGAGCATCCTCGAGGCGGCGTTGCTGGGAGGGGCTGAGCTCGTCGTCGACGAGCAACGACTCGGCTCGGACGTCCGCGTACTGCGCCTGGAGCTCCGTGAGCTTCCCCTTGCCCACGTAGGTGCGCTCGTCAGGCCGGGGGCGGCGCTGGACGAGCTCGCCCACCGGCTCGACTCCAGCTGCGCGGGAGAGCTCGCGGAGCTCGCCGAGCTCGTCCGCTTCGTCGACCCCAGGAGCCAGCACGGCGACGATGAATCCCCGCTCAGGCTCCGCGCCCGGGGCGGGATCCGGCTGGCGTGTCACGACTGGATTATGGCCGAGGCACCGCTTGCGGTGCCGGTCTCAGGACG
Organism: Actinomycetota bacterium; assembly: GCA_013696805.1. Lineage (GTDB taxonomy): Bacteria > Actinomycetota > Thermoleophilia > Gaiellales > Gaiellaceae > VAXT01. Next base: position 28,078 of record JACCXX010000019.1, read on the forward strand.
TGCGCGCTCCGCCCGCGCGTCCGTCGGAAATGACCGGTCGACCCAATCGACCCGTTTCGCCCTGAGCGACTGATCTGAGCGCAGCGATGCGGTCGACCGCCTCTTCGAGGCGGTCGTCGCCCACGGTCAGGGAGATACGGACGAATCCTTCGCCGTGTGGGCCGTAAGCGCCACCCGGTGAGATCACCACGTTCGCGCGCTCGAGCACGAGCTCTGCGAACGAAGCCGACGTGTGTCCTTCGGGCACACGTGCCCAGAAATACGGAGTCGCTCGCGGCGGCTCGACCTCGAGCCCGATTGCCCGCAGTCCCTCGGCGACGAGGTCGCGGCGCCGCTGATAGATCTGCGACATCTCCCGTGGAAAGCCGCGCGCCTCGGTGAGCGCTGCGATCGCGGCGCGCTGCACGGCGTCGAACATGCCCGAGTCGAGGTTCGTCTTCAGGTGACGGTAGCGCTCGACGATCTCGGCGTTCCCGGCTATCCACCCGGCGCGCCAGCCGGTCATGTTCCAACCCTTCGACAGCGAGAAGATCTCCACGCCCACGTCCTTCGCGCCTTCGGCCTGGAGGAAGCTCGGCGCCGTGTAGCCGTCGAACGTGATCTCCGAGTACGCGTTGTCGTGCACGACGATCAGACCGCGGTCGCGCCCGAATGCGACCACGTGCTCGAAGAAGTCGACCTCGACAGTCGCCCCGGTCGGGTTGTTTGGGTAGTTGACGAACAGGAGCCTGCCCTCGGGCGCGCTCTCGAGATCGGGCAGGAACCCGTTCTCTTCTGCGAGCGGAAGGTAGTGGACTTTCGCTCCGGAAAACAGCGGCCCGGATGTGTAGGGCGGATAGCCCGGATCCGGCGCCAGCGCCGTGTCGCCGGGATCGAGGGTCGCCAGCGCCACGTGGGCGACGCCCTCCTTGCCCCCGAGCACGGGGATGACTTCGGTCTCGGGATCGATCGCCACTCCGAAACGCTCGGCGTAGAACCCGGCTACAGCCTCTCGGAAAGCCGCCGTCCCGCGATTCGAGGGGTACTGGTGCGTCGCCGGGTCGCGGATCGCTTCCGCCATGGCCTCGATCACCGCCGTCGGTGTGGGGAGATCCGGATCGCCGATCCCCAGGCTGATGACGTCGATGCCGGCCAGCTCGCGCTCTTCGATCTTGCGCTCGAGCTCGGCGAAGAGGTATGGCGGGACCGCGTCCAGGCGGCGCGCGAACTTCACAGCTCGAGCTCCTCCGAGAGCTGGACGCTGCAAATCTCTTCGGCGGGTCCGATCAGACGGGCGTTCATTTCGTCGTCGAGGGCGACCTCGAGGTCGCCGCCGGCCAGGTGGACGGTGACCGGGCTCTGGCACCAACCGTGACGCACGGCGGCGCTGGCGACGGCTACGGCGCTCGTGCCGGAGGAGAGCGTCTCCCCCGCTCCACGCTCCCAGACGCCGACGCTCACGTCATGCGAACCGTCGACGCGAACCAGCTGGACGTTCGTGCGCTCGGGGAACCGCTCGTGGTTCTCGACCAGCGGCCCCAGGCGCAAGAGCTCGTTCCGCCCGGGCTCGCGTCGGATGACGGCATGCGGGTTGCCGACCGACACAGGCACGAGCTCGACGGCCTCGCCGCCGATGTCGATCGTCTCTGGCTCCCCCACCTCGGCCCTGCCGACGTCCATCTCGACCTGCTTGCCCTCGCGCATGGTCGCGACCACCTCGCGTGACCCGACGGAAATCCGAACCTCGCCGGAGCCGCTGCGACGCGCGAGCCAGCGGGCTGCGATCCGCGTCCCGTTGCCGGAGAGCTCGGCCGTGGAGCCGTCGGGGTTCCAGATCACGACCTCGGCGCGATCGCCGTTGGCAGACGTCACCTCGACGATTCCGTCGGAGCCCACGCCGAAGTGGTAATCGCAAAGCTTCCGGACCCGCTCCGGCGTCAGCGGAAAGGCAAGCTCAGCCCGCTCGACCAGCAGGTAATCGTTGCCGAGCCCGTGCCACTTCAAGAATTTCATCGGCGGTCTCGCCCGGAGGGCGATTCGCAGGCAGGCTAACAAGGTCCGGAATCCGTCGCATCCATTTGCGCTGGTAGGAGGCGTAGCGCCTGGTGCGGCGGATCAGGGCCTCGACCGCCGGCTCGTCGTCGGAGTGCTCTGCGAGCTCGGCGAGGCCGAGTGCATGCCGAGCCGTGTCCGACATCGGAGCGGAAAGCGCTCGCTCGACCTCGGCGCGAACGCCTTTCGCGAACATCTCGCGAGCGCGGGCCTCGATCCGCTGGTCGAGCTCCTCCTTTGCGAGGTCGAGCCCGAATACGACGGTCGGGTGCCGTGTCGCGTCCGTCCAGAGGCGGCTCTGACCAGCGCGCAACGAGACACCCGACTCGGCCAGCTCGAGCGCACGGACGACTCGCCGCCTGTCGTTCGGATGAACGGTCGCCGCCGTTTCCGGATCGCTCTCGGAAAGCAGCCCGTGCGCGCGTACGCCGCCCTGTTCGTCGTAGATGGACTCCCACCGCTCCCGTGCACCCGGGGTCGGCGCCGGAGGCAGATCGAGGTCGGCCAGAGCCGCTCGAAAGTAGAGCCCGGTCCCACCGACCACGATCGGAGCCTTGCCTGCGGCGAGGATCTCGTCGATCGCCTGCTGGGCCAGGTGCTGGTACTCCCCCACCGACGCGTCGTGATCGAGCTCCCAGACCGCTACGAGACGGGTCGGCCGCTCGGGCTGGGCGGTGAGGATCGGCAAGCCGCGGTAAACCTGCATCGAGTCGGCGGAGACGATCTCGGCCGGGATTCGCTCGGCGACCGCCTCGGCCACGGCGGTTTTTCCCGACGCCGTCGGGCCGAAGAGGGCCAGAACCGGTTCAGTCACGGAGCCGCGCGCGTGCGCGCGCGAGGTCGTCATCGCTCACGCCTGCGGAGCGGAGGTACTCCTCGACGCTTCCGTAGCGCTGCTCGAGCTCCTCGAACACCCCGGCGATCGACTCGGGGGGCGTCTGCGCGATCCGGTGGAGCCGCTCCAGCTCCGCCTCCGTCTCGGCCTGCGCGAACCACTCCTCGTGCCGCGGTCGCAACCGCTCTTCGCTGAGCGCGTAGTCGGCGGCGATCTGCTCAACGTCGACGCCCGCCAGATAGAGCAGGAACGCCGTGAGCAGGCCGGTGCGGTCCTTGCCGCCCACGCAGTGGACGACGACACCTCCCGCGGACGCGTCGGCGACGGCCCGCACTCCGTTGCCGACGTTCTGCTTGAAGCGCTCCAGGAAAATCAGGTACACGTCGCGGGTCGCGGTGGCCACATCCGGCGCGGAGGCCGCAGCTGCCTCGACCTCCTCGGTCACCTGCTGGCGGTCGAAAGGATCCCTCTCCATGAATGGAACGTGGACGACGTCAACGGGAACCTCCGCAGGCGGGTCGTCGGCGAGCTCGTCCTCACTTCGGAGGTCGATGACGGTCTTCACCCCGTAGTCGACGAGCGCCTGCCAGCCCGTGTCGGTCAGCCGGCGGATGCTGTCAGCCCGAACGATGCTGCCGTACCGAGTCTCGTCACCATCTTCGGTGCGGTGTCCACCGAGATCCCTGGCGTTCAGGACGCCGTCCCAGGCAAGTTCGCGCTGATGGAGAGCCATCAGGCGGCGACAGCCGCTCGGAGCGCGCCACGAAGGGTCAGCGACGTGGCGCCGTCGATCTGGACGTCGACCAGTTCGCCCGGAACAGCCGAGCCGGTGAAGTTCACGGTCGTATTACGCCGAGTGCGTCCGCGCTGGAGCAAGGCGTCTGTGCGGCTGCTGCCTTCGACGAGCACCTGCTCCACACCACCTACGCGCTCCTGGTTCCGCTCGTGTGCGATTCGCTGCACGAGGTCGACGAGCCGCTCGATCCGCTCACGCTTGACTTCTTCGGGAACCTGGTTCGGCATCGTGGCCGCCTCGGTGCCGCTTCGGGGGGAGTAGACGAATGTGAAGGCACCGTCGTAGCCGACCTCCTCCACGACCTCGAGGGTCTCTGCGAAGTCGCGCTCGGTCTCGCCCGGAAAGCCGACGATGATGTCCGTCGTCAGGGCGAGGTCGGAGATCCCCGTGCGCAGCTCATCGACGAGTCGCAGGTACCGCTCACGGGAGTAGGTACGCTTCATCGCCTTCAGGATGCGTGTCGAGCCGGACTGAACCGGCAGATGCGCGTGCTCGCAGACCGACTCGGATTCGGCCATCGCGGCGATCACGTCGGGGCGGAAGTCCTTGGGGTGCGGGCTCGTGAAGCGGATGCGCTCGATCCCGGGAACGGCGTCGCAGGCCCGCAGTAGCTCGGCGAAGCCCGTCTCGAGGTCGGGTCGCAGGTCGCGGCCCCAGGAGTTGACGTTCTGCCCGAGGAGCGTCAGCTCGCGGACGCCCTGCCCCGCGAGGCGGGTCACCTCGGCCATGATCTCAGCGGGCCGCCGGCTGACCTCCCGGCCACGCACCTTCGGGACGATGCAGTACGAGCACACGGAGTTGCAGCCCATCGAGACCTGCACCCACGCCTGGAAGCGCCGTTCCCGATGCGGGGCGAGGTCGGCGGCGAACGACCGCTCTTGGCCGATACCGAAGCTCGAGCGCGGCGCCTCTCCCCCGGCCCCCAGCCATTCGCCGAGGTGCGCGATCGAGCCGGGCCCGAATGCGACGTCAACGAACGGATAGAGGTCGAAGAGCCGCTCGCGCTGCGCCTCGGCGTAACAACCGCCGACGGCGATCACCTTCCCATCTCGTTCCTTGAGCGCGCGGGCCTGCGCAATGTGGGCAGCGAAGCGCTGATCGGGCTTCTCCCGGATCGTGCACGTGTTGAAGACCAGCACATCGGCCTCGTCCTGCGAGGCCGCCTCGCCGAGCCCCAGCTCCTCGAGCATGCCCTTGATGCGCTCGGAGTCGTGGGCGTTCATCTGGCAGCCGAACGTCGTGACGTGGTAGCGCTTCAAAGTCCGAGAATCGTATCCGCGGGACTAGCAACTGCGAATTGCCGCCGGAGCCGGGCCTTGCCCGGCGGGAGGCTCACTGTGGAGAGGAAGACAATCGCGCCAGACCCACCCCTGCCGGCTCCTGATACGTCAGAAGGGCGCTTCTGCCCGAGAGGAGGGAGTCACGAGGGAACCAGGGGTTCCCTCGTGACGAAGAGCGAAGCTACTTCGCGAATTCGACAGAGCGGGACTCCCTGATCACGGTCACCTTGATCTGGCCCGGATACTCGAGCTCCGCCTCGATGTCGCGGGCGATCTCGTGTGACAGGAGCGCTGCTTGGTCGTCGTCGATCTCCGTCGGCTTGACGATCACACGGATCTCACGGCCCGCCTGCAGCGCGTAGGCCTTCTCCACGCCCTCTCGCTTGGTTGCGAGGTCCTCGAGCGCTGAGAGGCGCTTGATGTAGTTCTCGAGACTGTCGCCCCGCGCACCGGGCCTCGCTCCTGAGGCCGCGTCTGCGGCGATCAGCAGCACCGCCTCGACGGTCTGGGGCTGCACGTCGTAGTGATGAGCCTCGACGGCGTGGATGACGCCGGGAGACTCGGCATAACGCCGCGCGTACTGGGTCGAGATCGCTGCATGCGAGCTCTCGACCTCGTGCGTCAACGCCTTGCCGACATCGTGTAGCACGGCGGCTCGCTTTGCAGTCTTCACGTTCGCCTGCAGCTCCATCGCCATCAAGCCGGCGAGGTGAACGACCTCCAGCGTGTGCTTGAGCACGTTCTGACCGTAGCTCGTCCGGAAGTTCAGCCGGCCGAGAAGCTTGACAACCTCATCGTGGAACTCGCCGCAGTTCGCCTCGAAAACAGCCTGCTCACCGGCATGGCGTATGTGATCGTCGATCTCCGCCTTGGAGAGGTAGTACATCTCCTCGATTCGAGCCGGGTGAATGCGGCCGTCCTCGACGAGCTTCAGGAGCGTCATCTTGGCAATCTCGCGGCGGATCGGGTCGAAAGAGGACAGCACGACGGCCTGGGGCGTGTCGTCCACGATCACGTCGACCCCGGTCAAGTGTTCCAGCGCCCGGATGTTCCGGCCCTCGCGACCGATGATCCGGCCCTTCATGTCGTCAGAAGGAAGCTCGATGAGCGATGACGTCGTCTCCGCGGCGTGGCTGGCCGCCACGCGCTGGAGCGCATCCGCGACGAGGTTTCGAGCCCGCCGCTTCGCTTCTGTCTGGGCCTCTTCCTCGAGCTGACGCACCCGGCGGCCAAGTTCGTGCTTGACCTGCTCCTCCGAGCGCTCGAGGAGGGCCGCCTTCGCCTCGCTCAGCGTCATGCGGGCGATCCGCTCGAGGCCGGCGAGCTGATCGTCCTTCGAGGTCTTCAGCTCCTCCTGAAGCTCCCTGATGTGCTTCTCACGGTCGCTCAGCCCCTGCTCGCGACGCTCGAGCTCCTTGAGCCGCGTTCCGACCTCATCCTCCCGGGCCAGTGCGCGCTCTTCGATGCTCGTGATGCGGGCGCGTTGCTCTTTGATCTCCTGCTGAAGGTCGGAGCGCTGGCGCATGACCTCCTCGCGCGCCTCGATTCCGGCCTCGCGCTTGATCGTCTCGGCCTCATGGTTGGCCTCGGTGAGCAGGACCGCGCGTTCCCTATGCGCGGCACCCAGGCGTGAGGCGCCGAGGAAGCGTAGGGCGAGGACGGCGGCTGCGGCGGCAACGATAAGTCCGATGAGAAGTGCCGCGACCATGAGCATGCGCGCTCCAAGTTGGGATCGGTTGACCCGCCCGAAACCGAGCGGGGCTCCCCGCCACCCTTGCGAGCGCGGCGTCATTTCCGAATCGGCGGACGGCGACAGAGCCCGCCGTGAGCACGGCTACTTACCTCGCCGTCAGCGCTGCTGTCGAGCTCCTCTTTCGTCTGCCATGTGTGGTCGCAAGTCGGTTTGTACGCTCAGTTGGATTCGGAAAAAACGCTTAGTGCAGGCAAAAAGTTTCGGATGAAGCTCACGCAGTCTAGCTCGCGTCAACCACCCTCGCCAACGTAACCGTCGACCGCGGTCTCGATAGCGTCTCGGTCGAAGCCTTTTCGGGCGAGATAGCGTGCCGTTGCCGGGCCCTCCCCCCGGGCAGTGACGATCTTGCGGGCGCGCTCGTCCTCGTGGTCGAGCCCCTCGAGTGCTCGGCCGACAAGACGCGGATCGAGGCCGCGCGACTCGAGGTCGGCTCGAATCAACGCGTCACCCGCGCCTCGAGCTGCCAGCAGTTCGGCGCGCCGAGTCGCCAGGCGCTCGTCGTTGACCGCGCCCGCTGCAAGCAGCCGCGAGATTGCCTCACGTCGTGCGGCGGGCGGGACCCGGCGCTGCTCCAGCTCAGCACCCAGGCCCTGTTCCGAAAGGTCGCCCCTGGCAAGGAGTCGCGCTGCTTTCGAGAGAGCCTCCCGGGAACGAAGCTCTCGTCGTAGGATTCGCAACCGTTCGCGGTCCAGCGTCAAGCCGACGTGGAGCCCCGCAGCCAGGACGACGTCGACGGGGACGGTCCGCCAAGGCGCACCGTCGAGCTCAACCTTCACTCGCCCGCGGGGCGCAGCCCGTAGCGCGGTGACCTCGGGCCGGCTGCCGTTAGGCCTTGGCAGCGACCTCTGCGACGACAGCTTCCTTCTCCTTCTTCTCAGCCACGTCGGGCTTGGATACCGGCAACAGCCGTGCCGAGGCAATGTTCTCCGGCCCGAGCTGCGTCTGGATGTCGCGCACGATGTTGTCCGAGACGTCGGGATGCTCACGCAGGAACGCTGCCGCGTTCTGGCGCCCTTGCCCGAGGCGTTCGTCGCCGAAGCTGAAGTACGAGCCCGACTTCTGGACGATCTTGCGCTCGAGCGCGGCCTCGAGGACCGTGCCTTCCCAAGAGATCCCGGAGCCGTAGATGATGTCGAACTCGGCCTGCTTGAAAGGCGGTGCCACCTTGTTCTTCACGACCTTCACGCGGACGCGATTGCCGTACGCCTCGACACCGTCCTTCAGCGTCTCGATGCGGCGGATGTCGAGCCGGACCGAAGAGTAGAACTTCAGCGCGCGGCCGCCGGGCGTGGTCTCAGGGGAGCCGAACATGACCCCGATCTTCTCGCGGAGCTGGTTCGTGAACAGGCAGATCGTGTCGGTGCGGTTGAGGGTTCCGGCCAACTTGCGCAGGGCCTGGCTCATCAGGCGGGCCTGGAGACCGACGTGGCTGTCCCCCATCTCGCCCTCGATCTCGGCCTTCGGCGTGAGCGCTGCTACCGAGTCGACCGCGACGACGTCGAGCGCGCCGGAGCGGATCAGGAGCTCCGCAATCTCGAGCGCCTGCTCGCCGTGATCGGGCTGGGAGACCAGGAGCTCGTCGATGTTGACACCGATGCGGCGCGCGTACTGCGGGTCCATCGCATGCTCGGCGTCGATGAAAGCGCAGATGCCGCCTCGCCGCTGCGCCTCGGCGATGACGTGGTAGACGAGCGT
>JACCXX010000037.1 GCA_013696805.1 Actinomycetota bacterium
CCGGGACGAGCGGGAGTGTGGTCGCGCCGGGGCCGATCTTCGTCCACTCGCGGAGCACGTTGTGCGTGATCTCGAGAACCGCGAACGTCGCGATCCCCGCCGCCAAACCCGACAGTCGCATCAACGGGAGCCCGACGAGGAAGGCGAAGAGGCCGCCGACGGCAGCCGCGAGCAGCAGCGACGCGATGTTCCCGATCGTGTGATCTCGCAGGATCGGGAAGAGCTGCGGAAGCACGCCACTCTTCGAGTCGAGCGGGATCGTCATCACTCCGGCCGCGAATGCGCCGACGGCCACGAAGCTGATCTGACCGAACGAGAGCACCCCCGAGTTCCCGATGAACACGTAGAGCGCTACGACGATTGCGACGGAGACGAGCGCGTCAAGGAAGTAGATCTCGTTCGCGCTGCTGACCAGCGTGGAGCCGATCCCGACCGCGACGACGAGAGACGCCGGGACGAGTACCTGCGCGCCCGTGTCGAGCGAGCGGCGCCTCACATCCGATCCACCGCGGTCTGTCGGCCCCAGGCGAAGAGCCCACCCGGCCGAAGCAGCAAAACGAGGATCACGAGCGCGAACACCGCTGACGGCAGGTAGACGCTCTTCTCGGTCGGCAGGACGCCGTTGATGACGCCCGTCGCGAAGCCAATCGCGAAGCCGCCTAAAGTTGCCGTCCAGAGGCGATCGATCCCGCCGACGACGACACCGACGAGCACGACGATCGTCTCCCGAAGAGCGAAGTCTGGGCCCACGAACGGGTTCTGCACCGTGAGGATCACGGCCACGGCCGCCGCGAGGATCCCCGAGAGGAAAACGGCGAGACCAATGACGCGGTTGGCGTTCACGCCGAGCAGGCGGGCGGTTCCGAAGTCGGTGGCGGCAGCGCGCATGTGCAGCCCGATCGTCGTCCGCGTCAGGAGCACCGCCAGGAGGGCGAGCGCGACGGCGGCGACCGCGACCGATGCGATCGTGATCTTGCGAATCTCGAGGCTGCCCAGCGTGACCGGCTGGTTGAACGAGGCGATCGAGGTGGCGATCTCGCCGATCGTGTCGTCGCGGATGTCCACGAGCAGCGCTGCCGCCTGCAGCACGAAGGCAAGCGCGAACGTCGTCACGAGCATCACCGCCTGCGACTCGCCACGCAGCGGTCGGAAGACGGCCCGCTCCATCACCATCGACAGCGCGACGACCACGACGAAGCACGCGGCGATGCTTCCTGCGACCGGCCAAGTCGCCGTGAAGGCCAGCGTGTACGCACCGACCATGACGAGCTGGCCGTACGCGAAGTTGATGAGGCGCAGGACACCGAAGACGAGCCCGATGCCGACGGCCATCAGGGCGTAGACCGCGCCGAGGCCGGTCGCGTCGACGAGCGTCTGAGCGTCGAGGGCGGCGACGATCATCCGGATAGGTAGGCCGCCACCAGCTTGTCCGTGTCGGCCGCGTCCGCCGGGCCGAGCGTTGTCCGCAGCTCACCGTTTGCGAGCACGTACGTGCGGTCGGCGAGCGCGACGGTCCGCTGCGCGCGCTGCTCGACGAGGAGGACCGTCACACCCTGCTCCCGGATGCGCGCGAGCGTCTTGAAGACCTCGGCCACGAGGGTGGGTGCGAGGCCGAGCGACGGCTCGTCGAGGAGCAGGAGTCGCGGCTTGGCCACCAGGGCCCGGGCGATCGCGAGCTGCTGCTGCTGCCCGCCGGAGAGTGCGCCTGCCGACCGGCGCCGGAACTCTTGAAGCATCGGGAAGAGCTCGTAGGCCTCAGCGAGCTGGCCTCGTCCTCGGCGGGCTGCCAGCCCGAGCCGCAGGTTCTCCTCGACCGTGAAGTCGGCGTAGATCCGGCGGCCCTCCGGCACGAGCGCCACGCCCGACTGAGCGATCTGCTCCGGCGCACGGCCGACGATCGATTTCCCCTCGACCCGGATGTGGCCCGCGTGCGTCGGAACGAGTCCCGTGATCGCGTGGAGCGTCGTCGACTTGCCGGCGCCGTTCGGCCCGATCAGCCCAACGATCTCGCCCTCGGCTACCCGGAAGCTCAGGCCGCGCACGGCCGGCACCGCCCCGTAGCGAACATCGATGGAGACGAGCTCGAGCATCGGCTCAGCCATCGGCGTCCTCGGCCAGCGGGCTCTCGCCTAGATACGCCCCCGCGACGTCGAGGTTGGCTCGGATCTCTTCGGGTGCTCCTTCCGCGAGGGTGCGGCCCTGGTCGAGGACGTGGATGCGGTCGCACACGTCCATCACGAGCGCCATGTTGTGTTCGATTAGGAGCACCCCAGCCGCGTGCTCGTCCCGCACCGAGCGGACAACGGCCGCGAACTCGGGCACCTCGGCTTCGGGCAGACCGGCGGCAGGTTCGTCCATCAGCACGAAGCGCGGCTCGGTCGCAAGGGCGCGCGCAACGCCGAGGCGCCGCTCGTCGCCGTGGGCGAGGGCATCGGCGGTCCGGTTCGCCTGGGCCCCCAGTGCCAACAAGCCCAGGAGCTCATCTGCTCTCGAGCGCGCGCCCCGAGCACCGAGGCCCGACCCCAGCGCGGCCACCTCGACATTCTCGCGCACCGTCAGTTGCCTGAAGGAGCGGCTGTGCTGGAAGGTGCGGGTCAGCCCGGCGCGGGCCCGGCGGTTCGGGCTCCAGTGGGTGATCTCTCTGCCCTCGAGCTCGACCGAGCCGTTGCTCGGGACATCAAACCCGCTGAGAACGTTCACGAGCGTGGACTTGCCCGCGCCGTTCGGGCCGATCAGTCCTACCACCTCGTGCCGACGCAGCTCGAGCGTCACGTCCTGCAGCGCACGGACGCCTTCGAACGACCGCGAGACAGAGGAGGCCCGGAGCGTGCCTCCGGGCCTCTCCCTTGGTTCCGAGCTTGCCGTCAGATCTTCGGGACGACCTTGGCCGTCACGAATCCGACGCGGGTTCCCTTGTTGTTGTGGACCTTGATCACGCGGTACTGCCGACCGAAGACGCTGTGCAGGTTCCGCGAGAAGCTGACCTTCCCGTTCGTCGTCTGCACCTTCTTGAAGTTCTCGAGCGTGCGCGAGAGCACGGCGCCGTTTGTGGACCCCCCGGCCCGCTTGATCGCCACCACGATCCCGTCGATCGTCCCGATTCCCTGGACGAAACCACCCGTGGCGGCCTTGACCTGCTTGCCGAGCCGGTTGATCTTCGCGTTCGGGTCGTCGCCGAAGACGGATGCGTAGGTGACTGCGTAGTAGTTCGTCACCTTGGGGCTCTGCGTGACCCAGTACGTACCGTCACCGGCCCACGAGTTGAGGATCGGCGTCTGATTCCCGAGCGTGCGGAAGCCCGACACGAACGCGGGGAGCTCTCCGAACGCAGTCGAGGTTACGTAGACCTTGGCGCTCTTCGCGTGGAGCTTCGTCACGGCCAGCTGCACGTTGTTCGCGCCCGTCTGGTAGCTCTCGCGCGCGACGATGCGGCCACCGAGCTGTTGGTAGCGCTTCTCGAACGCCTGGATGACGTTCTTGAAGTAGACGAGCAGCGTGTTCGTGGCCGTGCCCGCCGTTCGCCAGCCGCGCCGGATCGCGTACTCGGCCATCGCCGAGCCCTCGTCCTGTGCGACGTTGCCGAAGCTGAACGCGAGGCGTCCCTTGCTCGCGCCGAAACGCTTCGGCCCCATCTGGTCGGTCCCGATGCAGGTCGAGATGGCGAGCTTGCCGCGGTTGATCGCCTCCTGGACGACGGGCGTGGCGAAGTCGACGTCGCACGTCGTAAAGATGATCTGCGCGCCTTGCCCGAGGAGCTGGCGCGCGCACGACTTCGCGCGGGCGGGATTGTTGTTCTGGGTGTCGCACGTGTCGAGCCGCACCTTGCGCCCGTTGACGCCGCCCTTGGCGTTCAGCTCGCGGACTCGGATCCTGGCGGTGGCGAGGGCCGGATTGTCGAACGGGGCCATCTGGCCCTTTGCGTCGTAGGCCCAGCCGATCACGATGGGCCCTTGAATCCCAGCCGTCGCGCTGCCGCCCATGCTCGCCGCGAGCGCAGCAACCGCTGTCACTCCGGCGAGGAGCGTCAAGGCGACGCCCCACTTGCGCTTGCCTCTCATGCCAAGCCTCCTTGCCCGGGTATGCCCTGATTGAAATCCATTAGTGGCCTACCAGTCAATCGGATTTCAGGCGCGCGAGCGCGTCCATCCCCTGGCGCGCAAGCTCCCGCGGTTCCCTACGCCAAAGTGAGTCGGGCAGATCGGAGTCGGAGAATATCTCCAGGTCGTAGAGGCCGTTCCAGCGAAGGGCCTCCAGGATCGGCCCGAAGTTGATGACGCCATCCCCTGGGAGAACGCGGTCGTTGGTGTTTCGCGTCGGATCCCGCCAGTCGGCGAGATGGACAGACATGATTCGGTGCCGGTAGCGAATGATCTCGTCGAGCGGCTGGTTCCAGAGGTGCCAGGTGTCGTACGCGAGGCCGACGCGCGGGCGGTCGGCCTCTTCGATCAGCTGAGCGGCTTCCTCCAACGAGCTGACGATCGACCAGAGCTCCGCGAACTCGCGCTGAATCGGCTCGACCGCGACGACGACGCCGAGCCGCTCCGCCTCATCCGCGATCGCGTGGATCCCGTCAACCACCGTCGCCCGGTCGCCGGGACCGGTCAAGAAGAGGACGCATGGCGGCTCGAACGGCGCGAGCCGTCGGAGGCCTTCGCAGATGGCGTCGATTCGATCCCCGGGGTCGGAGGGTCCCTCCAGCAGCGGGAGCGGGAGGATCGAGGGCACTGCGGGCACGGCGGCGGCCGCCTCCAGACCGCTGTCCCGGAACCGCTCCAGCGAGTCGTCCGCCAGCTTCCTCTCCCAGATTCCGATCCCGTCGGCGCCCGCGGCCCTGTACGCATCGAGGTCGTCGTCGAACGACTGCGTGATCGTCGTGATCTGCGAGATCGAGCGCCTCATCGCCGGATCAGTCGGCGCAGAAGCGGGCGCGCGATCAGCTGCTGCGCAACGAGTGTCCCCGACCCCGCGCCGAGTCCCGGGCCGGGGTGCGTGCTCGCGCCGATGTGCCACAGGCCCTTGACCGGAGTGGCGTGCCCAGGGCTTTGCGGGAACGGACGCCAGAGGAAATTCTGGTCGAGCGCCAGCGAGCCGCCGTAGGGATCGCCGCGCTCGAGGTTGACGTTCGCAGCCGCGAGGTCGGCGGGGGAGAGGACGACGCGCTTGCGGATGGCGCCCTCGAGGTTCGGGATGTGCCGGGCGATGCGCGCCTGAATCCGGTCGGCATATCGTTCGCGAAGCGCCTCCGTCCAGATGCCGTCGCCCTCGTCGAGCTCTCCGGCGGCGTCGCCCTTCATATTCCAGGGCAGCTCCTGGAGCTGGATCCAGAGCAGGCCGGCGCCGTCGGGAGCACGGGAGGGATCCATGGTGAGCGGCTGGCCGACCACGACTGTCGCCTCGGCCGGAAGGAGCCCGCGCTCCGCCTCGTTGACCGCGCGGGAGACGCCGTCGAGCCCCGGCGTGAGGTGGACGATCGCCGTCTGGCCGAGCCGCTCGTCGCCCGCCCACCGAGCGGGCTCGGAGAGCGCGAAATGGATCTGCATCTCGGCGCGACCGAACCGGAAGCGCCGGCCGCGTCGTGCGATCTCCTTCGGCACCGCACCCTCGTCGAGCAGCCGCCCATAGAGCTGGTTCGGCGTCACGTTCGCAATCACAGTGCCGGCGGTGATCGTCTCGCCGTCGGCGAGCTTCACGCCGCGCGTCATCCCACCCTCGACGAGCACCCGCTCGACATCCCGCCCGGTCTCGACCTCACCTCCGTGATCGCGGATCATCCGGACGAGTGCCTCGACGAGCTTCGCCCCGCCGCCGCGCGGGATCGGCATGCCACCCTCCTGGACGGCGACCGCGATCACCTGCGTCATGTAGCCGGAGGCAGCTGAGTCGGGACCGAGGCCCGTGTGCAGTACCCAGGGTGCGAGGAGGCCGCGCGTGTGCTCGGACTCGAAGGTGTCGGTCAACCAGTCACGGCTCGAGATCACCAGGTCTCCGACGAAGGCCGCGAGGCCGCGCCTCCCCAGCCGTCGGTAAGCCTTGAGCCCGAGCGAGAGGCCGGCTCTCGACCAGAGCTCGGTGCCGAGGATCCCGAAGGCGAGGTCTGCGTTCGGGAAGAACGAGTCGAGCATCTCGCCCCAGGCTGCCCCGTGCTCGGCGACGTTCGCCTCGGCGGTCCGGTGCAGGAACGCGCTCGCTCCGTCCGGGAACACGGTCGCGGTCGGCAGCTCCGTATTCAGGTACTCGAGCCCGCGGGCCGCGAGCTCGTCGCCCAGCTCCGCGTGCGCCGCCCCGCCGACCCAGAGCGGATGCCAGGCGCTGAACACGTCGTGGTGGTACCCGGCATCTGTGAGCTCGGCCGTCTGAACGGCTCCGCCGAGGGTGCCTTCACGCTCGAGGATACGAACCTCCCAACCGGCGCGCGCTAGGAGAGCCGCGCAGGCCAGCGAGTTGATCCCACTACCGACGATGACCGCATCATTCATAACTTGACAGACATATAACCAAGGAGTAATACTACGCCCGATGACAGCAACCACGTTCGAGCTCGTCGCCGAGCCCACCCGCAGGCGCATCCTCGATCTTCTACGAGAGCGTGCGCGTCCGGTAGGGGAGCTGGTCAAGCTCCTCGGTCTCAGCCAGCCGGGTGTCTCGAAGCACCTGCGCCTCCTTCGCGAAGCCGGCCTGGTGCGCGTCCGACGCGACGCGCAGCGGCGCTGGTATGAGTTGGACCCCCAGCCGCTGGTCGAGCTCGACGAATGGCTCGAGCCGTACCGGCAGCTCTGGGAGGATCGGTTGGACGCGCTCGAGCGCCACCTCGAGAAAACGCGAAAGGAGAATTCGTGAGTCAGAGCGAAACCCAGCAGACGAACGAGCTCGTCATCGAGCGCGTCCTTGATGCGCCGCGCGAGCGGGTCTGGGAGGCCTGGACGGATCCCGAGCAGATGAAGAAGTGGTGGGGGCCGAAGGAGTTCACGGCGCCGTCGATCAAGATGGACGTCAAAGAAGGCGGCAAGTACCTCAACTGCATGCGCTCCCCGGACGGCCAGGAGTTCTGGAGCACGGGCGTCTATCGCGAGATCGTCCCCATGGACCGGCTCGTGCTCACCGACTCGTTTGCGGACGAGAACGGCAACGTCGTCCCCGGTGCCCACTACGGAATGCCGGACTTCCCGCTGGAGACGGAGATCACCGTCACGTTCGAAGACCAGGACGGCAAGACGAAGCTGACCCTCCGCCACGCCGGGATGCCGGCCGGCGAGATGGGCGAGCAGGCCGGGGCCGGTTGGAACGAGTCGTTCGACAAGCTCGCGGCTAGCCTGACGACGTCATGAGCCCAGGGAC
>JACCXX010000079.1 GCA_013696805.1 Actinomycetota bacterium
GGAGGAGACGTTCCAGGCCATTGCGAGCGGCGAGCAGAATCCGACGACCGCCTACATGACGGGGAAGCTCAAGGTCGACGGCGACATGGGCGCGGCGCTCAAGCTGCAAAAGCTGTTCTGAGTTGACTTTTTACGAGTTCCTGCTCTTCGTGCACATCGCCTTTGCCGCGATCTGGGTCGGCGGCGCTGCGATGTTCCAGTTTTTCGGTTTGCGGGTGCTGGCGTCCAACGACGCCAATCGCCTGGCTGACTTCGGGGGAGACCTCGAGCGGATCGGCAGCCGAGCTCTCGTCCCGGCTTCGCTCGGCGCGCTGCTGGCCGGGTTTGGGCTCGTCTGGGAATCGGAGTTCTGGGGTATCGGCGACGACTGGATCGTCATCGGCCTCATCCTGTTCGGCATTACGTTCGTGGCCGGTGCGGCGTTCTTCGGGCCCGAGGCCGGGCGGGTCAAGAAGCTTGTCCGTTCTCAAGGAGCGGCTGCAGCGGAGCCTCGTGTCAGGCGCCTGATCGCGCTCACGCGGATCGACCTGATGGTCCTCTTCTTGATCATCTTCGACATGTCCGTCAAGCCGTCGTTCGACGACGTCGGAACCCTGCTCGGCGCCCTAGCGGTGGCTGCCGCGCTCGCGGCGCTCCTCACGGTACCGACGCTACGCGCCAGATCGGCCTAGACCTACTCCTCCAGCTCGACCAGCACGGCGCCACCCGCGACGCGGTCACCCTCCGCTACGTGCACCTTGCGAACGACCGCCGCGTAGGGGGAGACGATCGGCGTCTCCATCTTCATCGCCTCGAGCACGAGCAGCGTCTGGCGAACCTTGACGCGATCCCCTGGGGTGGCGAGAACCTGGATCACCGTGCCCGGCATCGGGGCCGTGAGCGTGCTCTGCTCCGCCGCGGCGCCGGGTCGCTCGGCATGCGCAGCGTTGTCGACGTCAGGCGGCGCGTGGGGCGGAGGGGGCGAAAGGTTGAGTCGCCACGCACCGTCCCACGGGCCGCTCGGGAGGCGCGCGGGCGGCGCCGAGAGCGGAGGGTTCTCCTCGAGGAACGCAGTGTTCGTACGTCCTGCGCGGACGGCCGGGTGGCGAACGAGCCAGCGGAGAAACGGCAGGTTCGTCGTCAGGCCGCCCACGTCCGTGTCGGCGAGCGCGTCCTGCAGTCGGAGGAAAGCCTCATCACGAGTGGGGCCGTGAGCGATCAGCTTCGCGATCATCGGGTCGTAGGCCACGCCGACCTCGTCGCCCTCTTCGACGCCCGCGTCCACCCGGATCGTCCGTGGCAGGGAAAGACGCTCGATCCGGCCGGCCTGCGGCAAGAACGAGCGCGGGTCCTCGGCGTAGAGCCTGACCTCGACCGCGTGGCCGTCGAGCTTTGGCTCGCCCACGGCAAGCGGCTCGCCTGCCGCGATGCGCAGCTGCTCACGGACGAGATCGACGCCGGTGACGAGCTCGGTTACCGGATGTTCAACCTGGATGCGGCCGTTCAGCTCCAGGAACCAGAAGTCGCGACCGTCCAGCATGAACTCCGCCGTGCCCGCACTTCGGTAGCCGATCGCCTGGGCGAAGGCGACGGCGGCCTCGCTCATCCCCGCGCGCAGATCGGGATCGAGTGCCGGCGACGGCGACTCCTCGAGCACTTTTTGATGGCGCCGCTGGATGGAGCATTCGCGCTCACCGAGTGCGACGACATTGCCCTGACCATCCGCCAGGAGCTGGATCTCGACATGCCGCGGCCGCTCGACATAGTGCTCGCAGAAGAGCGTGTCGTCGCCGAAGGCCGCCTTGGCCTCCCGCCGCGCGGCTTCGAGCCCTCCGTCCAGCTCCGTCGGCTCGCGGACGATCCGCATTCCGCGACCACCGCCGCCGGCTGCCGCCTTGATCACCAGCGGATACCCGAGCTCTTCCGGCGAGCCCTCCCGGACGACGGGCACCCCGGCTCTGCGGGCCATTTGCTTGGCTTCCAGTTTGTTACCCCCGGCGCGGAGAGCCTCCGCCGAGGGGCCGACGAAGATGAGTCCCGCCGCCTCGATTGCCTCGGCGAAATCGGGGTTTTCTGACAGGAACCCATAACCCGGATGGATCGCGTCGGCGCCCGTCTCCTTGGCCGCACGGATGTGCTCCTCGGAATCGAGGTAGCTGCGGATCTCCACGGTCTGATCTGCCGTGCGCACATGAAGCGTGTCCCTGTCGTCCGGAGCCGCGACGGCGACCGTGGCGATTCCGAGCTCCCGAGCCGTCCGAAAGACTCGAACCGCGATCTCGCCGCGATTCGCTACGAGGAGCTTTCGGATCTCCATGTCGCCGGGCGCTTATCGAGGAACGCCCGCAGCCCTTCCTGGCCTTCGTCGCTCGTCCGCATTCGCGCGGCCAGCTCGGCCAGCTCCTGGCTGTCCGGGAGCCCCAGCAGCACGAGGCGCTTCGCCTCCCGTATGGCGCCCGGCCCGGACGACAGCAGCTCGTCGACCACGCGCTCGACCACGCTGTCGAGAGTGGGGGCAACCTCGCTGACGAGCCCGATGCGTAGGGCGACCGCGGGGCCGAACCGCTCTCCGGTGAGGAAGTAGCGTCGCGCCGCGCCACTTCCGATCTTCGCGAGTGCGAACGGGGAAATGACTGCCGGGATGATCCCCAGCTTGACCTCCGAGAACCCGAACACCGCGTCGTCGCCGCAGACGGCGATGTCGCAGCACGCAGCAAGGCCGCAGCCGCCGCCGAGGCAGTAGCCCTGGATGCGGGCTACAACGGGTGCCGGACAGGCGTCGACGGCGGCGAGCATGCTGTAGAGGCGCAGGGCATCCTCGACGTTCTGCTCATAGGTGAGGTCGATCGACGCGCGCTGCCACTCGACGTCGGCGCCGGCGCAGAAGGCCTTGCCGTCCCCGGCGAGGATGACCGTTCTGGCGTCGCCCACGTCCTCGAACGTGTCGGTCAGCTCGGCAATGAGCTCAGGGTCGAAGGCGTTGCGACGCTCGGGCCGCGCGAGCGTGACGCGCAGCAGGGGCCCATCTCGCTCGACGCGCAACCCGCTCATGCGCGCGCAGCATAGAGTCGGCCCGTGCTCAAAGGCGTGCTCGCAGCGGCTGTCACACCGCTCCGGGATGGGGGAGCGGAGCTCGACGACGACGCGTTCGGCGCGTACGCCGACTTCCTCGTCGCGGGTGGGCTAGACGGGATTCTCGTGCTCGGCACGACCGGGGAGGGGATCCTGCTGAGCCTCGAGGAACGCACACGCGTGGCGCGGCTCTTTCTCGACGCGATCGGGGACCGGATTCAGGTCGCCGTTCACTGCGGCGCGCAGACCACGGCCGACACCGTTCGCCTGGCGCAGGATTCGGCAGAAGCCGGCGCGGCTGCCGTGGCCGTGATCGGGCCGCCGTACTACGCGTTCGACGAGGAGTCGCTCGTGCGCCATTTCGTCGCGGCGGCAGCGGCCTGCGCACCGCTTCCGTTCTACCTGTACGAGTTCCGCGCGCGCACGGGCTATTCGCTGCCGGTCTCGGCGATCGAGCGCATCCGGGACGAGGCACCGAACCTCTCCGGGCTCAAGGTCTCGAACAGTCCGTTCGAATATGTGCAGCCGTTCCTGATCGAAGGGCTCGACGTTTTCGTCGGCTCGGAGCCGCTGATCCTGAGGGGTCTCGAAAGTGGTGCAACAGGGGCGGTCTCCGGGCTCGCGGCGGTCTTTCCGGAGGCGGTCGTCCGTCTGGTCAAGGAGCGAAGCGGGGACGTGGGGGAGCTGCGGGCGGGGCTGGAACGTTTTCCGTTCCAGGCTGCTACGAAGCATGCTCTCGGCGCTCGGGGCGTGTCTGTGCGCGGTGACGTGCGCGCACCGCTCAGGCCACTGTCCGTCGAGGAGCGCGCGGAGCTCGACGCATGGCTCGAATCGTTGTAGCCGGCGCCGGCGCGATCGGCGCCTCGATTGCGTACCACCTCGTGCTCGCGGGCGCCGGCGAGGTCGTGCTCTGCGACCGGGCGCAGGTCGGATCAGGCTCGACAGGCAAGGCCATGGGGGGAGTGCGGCAGCAGTTCTCGACCGCTCCCGAGGTGCGGCTTGCCCAGGCCAGCATTCGCTTCTTCGAGGATCTGGGATCGCCGTTCTTCGAGCAGGTTGGCTACGTCTTCCTCGCGTCGAGCGCGGAGGGCCTCGCGGAGCTGGAGGAGCGACGAGCGTTTCAGGAGGGGCTCGGAGTGCCCGTGACACGCGTCGATCCAGGCGCCATCGAGGGGCTCGAAGTGGGAGACGTCGTCGGCGCAGTCGCCTGCTGGGAGGATGGGGTCGCCGATGCGGCGCGGGTAACGCGAGAGCTCGTGCGCCGGGCGACGGAACGTGGCGTGGAGCTCGCCGAAGGCGTGAACGCGGTTGGGCTCGAGTTCGACGTCCTCGTTGTCGCATGCGGGCCCTGGTCTGCCGATCTCGGGCGGACGCTCGGGGTCGAGTTGCCTATCCGGCCACTCTGCCGGCAGCTCGTCGACACTGTTCCCGTCGGCGGCTTGGCGCTCGATCTCCCGATGATCGTCGAGGCGGAAACCGGCTTTCATTTCCGACCGGTCGATGGCGCGCTGCGCCTGGCGATGGCCGAGCCCACGCTGCGCTGGGGCTTCGAGGAGCGGGTCGACGACGAGCTCGTCTCGGATTGGCTACGCCGGCTGGCGCGGCGCTATCCGCTTGCCGCCGGCGCGGAAGTCGCACGTGCGTGGGCTGGGCTCTACGACATGACCCCGGATGCCCATCCGATCATCGGGTGGGCGCGCGAAGGGGTCTATGCCGCGTGCGGTTTCTCCGGGCACGGTTTCATGCAGTCACCCGCGGTCGGCCGGGCGGCTGCGCAGGAGATCCTCGACGGTGCGTCCGAGTTCGATCTCACGCCGTACCGACTTGAGCGCTTTGTCGAAGGAGCCGTTTTTCCGGAGAAGCTCGTCCTCTGAAAGGATCCCTCTTCTTAGGCACAGCCCACCTCCTCCCCGGTGCAATCGTAATGACGAAATCCGCACCCATGGGTGTCGGTTTTGCGCCGAAGACAACGCGGGATGCAGCGGCCTCAGTCGTCGAAGGCCAATCCGCGACGGGCCAACTCCTCGATCTCGGACAATCCCTCGACGGTCGCCTCGACGTCGAACTCCTCGACGATGTCAGGCTCCTTGCCGATGAGCTCTCGCGCCCGGCTCGGCAGCTCGGTTCGGGCGGCCTCTGCCGACTCCCAGACGTAGACGGCGCCCCAGCGCTCGGTCGGCTCATCTGAGATCCACGCTTTAAACCGCAGCCCCGGGACCTCGGAGAATGCGTCGACCGACTCGTCGCGGAGGTAGCGCCGTAGCTCCCCGATCGACGTTTTCGAGTCGGCCAGGTTCCATAGGACGATCCGCACGAGCACTCAGTACAAGAGGCGATAGAGGAGGAGCACAAACGCGACGATGATCAGCGGGCCGAGGAAGGCGATTGTGATCGCCGTCACCGGGGAAAGCCCAGTCCCGCGCCACATGGCCTCCCACGGCCGAGCCGCGCGCAACTCCGCGTCGGCGGGACGAGAGCCCCAGATGCGCTTGCCGAGCTCGCGTGCCTCCCGCATGGGTACTCCCACTTCGATCAGCAGGTCTCCGAGCTCAGCACCCGTGCGAACTTGGCGCTGCGCTGAGCGGCCCCGGCACTGAGCGAGCACCCAGGAGTTGTACGCGTAGTCGACCTCGACGTCGCCTACCGACGTTGCCTCGACGGACGCCGAAGCCGCCACCGCTACCCCCACTCGGGCGGCTCGTAACGCCCGTCTCGCGGTGCGCCGATGGCCACCCAGGCGAGGCCGCCGAAGGCTCTGGCGCCGAGCGCCTTGCGGATCTCCTTGACGCGCCCTTCGAGGTCCCGAAAGTCGACGACGTCGTATCTGGCCATCGCGAAAGAGCCTAGCTTGGGACAGATCGAGAGTTGGTGGCCTACATCCGGAAGACGCCGAACTTCGACTCGGGGATCGGTGCGTTCAACGCGGCCGAGATTCCGAGCGCCAGAACGCGCCTGGTATCCAGCGGATCGATGACCCCGTCGTCCCAGAGCCGCGCCGTCGAGTAGTACGGGTTGCCCTCTTCCTCGTACTTGGCACGGATCTCGTCGGGATCAGAGTCGCCGACCATCGAGAGCACCGTCGCCGCCTGCTCCCCGCCCATCACGGAGATGCGGGCGTTCGGCCACATCCAGAGCTGACGCGGTGAGTACGCGCGACCTGCCATTCCGTAGTTGCCCGCACCGAACGAACCCCCGGTCACAACGGTGAACTTGGGGACGTCCGCGCACGCGACGGCCATGACGAGCTTCGCACCGTCGCGTGCGATCCCACCCGCCTCGTACTCCTTGCCGACCATGAAGCCCGTGATGTTCTGGAGAAAGACGAGCGGCACCTTGCGGGCGCAAGCGAGCTCGATGAAATGCGCGCCCTTCTGGGCCGACTCGGCGAACAGCACGCCGTTGTTCGCGAGGACCCCGACCGGGTAGCCCTCGATGCGCGCGAAGCCGCAGACGAGCGTCTCTCCGTACAGCTCTTTGAACTCGTGGAAGCGGCTGCCGTCGACGAGTCGTGCAATTACCTCGCGCGTATCGAATTGCTGGCGATGGTCCTCCGGGATCAAGCCGTAGAGGTCGCTCGGGTCGACCGCAGGCTCCTCGGGCTCGCCGATCGGCCAAGGCGCCTCCTTGCGGCGGTGCAGGTTCCGCACGATCGAGCGGACGATCGCCAGGGCGTTCTCGTCGCTCGTCGCATAGTGGTCGGCGACCCCCGACTGTCGCGCATGAACGTCGGCGCCCCCGAGCTCCTCGGCAGTCACGTCCTGGCCGGTCGCAGCCTTCACGAGTGGAGGCCCGCCGATGAAGATCGTTCCCGTCCCCTTGACGATGATCGTCTCGTCGCTCATCGCCGGCACGTAGGCGCCGCCGGCCGTGCACGACCCCATCACCGCCGCGATCTGCGTGATCCCCCTTGCCGAGAGCCGTGCCTGGTTGTAGAAGATGCGGCCGAAGTGGTCGCGGTCTGGGAAGACCTCGGCCTGGAGGGGCAGGAAGGCGCCCCCCGAGTCGACGAGGTAGATGCAGGGCAGGCTGTTCTGCTCGGCAACTTCCTGTGCCCGCAGATGCTTCTTGACCGTGAGCGGAAAGTATGAGCCGCCCTTCACTGTCGCGTCGTTGGCGACAATGACGCACTCCTGGCCCTCGACGACTCCGATGCCCGTCACCATTCCGGCGCCGGGTGCCTGGCCGTCGTACATCTCCCAGGCGGCGAGCGCGTTCAGCTCGAGGAAGGCGCTCCCTGGATCGAGCAGGCGGTCGACGCGCTCACGGGCAGGCAGCTTGCCGCGTGTGCGGTGACGCTCGACAGCCTTCTCGCCGCCCCCACGGGCAACCTGCGCCGTCCGCTCTCGAACCTCTTCGACGAGCGTCCGCATCCGCTCGCGACGACGTGCGAAGACATCGGAATCCCGCTCTACATGCGTAATCAGGACGCTCATGGGGTGAGCGTAGCGGCCGCGTAGGCCGGTTCCTGCCGCAATTATTCGAAACTAGACAAAAGGGATGACGTCGACCACTGTAAGTCTGAACTGCGGGATGAGGATTCAGGTACCCACCGACGCCAAGGAGGATCTCCTCGAGTTCCTCTGCGGCGCTGAATGTCGAGCCGAGATCGTGGATGACGAGACGGTGGACGTCGACATTCCGGCCGCGCTCGGCGAGGAGCAGGCGCGGATGGAGGTCGACCTGTACCTGAAGACCTGGCAGGCGAACCGTCCGGACTTCGAAGCGCACCTCTTGTTCGACCCTCCTCGGTCGAGGGTCGCGGAAGACACCCCAGCAGCCGACTAGAGAGGTAGATGCGCCGCACGCTCGCCCTCGTCCTGGTGGGGGCGGCTCTTGCACTTCCAACCGCCGCCGCCGCGACCATCCGCCCGCAGCATGGAATGTCAGGCGTCGTCCTCGGCATGACGAAGGCCCAGGTGCAAGCTCGCCTCGGCCGACCCACCGGACAGGGCGGTGGGCGCCTGTACTTCGCGCGCGTCTGGGTTGGCTTCCGTGCCGGCCGGGCGAGCGAGATCTCAACGACGCGCTCAACGGAGCGAACGGCGTCGGGCATCGGCGTCGATTCCCCCGAGGCAGCGGTTCGTCGCGGCTTCCCGCGCGCCCTGTGTAGGCCATGGTCGGTCTTTCGCCGCTGCCGGCTCGGCTCCGGCCGCCCGGGGACGAGGGTGACCGACTTCACGATCGGCCGGGGGCGCGTCTTGCAGGTGACGGTCTCGCTCCTACCCCGCTGAGCTCGCGCTACTACTACTACTCCTACTACTACAAGGGTCCCGGATCTCCGGCGCATGGGTGTTGCCCAGCCATGAGAAACCTTCCGCCGCGCTATCGTGTGATATGGGGTTGACGGTAGAACCTCGCAGCAAATCGCCCGGCTGGAGCGTTGGCTGAAGCGGCCGCGGCCTCGAAAGTCGATTGAGAAGAAGTTTTGCACCGAGCGGCTGTGAAGGACTTCAAGACGATTCTGATTTGCGAAGACGAGCCGACACTGAGGGAGCTTGTCCGAGCCTCGCTGCCCAGCGGCTATCGGTTCGCCGAGGCGAGCGACGGGTTCGTCGCCCTCCAGCTCGCGCAGGAGCTCGCGCCGGACGCCGTCATTCTCGATCTCATGTTGCCCGGGCTGAGCGGCTTCGAAGTCCTCGCCGAAATGCGCGCGGATGATCGGCTGCGCGACACCCCAGTCCTCGTCGTCACTGCGTGGAGTGAGAGGCGCGAAGACGTGATCGCGGCCGGCGCAGACGACTTTCTTCCGAAGCCGTTCGATCCCGACGAGCTGAAGCGGGCTCTCGACAAGCTGCTGGACGGCTCGTGAGCCGGCCGTGGCCGGCATCGCTCTCGTTGGAGACCAGGCTAGTCGCCGCGAGCGCGCTGCTGGCAATCCTCGTTGGGGCAGCCTTCGTGATCCTGATCCTGGCCCTGTCGACGCTTCGCGAGGCGAATCGGGAGGAGAAGCAGTCCAGGGACGTAACGGTCGAGGCACTCGGCCTTCAGAAGCTGGTCCTCGACGTCGAGACAGGCCTGCGGGGATACGTCATCACCGGCCGACGGAGGTTTCTCGCCCCTTACCCCGCGGCGCGCAGGGAGCTTCCCCGGAGTCTGGCCGGCTTCGAAGAACTGGTGGCCGATGAGCCCCCGCAGAAGATGCGCGCGCGCGGCTTGACCGCTGCTATCCGCCAGTACCTCACGGAGTACGCCGAGCCCGTTCTGCGCATCGCGAGGTTGGAAAGCCTCGCCGCAGCTCGGTCGGCCACGGTCACGGAGGGAAGGCGTCGTATCGACGACATCCGGATGCGCTTCCGCCTCTTCCTCGCCGCAGAGGACGTCCTCGGCGCATCGCGAGCGCGCTCGGCAGATGAGGGTTCGAAGCTCGCGATTGCCCTCGGCGTGCTCGGTCTAGCGGCTTCGGCTGCGTTCATCGTGCTTTTTGCCCTCTTCCTGGCCCGCTCGATTGCGCGGCCGGTTCGCGAGGCGGCCTCGGGCGCGGCACGGCTCGCCGGCGGAGACCTTTCTCTACGTCTCCCCGCAGGCGGGCCGGGCGAGGTGGGCGATCTCACCCGGGCATTCAACGAGATGGCCGAGCGCCTACAGACCGCCCAGGGGGATCTCGAGGCGCAGAACGCGCAACTGCGGGACAGCGACCGTATGAAGTCGGAGCTCGTCAACACTGTGTCCCACGAACTGAGGACGCCTCTTGCGGGTGTCATCGGGTTCACCTCGTTGCTGCTCACACGGGATTTCCCTCCTGAGACACGGCGGCATTACCTCGGAGTCGTCGACGCGCAGGCGCGAAGGCTCGCAGAGCTGATCGACAAGTTCCTGGACGTGCGCCGCATCGAGGAAGGGCGATTCGTGCGCGTGGAGGAGCTCGTCGACATCGCACCCCTACTCGAGGAGGAAGCGCAGCTCTACGGCGCCCAGAGCGATCACCATCGCCTCGAGATCGACGTGCCGGCGCAGGCGCTTCCGGTCCGCGGGGACCCCGATGGGATCAGGCAGGTGATCGGCAATTTGCTCTCGAACGCAATCAAGTATTCGCCGGAAGGCGGGGTCGTCGAGCTGGCGGCGGAGCTCGACGGAGACTCAGTTCGCGTCGTTGTCCGCGACAAGGGGATGGGCATACCCGCGGGTCAACAGCCTCGGATCTTCACCAAGTTCTTCCGTGGAGACGTCGCCTCGAGCGGGATTCCCGGAACGGGCCTCGGGCTGGCACTGGCGCGAGACATTGTTGAATCCCACGGGGGCCGCATCGGATTCGCGAGCGCCGAAGGTGAGGGGTCGACTTTCTGGCTCGAGCTCCCGAGTGCGAATGGAGGCGACCACCCAGGAAAAGGACCCGAAAGAACGTAAGAGGAGGAGACATGAGAAAAACACTCTTCGTAGTCATCGTGCTCGTCGGGATCGCCCTGCTGGCGGGCTCGCTGACCAGCGGCTCGCCGGCGCTCAACACGCCGGGGACGATCAGGGTCACCACCCGAGCGATCAAGCAGCAGGTGGTCGACCGCGGCCCGCGGGGCAGAGGTGCCGGCGATCTCCTCGTGACGCGCCTGCTTCTCTACAACAAGGGGATCAGGGT